>NZ_JBEXFQ010000019.1:0-163946 GCF_040606855.1 Nocardia sp. NPDC005366
GTCCGAGTGGTCGAAGCGCATGCGCCGAAGGCGCGAGTCTCGACCACTCGGACGCGAGACAATGGGGGCCGCGAACCCGCGGCCCCCGGGCCGCAGAAATCTCAGCTCTTGACGCCGCCCGCGGTGAGGCCGGAGATGATGCGGCGCTGGAAGATGAGCACCATGATGACGAGGGGGATGGTGACGATGGTGCCCGCCGCCATGATGGCCGCGTAGGGCTGGACCAGTGGGTTGTTACCGGAGAATCGCGCGATGGCGACGGTCACCGGTTCGGTGCTGCTGCTGGAGAGCAGCCGGGCCAGCAGGTATTCGTTGACCGCGGCGATGAACGCGAGGATCGCGGTGGTGAAGACCGCGGGCGCGGCCAGCGGCAGCATCACCAGCCGGAATGCCTGCGCTTTGCTCGCGCCGTCGATGCGGGCCGCTTCTTCCAGTTCCCACGGCAGTTCGGCGAAGAACGAGGCGAGGATGTAGACGGTCATCGGCAGCACGAACGAGATGTTCGGGATGATCATCGCCTGGTATTCGCCGATCCAGCCCAGGTTGGTGAACAGCTGGAACAGCGGGGTGACCAGGACGACCACCGGGAACATCGACGCGCTCAGGATCAGTCCCGAGACCGCGTAGCTTCCTTTGAAGGTGAGTCGTGCCAGCGCGTAGGCGGCGAAGATGCCGATCACCAGGGCGATCGCGGTCGTGATCGAGCCGATGATGAGGCTGTTGACCAGTGCTTTGCCGAAGTCGTTGCCGCGGCTGGTGTCGAACGCGTTGCGGAAATTCTCCAGCGTGACGTGCGTCGGCCACGGGGTGTTGTCGAAGGTGTAGTCGGGGTCGCGGAACGCGGTGACGGCCATCCAGTAGAACGGGGCGAGTCCCCACACCAGCACGATCAGTACGCCGAGGTACAGGCGCACGGTGCCGAGTTTCTTGGTCCACGGAACCGGTCGGGCCGAGGCGGTCTTGGTCATGGTCGCCATCAGTGCGCCTCCGATGTCTTGAGGGACACCCGCACCCGGTCGGGCGGGACGACCGCTGCGAGAGTGTGGCTCATCCCGCCCTCCGCTGGTCTTCCTGGGTGCGAACCGCGTTGGCGCCGAGCACCTTCACCAGGACGAACGCGATCGCGAAGATCAGCAGGAAGGTGAGGGTGGACAGCGCGGCGGCGCTGTTGGGTCCTTGGCGCACCTGATCGACGACCAGGATCGATACCGTGCGGGTCGAGGGGTTGCCCAGCGTCATGATGGCGGGCAGGTCGTACATGCGCAGCGCGTCCATGGTGCGGAACAGCACCGCGACGAGCAGTGCCGGTTTGAGCAGCGGCAGCGTGATCTGGGTGAACCGCTGCCAGGCGCTGGCGCCGTCGACCTTGGCGGCCTCGTAGACGTCGGCGGGGATCACCTGCAGACCGGCGAGCAGCAGCAGCGCCATGAACGGCGTCGTCTTCCACACGTCGGCGACGATGACCGCGAACCGGGAGGGCCATTCATCCGAGGTCCACAGGATGTGGGTGCCGAGCACCCGGTTGACCACACCGTCGTACTGGAACATGAACTCCCACAGCCGCGCCGTGACCGCGGTCGGAATCGCCCATGGGATCAGCACCGCCGCGCGCAACAGCGCCCGGCCGCGGAAGGTTTTGCCCATCACCATGGCCATGCCGAGACCGATGCCCGCTTCCAGCGCGACCGTGGCCACGGTGAAGAACAGCGTGACCCCGATCGCCATCCAGAACTGCGAGCCGAGGGTGCCCGTAGGGCAGGAGACCGTTTCCCCGCTCGCCTGGCACTGCTGCAGCAGCCAGTGCGTGTAGTTCGAGAAGCCGGCGCCGCCGCCTTCGACGAACATGCCGGTGGCGGGGTCGAGGCCCTGGTCCTTCTGGAAGGACATCCACAGCGCCCTCGCCACCGGATATCCGATGACGACCACGAGTGCGATCAGTACCGGGGCGACCAGTAACCAGGCTTTACCGGATTTGCGTAATTCCAGCGCTATGCGTTCACCGAAACCGCGTTTACGCGGAAGGAATTCGTCGTTCGGCACGCGTGTAGCCGTTCCCGAAGGATCCGACACCGTTATCTCACTCCTACGGGCTGGTCGGGTCCGCTGCTGTGCGCACCGCTTACGATCCGGCCGTCTCGATGCCCTTTTGCATACCGGCGATCGCCTCGTCGACGGACTTGTTTCCCTTCAGCGCAGCATATGCGTTGTCCTGGATGGCCTTCGACACCGCCGGGTAGAACGGCGTCACCGGGCGCGGTACCGCGCTGGCGATCGAATCCTTGAGCGCGGGCAGGTAGGGCATCTTCGCGATCAGCGCCGGATCGTCGTACATCGATGCGCGCACCGAGGGCAGGGCGCCAGAGGCGATGATGTGCTGAGCGTCCTCGCTGATGAGGAAGCGGAGGAAGTCGAGCGCGGTGGCCTTGTTCTTGGAGAACGCGCTGATGGCGGCGTTGTAACCACCGAGGGTCGAGGCGCCGACACCGTTCTCGCCCGGCAGCGGCGCGACGCCGAACTTATCCTTCACCGAGGAGGATTCGGCGCCGACGTCACCGAAGGTGGACGGCCAGGAGCGCAGGAACATCAGCTGCCCCGTCGCGAAGGCATTGCTGGATTCGGGCTCCTTGAAGGTGATGGCCTCCGGCGGGATATCACCGTTCTTGAAGGCGTTCACCAGGGTGCTCAGCCCCGCCTTGGCCTGTGGGCTGTTCACCGTGGGGGTTTTGCCGTCGGGACCGACGAAGGTGCCACCGAAGGCGTTGATGACCTCGGAGGTGTTCACCGTCAGACCCTCGTAGGGCGCGAACTGGCCCGCGTAGCAGCCGATGTTGTTGTCCTTGGCGATCTGGCACTGGCCGAGCATCTCCGCCCACGTCTTGGGCGGGTTCGGGACCAGATCCTTGCGGTAGAACAGCAGGCCGCCGTTGGTATTGCGCGGTGCGGCGTAGAGGGTGTTGTTGTAGGTGGCGCTGGCGACCGGGGGCGAGAGCAGCGTCGAGGTGTCGATCGCGAAGGAATCCTTCAGCGGCTGGATCCAGCCCTTGGCGGCGAATTCGGCGGTCCACGGCACATCGAGCGCCACCACGTCGTAACCGGACTGCTTGGAGCGCATGTGCTCGACCAGGTCGTCGTACTGCTGCGAGGCGTCGTTGGACTGCTCTTTGAATGTCACCTGCTCGTCGGGATGTGAGGCGTTCCAGCGCTCGATGAGCTGCTTGACCGCGCCCGTCTCGGTGGTGTCCTTACCCTCGACGTAGGTGATCGGGCCACGTCCGGTGAGGTTCTGGCCGGTGGGATTGCCGCCGCTGTCGCTGGAGCATGAACTGGTGAACGTCGCCGTCAGCAGCGCCACCGACACGGCCGCCAGCGCGGCCCGCGGTACGAGCGACGAACGTAGGGACGACACCCTCTTCAAAGCCATCGAGGACACACTCCATTGGTTACGACGTGAGCAGCGGCACACCCTGGCGGTGCACAACGCAAGATACATCGTGTTCACCTGGCGTGCCCGATTACTCCATCGTTTCTGTGGTGAGACATACCCGCACCGGGCCGGGCACTGTGCGCTGTCGCGACGATTACCCTGAGGGGCGATGACTGCGCCGAACACGGGTTCCGACCGGATGCTCACGCGGATCGGCGGGTTGCTGCGCAAGGCCGAATCCACCGATAACGAACACGAGGCCGAAGCCTTCCTCGCCGCGGCACAGCGGCTGGCGACCCGTTCCTCCATCGATATCGCGGTGGCTCGCGCGCATGTGGCCGGGCGGGAACGCAGGTCGACGCCCACCCAGCGGATCATTCCGATCGGCGAGCCCGGTAAGAAGGGGTTGCGCACCTACGTGCAGTTGTTCGTGGCGATAGCGTCGGCCAACGATGTGCGCTGCGATGTCGCGCGCACCTCGACCCAGGTCTACGCCTTCGGCTTCGATTCCGATATCGATACCTGCGAGGCGCTCTACGCCAGTCTGCTTGTGCAGATGGTGCGCGCGTCGGATCACTACATCAAATCCGGGCAGTACCGCTCGGCCACGGTGGACAAGATCGTCATCGAGAAGAAGTGGGGACGACGGGTGCGGCGGCGGGTGCAGGCGCCGGTGGCGGCGGTGACAGCCCGGCTGAATTTCCAGATGGCCTTCGCCGCGCGCGTCGGACGCCGACTCGCCGAGGTGAAATCGGAGGTCGAGGCCGAGGCGGTCACCTCGGAGACGGCGACAGGGACGGCACTGGCCCTGCGTGACAAGGAACTCGAGCTCACCGACTTCTACGCCAGCACCTCCGAGGCGCGCGGTACGTGGCGTGGGCCCCAGGCGTCGGCGGGGCATTCCGCGGCCGCGCGACAGGCCGGTGATCGGGCGGGTAAGGCCGCGCGGCTCGGCGCGTCGCCGGAACTGGGCGCTGCCCGTGGACAGTTGACCGAGGGCGGCCAGGGATGAGTCCGCTGCGGACCGCGTGCCGCCGTCTGGTGTCGGTGCGACCGATGCGGGCGGGTGCGGTCGAGGATCGCGGCGTGCCGCACCGGGCGCGGGGCCACCGACCGTGAGCGTGCGAGACATCCAGCGCGCCAAGGTCTACGACGCCGAGCGGTTGGTGCGCGGGATGTTCGATCGCGCCGACCGAGCGGGCAGTCGCACGGTGGAACTGTACGGTTCGCGGATCACGCTGCCGATCGAACGCCGTTTCGCCTCGGTGGCATCGGTTCAGGTCTATGCTGACAAGGTGCTCGCGCTCAATTGGGTACGGGCGCAATGGGATAGAGCCTCGGTCCCCCTGCGGGTGCGGTCGCGTGCCGGAGCGGCCGCCGCGCACTACGAGGTCGCCGACGCGGTCTTGGCGGTGCCCCTGCATACCGGCGGGACCGCGTGGGCGTTACGTGAACTGGTCGTGCTGCACGAACTCGCGCATCACCTGGAACCCGCCACCGCGACCGCGACCGTCGCGCCGCACGGCCCCGAATTCTGTACGCGCTACGTGGAATTGGTCGACGGTGTGATCGGTCCCGAGGCCGCGCTCGTACTCAGGACGTCGCTGCTCGGCTGCGGGGCCCGCTTCTGTTGACCGTCTCGTGGGCGAATCGCCACGTCACAATGTGTCGAGCAATGCCCGAACCCGCTCGAAACGGTCGCGCCACCACCTGACCCGCTCTTGATCCGGATGCCGGAACCGTCGCAGCAGTGCCGGATCCGGTGACGGCGGCGTCCTCGGCACGGACAGGAACCCGTCGACCGGACGCAGCGATTCGGCGACCACATCCCCGTCGAACAGCGAGATCGTGCCGAGTCCGCACGCGAAGTCGAGTTCGGGCAGCGCCCCCGCCAGCGCGAGTTGGGCGCTCAGCCCGACGCTGGTCTCCAAGGCGGAGGAGACGACACAGGGCAGTCCCGCGGCCTCGGCGACCCGCAGTGCTCGCCGGACACCGCCGAGGGGTGTGCATTTGAGTACCGCGATATCGGCCGCGCCCGCGACCGCTACCCGCAGCGGATCCTCCGCGCGCCGGATCGACTCGTCGGCGGCGATGCGCACATTCACCTTGCGGCGTACCTCGGCCAATTCCTCGATGGTCCGGCAGGGCTGCTCGACGTATTCCAGACCGCCTGCCGCACGGTCGATCCTGGTGATATTCGCGATGGCGGTGGCGACATCCCAGACCGCGTTGGCATCGACCCGCAGCGCGCCGTCCGGTCCAAGCGCGTCGCGGACCGCTTCGACCCTGTCCAGATCCTCCGAGAGTGAATCCGGGTGATCGGCGACCTTCACCTTGGCGGTGCGACACCCGGAGTTCGTGACGATCTCGTGCGCGCGCCGCGCGTCTACGGCCGGCACCGTGCAGTTGATCGGGATCCGGTCGCGCACCGGTTCCGGCCATCCGTCGCCGACCTGTTCCATCGCGGTCGCCAGCCAGCCCGCGGACTCCCTGTCGTCGTATTCGGGGAACGGGCAGAACTCTCCCCAGCCGAGCGGGCCGGGGATCAACATCCCCTCCCGCACGGTGATGCCACGGAAACGCGTGCGCAGCGGTATCGCGTAGACAACGGGCTCGGTGTCGCTCATCGGCTCTCAGCCTACGGCGGCCGGGAAAGTCCGGATCGGCGGTGCGCGACCGCCTCGGTTGTCATGCTGGGGTATGCGGTCGGATCGGCGGGGTGGACTGAGCGATATCGTCAGGGTGGCAACGGCTTCGGCGCTGGCATTCGTTGTCGGCGGACTGATTCTGGCCGCCATACCCGTGTACGACGCGGTCGAGCGGGCGCCGGGCGGGAGCGCTCGATATCTGCCACTCGCCTACGTGGTCGCGTGGTCGGGGGTCGTGTTCTCGGCGGTGGTGGCCGTCGAGCGGGTGCTGGCACGGGTCCGGGCGCGTCGTCCGATCGGGTGGGCACCGATCGTCGCGGTGCCGTTGCTGGTCGAATCGTGGCTGGCCGGATTGCTGGTGGCGCTGGTGGTGGTCTCGATATGACGGTGGTACCCGCCTCGGAAGACGGGTACCACCGTGTTCTCATAGTCGCTCGATGATGGTGGCGTTGGCGAGACCGCCCGCCTCACACATGGTTTGCAGGCCGTAGCGCGCGCCGCGCTCGCGCATGGCGTGGACCAGCGTGGTCATCAGCCGTGCGCCCGACGCGCCGAGCGGGTGGCCGATGGCGATGGCGCCGCCGTTCACATTGACCCGTGAGAGATCAGCGCCGGTGTCCTGTGCCCAGGCCAGGACCACGGGGGAAAACGCCTCGTTGATCTCCACGAGGTCGATATCGGAAAGTTGGAGTCCGGCGCGCCGCAACACCTTCCTGGTCGCTGGGATGACGGCGGTCAGCATCAGCAGCGGATCGTCGCCAGCCACCGCGAAGCTGTGCAGCCTGGCCAGCGGCTTCAGGCCGAGTTCGCCGGCTCGTTCGCTGGTCATGATCAGCACGGCGGCGCTGCCGTCGCTCACCTGGCTCGCGCTCGCCGCGGTGATCCGCCAGCCGATTTCGGGGAAGCGGGCTGCCATCGCCTCGTCGTAGTAGGCCGGGCGCAGCTTGCCGAGGGTTTCCAGGGTGCTGCCCACCCGAATGCCCTCGTCGGTTTCCAGTCCCGCGATCGGGGCGAGTTCGCGGGCGAAAGCGCCGTTCTTCGTCGCCAGGGCCGCCTTCTCGTGGCTGGCGAGGGCGAATTCGTCCAGCCGCGTGCGGGTAAGACCCCAACGGGCCGCGATCAATTCGGCGCTGATGCCCTGCGACACCAGTCCCTCCGGGTAGCGGTCGGCGAAGGCCACGCCGGAGAAGTCACCACCGCCGATCATGCTCGCGCCCATCGGAATTCGGCCCATCGACTCCACGCCCGCCGCGACCACGATGTCGTAGGCGCCGGAGATGACGCCCTGCGCGGCGAAGTGGATGGCCTGCTGGGAACTGCCGCACTGGCGGTCCACCGTGGTGGCGGGTACCGATTCCGGATAGCCCGCGGCCAGTGCCGCGCGGCGGGTCATATTGGCGCCCTGTTCGCCGACCTGGGTGACGATGCCACCGATCACGTCGTCGATGAGGGCGGGATCGATGCCGGTGCGGTCGACCACTTCGCGCAGGCTGTGCGCGAGCAGGTCGACGGCGTGCACATCGTGCAGCGCGCCGTTCGGCTTACCTCTGCCGATCGGGGTGCGTACCGCCTCGACGATCACCGCGTCTCTCATGGTGCTTCCTCTCGGAGGGCGAGTCCGGCTGCTCTACCTGACTCTATTGTCCTATAGCTAAGGTAACACCTAGATATAGTCGACTCAAGCCAGAGTTTGCTATGATGTGCGTCATGGCAGCCGTGATGGAAGGACCGTTGGCCGATCTGAGTTCGTGGAAACCCGAGGCGTGCTCCATCGCGAAGGCGATGGACCTGATCGGCACCCGCTCCGCGATCCTGATCCTGCGCGAGGCCTATTACGGCACCCGCCGCTTCGACGGCTTCGCCTCCCGCGTCGGCATCACCGACGCCGCGGCGAGTGCGCAGCTGCGCAAACTCACCGACGCCGGCCTGCTCGCCAAGCGGCCGTATCAGGAAGAGGGCAAGCGGACCAGGCACGAATACGTGCTCACCCAGATGGGCCGCGACCTGCTACCCGCGTTACTCGCGCTGATGCAATGGGGTGACGCCTACCTGCAACCCGGGCCCGCCCCGCTGCTGCTGGTGGAGGAAGCGACGGGCGCTCCGGTGCGGGTGGAGGTGCGCAGCGCGACGGGTAAGGAGATCGCGCTGGAAGAATTGGGGGTGCGCCTCAACGAGGAGTATGTGCGTGCGATGCGGGGCGCTCGCGATGACGCGTGACCCGTCCACGCGACACGGTGCGGGAGGCCGCACCGCGCCTCCCGCACCCACGACGGGTCAGTTCAACCGGCTGCCGTCGGAAGCGGAGAAGAAGTAGATGTGCTCCGCGACGGTCGCCAGGTGCATCCGCGCGCCCTTGGTCGGCGGGTTGCGCCAATCCGCCCGCGCCACAATGGTTTCGCCCGCGCCGTTGAGCTGACCCGCGGCGACGGTGCGGCCGTAGATGTAGGCGTCCGAGCCCAGCTCCTCCACCACGTCGACCTCCATCTCGATCCCCTCGGCATCCCCGCCGCCGAATTCGAAATGTTCGGGGCGGATGCCGACGACGACCGAACCCTCACAGATATCGGCCACCGAACGCGGCACCGGCAGCGTGTACCCGCCCAGCGTCACGCTGCCGTTGTGCACCGGCATCGTGAACATGTTCATCGCGGGCGAACCCATGAATCCGGCGACGAAGGCGTTGGCGGGATCGCGATACAACTCGCGTGGGCTCGCGCACTGCTGCAGCAGCCCGTCCTTGAGCACGGCGACGCGATCGCCCATGGTCATCGCCTCGACCTGGTCGTGGGTGACGTAGACGGTGGTGGTGCCGAGGCGGCGCTGCAACTGCGCGATCTGGGTGCGGGTCTGCACACGCAATTTGGCATCCAGATTCGACAGCGGTTCGTCCATGAGGAATACGTGCGGCTGGCGCACGATCGCCCGGCCCATCGCCACGCGCTGGCGCTGACCGCCGGACAGCGCCTTCGGCTTGCGGTCCAGATAGGGCTCCAGATCCAGCAGCTTCGCCGCCTCCAGTACTCGTTGCTGCTTCTCCGCCTTGGCGACCTTGGCGAGTTTGAGCGCGAACCCCATATTCTCCGCGACGGTCATATGCGGGTAGAGCGCGTAATTCTGGAACACCATCGCGATATCGCGATCCTTGGGTTCGGCGTCGGTCACATCCCTGTCGCCGATCAGGATGCGCCCGCCGTTGACCTCTTCCAGGCCGGCGAGCATACGAAGCGATGTCGACTTCCCGCAGCCGGACGGCCCGACGAGAACAAGGAATTCACCGTCGTTGATTTCCAGATCCAACTGGTCGACGGCCGGTTTGGTCGAACCGGGGTAGAGCCGGGTGGCGCTGTCGAAGGTCACCGTTGCCATGAAGAATTCACTTCCCATCACCGGCAGGAACGTGCCGGACGATCCGAGTACAGGGCTGGTCGGCGATCCTAACGGATGCGCGCGTCGCGATAGCGTGGAGTCGGCCGACTCGGTGGTCAGGCTTGCGACGCGCCTCGGCTCATGGCCAGGACGGCGTCGCGGCGGTTCATCGCGCCCAGCGGCGAACCGCCTGTCGGGTTCGCGCCCCAGATCCAGGTGGGCCCGTCCGAGAGGTGGTCCAGCGCGACCGCGGCGACGTCATCGGGGTCGGCGAGCTCGCCGAGCGGCTCGCCGCTGGCATCGAGGACCCGGTGCATCGACGGGGTGTCGGTTCTACCGAGGACGAGTCCGAGGACGTCGACTCCGCTGCCACGCCATTCGGCCCACAGGCTTTCGGCCAGAATGAGATCGAATGCCTTGGTGGCCCCGTAGGCGGCGAGAGCGGCCCCGCCCGCCCACGCCGCGCCCGAGGTCACCAGGACCATGGCTCCCCGTCCCCGCGCGACCATGGGAGCGCCGAACCGGTAGGCCGCTTCGAGCACGGCGGTGCAGTTGCGGTTGACCAGGTTCAGGTGGGTATCGAGGTCCTTGTCGAGAAAGGCCGCGCTGCGATCGTCGCCGCCCGCGTTGTAGACGAACAGACCGACCTCCACATCGGAGGTGTGCCGCGCGAGTTCGGCGACGGCGGCGGGAGCGCTGAGATCGAGTGCGAGCGTGCGGACTTCGACGCCGTGCCGGGCGCGGACCGTGTCGGCGAACGCCTCGAGCACGGGGATCCGCCGCGCTACCAGCACGACGTTCATCCCGCGCGCCGCCATGGCATGGGCGAACGCCGCGCCGACACCGTCGGAACCACCGGCGACGACGCCCCACGGTCCGTACTTGTCGCTGAGAGTCCGGTTCATCGAAGGAGTCCTTTCACGGTGGGCGGAAGCGGGTGCGGCCGAGTCGGCGCGGGTCGACCTGTGGAATGCGGTGTCAGGAGTTCGCGCGCCGACCGGACGCATCGGTGCGCCCGGTCCCGGGTAGTCACGCCGAACCGTCCGGCGGAGCGAGCATCTCGCGATGTGCCGCCGTGCCGTCGAGGTTGGCGTTGATTCGTTCGGCGATGCGCCAGCCCGCCGAGGTCCGCACCCACCGCCAGGTATTCGCCGAGACCCTGGCCACCCAGAATCGGTCGGCTTCGGCGTCCCACCGGATATTGAGGGCATAGCCGCGACCGGTCGCGGTGTCACCGTCGACGACGATATGCGGGACCGTCAGCACGTGGCCGCATCCGTTGCGGATCAAACTCTGATGGCCGCCGGCGACCATGGCGACAATGTCGTCGCGTCCCTCCATGCGCAGCTGTCCGGCCACATCGAAGACGCCGTCCTCGGTCCACAGCGCCGCTGCGGCCTCGCCCGAACCGCTGTCGACAGCGGGGCCGTACTGGGCGACCAGTTGCATGATCTCGACCCGGTCCTCCAGGGCGCGCACCCGGGCGGCCAATGTCGCGACCATGGCGCGCAGTTCGTCGGTCTCGGTCATCCCTGTGCCTCCCCGTGGTACGTCCGTGCCGACCGGTTCACGGCACGACGACTATGCGCGCCGGGCCGTTCGCGTCGCGGGCGGCGTCGAGCGCCTCGGGCACCTCGTCGAGTCCCACCGTCCGGCCGAGCATCGGCGACACGTCGAGATCCCCCGAGCACACCGCCTCGAACGCCTCGTCCCAGTGGACGGGTAACGGGCCGCCGCCGAATTGGATATTCAAGCCCTTGCGTTTGGCGATCATGGTGTGCAGATGCTCGCCCTCGGGCGGACCGCCGACCGAGAAGATGCGGGTGTTGCGCTCGCACCCCTTGATGATCGAGTCGAGAACCCCTGGGAGACCGACACATTCGAACACCACGCAACCGGGAAGTCCGGTCGCCGCCATCATCTCCCCCATGGATGCGGCGGACGCCGTCGCCATCTCGCGCCACGCCTGATAGGGAGAGATCTCGGCGGGATCGATCACCATGTGCGCTCCCATGGCACGTGCGGTCGCCCGGCGCGATGCCACGAAATCGACGGCGACGATGGGGCCGACGCCCATGCGTGCGAGGTTCGCGATCACCGATAACGCGATCGCGCCGCACCCGATGACCAGCGGCACCTCCTTCGTCGTCACCCGAGCTCGCGCCGCGGCCGACCAGCCGACGGAGATCCCGTCCGCGACGCACACGACCTCGCTGGGCAGATCCGACCTCACCACATGGGTGATCGCCGCGTCCAACAGCAGGTATTCACCGAAACCGCCGGGCGAATCCGGATTCTGGCCGATGATCCTGCGGCGCCCGCCGACGGAGAGAATCGGCAGTGAACTCACCCGCGTCCCCACCGGAATCCGACGGTCGGTGCCGGGGCCGTAGTCGATGACCTCGGCGCAGAGCTCGTGCCCCATCACGATGTCCACATCCTGGTCGTAGGTCGCCATCCCGGTGTCGTCGTACGCGCCCGCCTCCGGATGGTCCATGAAATGCAGATCCGACGCGCAGATACCGCACGCGAGCGACCGAACCAACAGCTGCCCCGGCCCGGGAACCGGATCATCGATCCCTCTGGTCTCGACCCGGCCGCTCCGCAATACCGCAGCGCGCATCGGCTTCACCCTCTTCTTCTTTCGGATACGGTCCGCATCCCTGTTCGCACTGTAGCCACACTTTTCGATTTATAGAAGACCGTCTCCTGAATCAATACAGGAGACTCCCTCCTCGAAAGAGGGAACGGATGTCTCCGATCCGGCTACTACGATCGCCATATGACCGAACCGCCCCGCCGCCCCGGCCGCCCACGGGATACCAGCATCAACGAACGCGCGGTCGAGACGACACGTGAACTTCTGGTGGAACAGGGTTTCGAGGCGACGACCATCCAGGCCGTGGCGGATCGGTCCGGCGTGCACGCCTCGGCGATCTATCGACGCTGGCCGTCACGGATCGAGCTGATCGAGGAGGCCGCGTTCCCCGGATTCGACCCGCGCCAGGTCCGGCCGACCGGAGATCTCCGACGCGATGTGCGTCGCTTCATCCGCGCGTATATCGCGGCGTTCACCACCCCCGTGGCACGCGCGGCCGCCGCGGGCCTGCTCGCCCACCGCCAGACCGCGAGCGGGCTGCCGGTGCCCGAGCTCTTTCCGCGGGTATCGGCGCGACCGCAATTCCTCGATATCCTGCGCGCCGCCCCGCCCGGCGCCGTCGACCCCGCGGTCGATCCTGACGACGTATTCGACATGCTGCTCGGCGCTGTGCTGGTCCGCACGGTGGCGTATCCGGCCATCGCACGGCACCGGCCCATCGAGCGCACGGTCGAGATGATCCTGCGCCTGCTTGTGCCTGCCGACGCCACCGGCGCCGGCCACTCCCGGATGACTACGGCCTGAACAGGCGATCGGCGGGCGCGAGCCGGCCGATGGTGTCGGAGATCTGGGCGACCAGACGCCAGGGGCGGGTGGTGTCCGTGGTGGATTTCCCGCTGGTGAGGATCGCGCCCGCGAGGCCGCGGTCCGGATCGGCCCAGCCGTACTGGGTGGTCAGGCCGCTGCGGCCGAAATGGGTCTGCGTGTCGCGGCCGAATTTCGATCTGCGGCCGCCCAATTCGAAACCCGCGCGGCTGACTCTGCCCGCGACGCCGGGCAGCCACGGCGCGGGGGCGACGGCGGCGCGCAGGGTTTCGGGCTCGATGATCCGGACACCGTCGAGTTCGCCTCCACGGGAAAGGATCTCGTAGAAGCGTGAGAGTTCGTACGCGGTGGTGACGAGATTTCCGGAAGGAAGTTCGGCGGTGAGGAACGAGGCGGTCGAGGCGTCGGATCGCGACTCCCTGCCCATGCCGCCGCCGAGTGCCTTGCGCGCAACGAACATCGACAGCCGGGAGGGATCGGGACCGGTTTTGACGCCGGGCACCACCTTGTCGACATCGGCGGGGTCGACGCCGAAATTGGTCCAGCGGAAACCCAAGGGGGCGAGCACTCGTTCGCGCAGGTGTTCGCGCATTCGTTTGCCGGTGGCCCGCTGCACCAGCAGGCGCTGGATGAGTCCGCTGGTCAGCGCGTGATAGACGCGGAAACGGCCGGGCGGCCAACTGGGGACGAGATCGGCCAGTCCGCGTACGGCGAGTTCCTCGTCGACGATCAGCTGGAAACCTCGATGGGGTTTGGTGACGAACGGAACGCCCGCGGCATGCGACAGCACATGGCCGATCGTTATCGCCGACTTGCCGTTGGCCGCGAATTCCGGAATATATTCGGCCACAGGATCTTCCAGACGGAACGCGCCCTGTTCGATCAGCATGAACATCACCGTGGCTGCCACGCCCTTGGCCGTCGAGAAGCCGCAGAACGGGGTATCGGGGGTCGCGAGCACCTTCTCCGCGTCGGGTGCGTCGCGCGGGCCGTTGCCCCAGCCGTGTCCGATGGTGCGGTTCACAAGGAGATGTCCGTCGCGACGCAGGCAGATCTGGATCGCCGGGGTCGTGCCGAGCCGGTACCACGACTGCACCGAGGCCCACAGTGATTCGATATCGGCGCGGGTCAGCCCGGCCTCGGCCGGGTCGTCCTCGTGGCCGACCGTCGTCACCGAATCCAGATCGGGTGCCACGGTCACCGAGGTGTCGGGAAGTGCCTTCACCTCGGCGATCATATCGACCGGACCTGATCGGCAGCTGAGTGTCCGCCGCCCCTCACCCGCGTGCGATCGCCGGGCCCGATGACGATCACCGGTAGCCTCGATCGGAGAACCCACCGAGTGACGAGGAGCACCACATGAGTCGTCCTGTTCGTATCGGAGTTCAGCTGCAACCCCAGCACGCGCCACAGTACGGACTCATCCGCGACGCGGTTCTGCGCAGCGAGGACGCGGGTGTCGACATCGTGTTCAACTGGGACCACTTCTTCCCGCTGAGCGGCGATCCGGCCGGTGCGCATTTCGAATGCTGGACCATGCTCGGCGCGTTCGCCGAGCAGACCGAACGGGTGGAGCTAGGCGCGCTGGTCACCGGTGGCGGCTACCGCAACCCGGATCTGCTCGCCGATATGGCCCGCACCGTCGACCACATCAGCGACGGCCGCCTGATCCTCGGCCTCGGCGCGGGCTGGTTCCAGCGCGACTACGACGAGTACGGCTACGACTTCGGTACGCCCGGCACCCGGCTGGCGCTGCTGAAGGAGAATATGGAACGGCTGACCACCCGCCTGAAGCGGTTGCATCCGCTGCCGACGCGGAAGATTCCCATCCTCATCGGCGGTGGCGGCGAGAAGAAGACCCTGCGCTTGGTCGCCCGGTACGCCGATATCTGGCACACCTTCGCCGACCTCGATGTCCTCGCGCACAAGAACAGGGTGCTTGCCGATCACTGCGCGGCTGTCGGCACCGATCAGGCGCGTATCGAGCGTTCGGTGCAATGGCCGGGGGCGGAGCGGGCGGCGGAATTCGTGTCCGCGGGTGTCACGACCTTCACGGTCGGCGTCAGCGGGCCGTCCTACGACCTGGATGAGGTCGTGGGGGCCGTGCGCTGGCGCGACGAGACGAACCCCGAGCCGGTCACCGGAATCGCCTGATCCACCGTCGCGTGCGGCCGCTCCGCGTCGGATCCGTGTCGGACCGCGTCATTCGGCCGGCCGACTCCGCCTTCGCGGCCGGTGCACCCGGTGAACCGTGAGATATGCCGGACGGATTTCGATCACCGTGATCGAAATCGAATCACCAGGACCGGGGCGTCGCCGCACCGGGTTGCTGAAGGGTTGCAGACCCCCTGGGGCTAGGGTTTTTCAGCATGGCTGGTCTGCCCGCTGTGCGGTCTTCCGCGTTGATCGCCGTGTTCTTGCTCGCCGTCGGCCTGCTGGCGACCGGCTGTGGCTCCGGTGACGATTCGGCGGCGGGACGGGATCTGTGTTCGCCGCCGGGAATCAGCGCGGCCTCCGCCGCGCCGACGAATCTGGCGTCCTCGGCGACCGCGGGCCCGGATCGTTTCACCACTCCGAATGTGGTGCCGCTGAATTCCGTCGACACCGCCCGACTCGGCCTCATCACCCCGGGGACGCTGAGTGTCGGCACCTTGTCCGACGCCCCGCCGAGTATCTGCGTGAACGCGCAGGGGGCGTTCACCGGATTCGACAATCAGCTACTCGAGGCGGTGGCGGCGAAAATCGGTCTGAAGGTGCAGTTCTCGGGCACCGAATTCGCCGGTTTGCTCGCGCAGGTGGCGGGCAAACGTTTCGATGTCGGTTCCTCCAACATCACCACTACCGAGGCGCGGCGTCAGCTGGTCGGATTCACCAACGGTTACGACTTCGGGTATTTCGCGCTGGTCATTCCCGCGGGCAGTCCGATCAAGGGTTTCGCGGATCTGACTTCCGGCAGCAGGATCGCCGTGGTGCAGGGCACCGTGCAGGACGACTATGTCGTGCACACCCTCGGTCTCGATCCGGTGAAATTCCCGGATTACAACACCGCGTACGCGAATCTGAAATCCGGCCAGGTCGACGCCTGGGTCGCACCGTCGGCGCAGGCGGAGGGTGCGATCAAACCCGGTGACGGCACCTCCGTCGCGCAGAACGCCTTCAGCCTGGACAATTTCGCCGCGTGGGCGGTCGGTAAAGGAAATCAGCCGCTCATCGATGCGCTCAACAGCGGACTCGACGCGGTGATCGCCGACGGCACCTACGCGCGTCTCTACACCGAATGGGTGCCGCGTCAGCTCCCGCCGGGCTGGAAGCCGGGTTCCAAAGCGGCCCCGGTGCCGCAGCTGCCGGATTTCGCGGCCATCGCCGCCGAGCGGCAATCCGACGACACCCCGGTGAACGCGCCGAAGTCCACGGTGCGGCAGTTGCGCGAAACGTTCTTCGACTGGTCGTTGTACCGCAAGGCCTTTCCGGATCTGTTGCAGACCGGACTGCCCAATACCCTGATTCTGGCGGTGGTTTCGGGCGTGCTCGGTACCGTGCTCGGCATGCTTCTGGCGGTGGCCGGTATATCCAGAACCCGCTGGTTGCGCTGGCCTGCTCGGGTATACACCGATATCTTCCGCGGCCTTCCCGCCGTGGTGATCATTCTGCTCATCGGCCTCGGTGTCGGGCCGGTGGTCAAGAATCTGACCGGCAACAATCCGTATTGGCTCGGCGCGGTGGCCCTCGCCCTGCTGGCCTCGGCCTATATCGGCGAGATCTTCCGTTCCGGAATCCAGTCCGTGGAGCCGGGACAGCTGGAAGCGGCCCGCGCGATCGGATTCGGCTATACGCAGGCCATGACACTGGTGGTGATTCCACAGGGCGTGCGGCGGGTGCTGCCCGCGCTGATGAATCAGTTCATCGCGCTCATCAAGGATTCCTCGCTGATCTACTTCCTCGGTCTGCTCGCCACCCAGCGTGAATTGTTCGCGGTCGGCCGAGATCTCAACGCGCAGACCGGAAATCTGTCGCCCCTGGTGGCAGCGGGTCTGGTGTATCTGCTACTCACCATTCCGCTGACGCATCTGGTGAATCACATCGATCGGCGGATGCGCACCGGGAGGCCGGATCGGCCCATCGACGCGCTCGAGCAGGCCACGATCACGGAAGGACGCTGACTTCATGAGCGAGACGAGTACCGGCGCCTCCCTGACCGGAACCGGCCTGCATCTCACTCTCGGGAACAATCACGTGCTGCGCGGTATCGACATCCACGTCGACGCGGGCAGGACCGCGACGGTGATCGGCCCGTCGGGTTCGGGCAAGTCGACCTTGCTGCGGGTGCTGAACCGGCTGCACGAGCCCGATCGCGGCGATGTGCTGCTGGACGGGTCCTCGGTGCTCACCGAGGACCCGGATCGATTGCGCCAGCGCATCGGCATGGTGTTCCAGCAATTCAACCTGTTCCCGCATATGACGGTCGTACAGAATGTGGCGCTCGGGCCGCGCAAGTTGCGCGGGTTGTCCAAGGAGGCCGCGCGGGCGTCGGCGGTCGAGCAGTTGGAGATCGTGGGGCTGGCGGACAAGGTGAACGCGCGGCCGGCGAATCTGTCCGGCGGTCAGCAGCAGCGGGTGGCGATCGCGCGTGCGCTGGCCATGCGCCCGGAGATCATGTTCTTCGACGAGGCGACCTCCGCGCTCGACCCGGAATTGGTCAAAGGGGTACTCGCGCTCATGGCCGACCTCGCCTCCGGCGGTATGTCCATGATCGTCGTGACCCACGAGATGGGCTTCGCGCGCAGCGTCTCCGACAGCGTGGTGTTCATGGACGCCGGACAGGTGGTGGAGACGGGCTCGCCGGAGGCGTTGTTCGAGGACGCGCAGACCGATCGACTGCGGAGATTCCTGTCCCAGGTGCTCTGATCCGATACCGGGCATATGGGTAGCTACCTGCACTGATGCATGCCTGCTAATGTGTTTGTGTGCACAGATTCACCTGTCCATCGGTATGGAGGAAGGCATTCTGATGACCACAGCACATGTCGAGCACACCGAGCATTCGCACGTTCACGGCGCCGACTGCGGACATGTCGCGGTACCGCACGGCGATCACGTCGACTACGTTCACGACGGACATCTGCACCGCGCTCACGACGGCCACTTCGACGAGTGCGAGGCCGTCGGCCACACCGAACACGCGACCCATGAGCACGTACACGGCGAAGGCTGCGGCCACGTGGCCGTGCCCCACGGCGACCATGTCGACTACATCCACGACGGGCACCGGCACGCGCCGCACGACGGCCACTACGACGAGCACTGAGCGTTTTACCCCTCGGGGCCGCGAGCACGTCGGTGGGCGGGGCTAGAGTCGGCGGCGTGATCGAGGCACTCGAGATTCCCACCGCGGCAGGCACCTTCGACGCGCTGGCCTGCGGGAGTTCCGGTGGCAGGGAAGTGATGCTGCTGCACGGGTTTCCGGAATCGGCGATCCAGTGGGAATTCCAGCTCGGCGCGCTCGGCAACGGCGGCTGCCGGGTCGTCGCCCCCGATCAGCGCGGCTATTCGCCCGGTGTGCGGCCCGAGCGAGTCGAGGCGTACCGGCTCGAAGAATTCGTCGGCGATGTCGCCGCGATCGCCGACGAACTCGGCTGGCAGTGTTTCGACCTCGTCGGTCACGACCTCGGCGGCTACGTCGCCTGGGCCGCGGCGGCTGCCTTCCCTGCGCGCGTCCGCACCCTCACCGCGATCTCGACGCCGCATCCGGCCGCGTTCCTGCGCGCCATCACCGAGGACGAGGACCAGGCCCAACGGTCCCAATACTTCGAGATGCTGCGTAGGCCGCGCGTGGCCGAACGCATTCTGCTCGCCGACAACGCCGCCGCGCTCCGCAAGATCTTCGACTGGAAGATTCCCGAGGAACGTGTCGAGGACTATGTGCACCGGTTCACCCAACCCGCGGCCCTCACCGCGGCACTGAACTGGTATCGCGCCATGCATCTCGCGGGCCCGACCCCGCCCGTCGACGTCGCGACCCTCTACGTGTGGAGTACCGAGGACACCGCCTTCGGCTCCACCGCCGCCCTGGCCACCGCCGACCATGTCACCGGGCCCTACCGCTTCGAAATGCTCGAGGACATCTCCCACTGGATCCCCGAGCAAGCCCCCGAAGCCCTCACCATGCTGCTCATGGAACATCTTCTGGCGCACCGGGGCTGAGCGGCAAGATCTATCCCATGCGGCTGGATTCCGTGCTGACGGTGGCGAAGGCGGCCCAGAGGATGGGGGAGTATTCGATGTCGCCCGTGTCGCGCCAGTGCGCCAGCCGGGTGCGTTGCCAGTCGGCGAGGGCGGTGACCGGGTCGGTGAGTTCGTGGGCGGCGTCGATGGCGCAGATGGTGTCCTGAAGCGGACGGGAATCGGGGGCCGCGCCCGCGATGCGCTGGAAGGCCAGGTCGGTGGGGAGCGGCCAGCGGCTGGCGGTGACCAGTTCGGCGCCGCCGGTGAGCATGGCGGCGGTGAGGCCGAGCGCCTCGGAGAATCGCAGATCGCCGCCGCTTTCACACGCGATGAGCGCGATCCGGCTCGGCATCGGCCAGAGTTCGCTGCCCGCCAGGGGTTTCGGGCTGAGCGTATGGGTGCCGAGCAGGAGATCCTTGGCCGACAGTGGACGGTGGGTACGGTCGGGTTCGGCGAATCCGACGGATTCGGCGGTGCAGGCCAGGTGGAGTTCGGCGTTCTCGCTGCGTCCGGACTCGGGGTCGGCGGCGGTGACGTGGCCGACGTAGATCAATCGGGCTGCCCCTCGGCGCAGGGTTTCACTCAGCCAATCGCGGTCCACGTCGGTGCGGCGGAAGATCTCGGTGGCTTGCGTGACCGCCGGGGTGAGCCGTCCTCGCGCGGCGTATTCCGCCATACGTGCGGTCAGCGGGGTGGGTTCGCTCATCCGGCCGAGTACCGAACCCAGTGCGGAGTCGGCGCGGAAGCCGGGGATGCGGGGGTCGAGGATGGCGACGACCGGCAGGTCACGGTCGTGCTCCCATGATCGGGCGCTGCGCCCCGGTGCGTGCACGATGCTCGCGGGCGCGAGCAGGCTGATATCGGCGAGATCGATCAGGCGCGATGTGGGTGCGGGCGCGATGATCTCCCACGGCACCTGGGCCACCCGGGGCGAGGGCTGCAAGCGGATACGCGGGCGCACTCCGTTGTGACGCAGCGCCGCCAGCGGTTCGGCGAGTCCGGAGGGCAGAAGAGCGCGGGAAAGACACTGGGCCAGTGCGTACTCGGTGCCGGGATCGGCGAATGCGCCTCGGGTGAGCGCGTATTCGAGGCCATCGGGCGTACTCGGGGTCGGCAGGGCCTCGGCGAGCAGGCGAACAGCGTCGTCGACCGGCTTTCCCGGCAGCATGCTCGCACCCTGCGGTGCGATATCGCCGACCCACCGCCACGACATGTACAGATCACCGGCATCGGCCATGCGCACCAGGACCGTCGGCTGTTCGACGTTCACGCCGAAATCACCCGGTCGTCGCGTACGCTGCGCCCGTACCGCTGTTCGGCCGCCGCGATATAGGCGGCGAGCGCGATATGACCGTCGGGTCCGACCGCCAGGCGTGGTGGCGGCGCAACCGGAAGTCCCGCGCTGGCGGCGACTTCGGCCAGCGCCGATCCGAGCTGAAGGGCGGTGGCCCCGGCGCGGGAATCGGCGGTGCGCGACGCGGCGCCCGCCATCAGCGTCGGCCCGTCGGATAGGTCCGCGGCGGCTTCGTCGGGGGATCGTTGCGGATCGTTGTGGTCGGCTCGGCCGGGGTCCGCGGGGTTGCCGTCGGAAATCGGCGGCTCGAGCAACTCGAAGGGATGTCGCTCCGGCGCGGCGATATTCCATGCGGCGATATTCAGTGTTGTTCCAGCGCAGCGAGTTTCGATCAGATCCGTGAGCATCGGCCCGTTGCCGGACAGGTACGCGAATCGAAAGGCCATGCGCATGGCCGGATCCGCGATCCGGCGATTCCACTGTTCACGCTGGTTGCCGTTGCCGAAGGTGTGGCGGACGGCATCGATGGCCACGGCCGAGGTCACCGCCAGATCCGTCGCGGCGGACAAGATTTCGGCATCCGGCGGATTCGTGGTGTCGAGTACGGTCTCGAGCAGTGCCGCGTGCCAGAAATCGATCTGCGCGCAGTGTAGCCCGAGGCCCCGTGCGGCGTAGGCGTGGAATGCCGCGGCGATCAGTTGTTCGCCCTCGTGAATCCGTCCGGTGCGGAAAGCGATGGTCGCCAATCGGACCTGCACATCGGCGGCGTCGAGCACCGCGCCCGAGGCGTGGAAATACTCGTATCCCCTGCGGTAGCAGTCGTCAGCGCGATCCAGCTCGTCGCGGCCTTCGGCGAGAAATCCCATGGCTTTGAGTCCGACCCCGGCGCGATAGCCGAGTCCGGCGCGTTCGAAATATTCCTGTCCGGCCAGCAGCAGCGGCTCGGCCTCGTCGAGACGGTCCAGTCGCAGCAGCATGGTGGCGGTGTTCTGCTGGGTTTCGGCGACGCCGTTGCGGTCCTGCGCGGATTCGAAGGCGGCCATCGCCTGCGTGGCGAAATCGATCGCGAGTTCGCGATGACCGGTCTCGAAGTACGCGCCCGCCAAATTCATCAAGGGATGTCCGGCCAGATGTGGTGCGAAACGCACTGCCGCGTCCAGTGATTCGGTGGCCAGTTCGATGGTGTGATGCCATTGCCCGCGGTGGAACGCCACGGCGCACAGCGACAGCAGACAGGCGACGCGCAGCGTGCCGAATTCGTCGTTGTCGGTCAGCAGCGTGCGCGCCTGCTCCAGCGCGGATTGCGCGTCGTCCAATTCGCCGACGTGTTGGAGCGCCTGCGAATAGTTGACCAGTGCCGAGGCGCGCTTCTCGATCGCGTCCGCCGGAATCTCCGACAGCGCTTCGTGATACCAGCCGATCGCGGTTCGGTGGTCGCCGAGTTCGTCGGCCATACTCGCGGCATTGATCAGGGCGCTCACCCGTAGTCCGCCCGTCGTGGTGCGCGCGGCCCGCTCGAAGATCCGCAGAGCCTCGGCGACCTCGCCGCGTTGGTAGGCGGCGGCGCCTTCCAACAGGACCTCGCGGCCGTCGTCGGGCGTCTGCTGGCCCATCAGAAATCCGAATCTGTCGCGGCGGCGGCGATCTCGGCAAGCAGTGGTGCGTCGAAGGCGGTGTCGTCGGCATCCGCCGCGCGGGCGAGCCTGGCGATCGCCAGATCGCGTATCCGCGCGCGGATCTCCGGATCCTCGGGCGCGGTGAGCGCGGGCAGGCCGAACCCCGGCACGGAGATACCCACCTCGGTCACCGGACCCGCTGCCACCGAACTCCGTCCGACCCAGGTGTCGCCGACCAGCGACAGATCGATCTCGGTCGATGTCGTGCCCGATACGCCGCTCGAGTCCGCCGCGCCCACCGGGAACGCGGCCGAAGGGCCGTCGCCCGCCGCGCCGACAATCGCCCGAGGCCGCAGATGTGGCGGTATGCCGGAGGCGAGATCCGGTGCGGCGACCGCGCGCACCAGCACCGTCGTCGTCCCCGAATCCCGTGTCACCTCCCAGGACACGGCACGTTCCGAGGCGTCGACGAGTCCAGGAGGGCAGCCACGCCAATCCCAGCCGCCCACACCGCGGGCCAGCGTCAGAGCGCCGCCGTCAGCGTCACCACCGGCGGCGAGCGCGTAATCATCCTGGCGCCCGCTGACCTCAACGGCCCGCGCCGCGATGACGGGCATCGCGGCATCGGCCCCGTCGACGATCGGATCGCATGCTTCGGTCAAATCCGCGATCTCCTCCTCGAGCAGTCGGCGGTCCAACGCCGCGATTCCGTCGATGGTCGAGGCGGGCCACCACCGGGCCGCCCAGTGCGCATAGGCCAGCCGCCACGCCTTCGCGAGCAGATCGGGAAGGGCAGGGCGCGCGGGTAATTCGAGGGTGCGACGGTCGGCGACGGCAAGGGCGACGGATTCGCCGTAGACGGCCCAGAGCCATTCCTGCGCGTGGTCCGGATGGTCGATGACCGCCGCCGGGATGGGTTCCGCGTCCAGCAGACTCCAGCTCAGATGCCCGCCGCCGACTTCGAGCGCGAGGACATCGAGGTTCGGCGCGCCGTCGAGCACCGTCGGCGCGCCCGCCGGGGCGATGACGAATAGTCCGTCGGCGACCGGCCGGATGCTCACCTCGGTCATCAGCTCGCCCTCGATTCGGTCGAATCCGGGTCGGCGGCCAGCGCGAGGGCGCTGAGCGCGTTCTTCACCCTGGTCCGGTGATCGAGGATGACCGATCGGGCGACGCCGTCGAGCAGATCCCACAGTTCGTCCGGTTCGAAGACACCCGCCTCGCGCACGTCGCGGCCGTGCAGGCGAACCCACAGTCGGCGCAGGTACGGCCGCCACGGCGTGCGGAGTTCGGCTGCGATCGTGGCGAGGGGATTGTCCGGCGCGATCGCCGAGGCGGTGTCGAGGATGAGCCGCCGCGCCTGTAGGACATATGCCTCGCGCTGCCAGCGGCTGTTGATCGCACGCTGCGCGGAGGTCTCCGCACCGGAACCGAATCCGTTCGCGCCGGACGGTTCCGGTGGCACGGTGACCTCGAGCGGGGCGGAGGCCACGGCCATCCGCCGCGGACCGAGCGGCTGCCGCGCGTCGACCGGCGCGAGTCCCTCGGCCAATGCCACACCGGCGGCGGCGGTGACCCGAAGCGATTCGTCCAGCAGCGCCCACGGCGCGCAGCTGCGGGCGATCTCGGTCGTGACCAATTCGGGAATGGGCGGGAGTTCGGCCCGTTCACTCGAAGCCTGGAGCACGGTGAATACGCGCTCGTAGACGGTCCGGTCGAAGGGCAGGGCGAGCCGCGAGGTCGATGCCGACGCGCCGAGCGCGGGCTGTCGCGGCACAGGGTGTTCGGTCAGGCCGAGTTGCTGTGCGTTCGGCGCGGTTTCGCGTCGCCACAGGGCCATGCCGGAATGGGTGCCCGCGTGCGCGGCGACGAGGCGGTCCAGTAATTCCTGTCCGTCGCCACCGTCGCCACCGTCGCCACCGTCGCCACCGTCGCCACCGTCGCCACCGTCGCCTTCCCATCGGGCGTCCGACGCGGCGTCGAGTAATGCGGTCAGCTCGGCGGCATGGGTCGCGCGCGGCGGGGTCGCCGCCGGTCGCCGTCGCCACGCGAGTTCGATGAGTCCAGCGAGGTCACGGGCCGTCGACTCGTCGGTGACGTGCTGTTTCAACGCCTGCGTCGTACGTCCCGCCGCGAATTCGTGAATATCGCGCAGCGTCTCCTCGGCGGATGCGCGGTCCCGCGACGGGTCGGGCATCCCCTCCGTCGTCGCGAGTTCGAAACAGCGCTGGAAGTACAGATCCTGGGGATGACCCTCGGTGATCCGCAGTGTCCGCCGCACCTGTTTGAGCAGTGTGAACCAGGCGGCCGTCGCTCGCAGCACGTCGGCGCTCGCGTGAATTCTGGTGGCGAGCAACGTCGCACCGTCCTCGGTGAGGATCGGCCCCGCGCAGCTCGGGTTCTGCACCGGCCGGATGACGAGCGGATCGAGCACGAGCTTCACGGTGCGGCGCAGCGGCCCTCCGGAGGGTCCGCTGAGCGGTTCGACGCCATCGAGCCTGCGCCACACCTCATCGAGCACCATGGCGCGCGGTCGTCGCATTCGACCAGGTTAACGGAGTCTCGCCGAATGCGGACCGCCGAAACCTGGGATCGGTAGGGCGCGCGGTCTCCATACCTTTTTCTCAACGGCCCCACCGGGGCGCCGGACACACCGAGAAGAGAAGGACAACCGAAATGAACACCAAGATCCGCTTCGCCACCACCGCAGTCGCCGCCTCCGCCGCCGCGGTCGCCCTGTTCGTCACCGGATGCAGCGACGATTCCAGCAGCTCCGCCCCCAGCTCTACGGCCACGAACGCCACCTCGGCGGCCCCCGGCACGCCCGCGGGCGGCAAGTCCGCCGCCGCGGTCGATGGCAAGGCGCTCGACGCCAAGTTCGACACCACCTGCGCCAAGCAGGGCAGCACCCTGGCGCTGGCCCTGACCGATACCAACAGCTCGACCTACGGTCAGCTCAGCGTCAGCGCGAGCATCGAGGGCGACACGGTGCAGGCGGTCGGCATCGCGGGCAGCAAGGGCGGCTCCAACGGCCTGCCCTACGCGGTCGCCTACGGCAAGGGCCAGCCGGGCGGTTCGGCCAAGGTGGTCAAGGACGGCAACACCTACAAGGTGACCGGTGAGGGCGTCGGCGCCCCGGATCTGACCAACCCCCTCGCCGGCCCGACCAACTCGAAATTCGAGATCACCTTCGCCTGCACGACCATCGTCGGCGCCTGACCCCACCACGCCTCGAATTCCGCGCTCCCGCATGCAATCGCGGGGAGCGCGGATTCGAGTGCGATCCCCCGGACTCCCGCAGTAAAGGACCATCATGAAGACCAAGGCCCGCGCCATCGCTCTGCTCTTCGGCGCTCTCGCGATCGGCTACTACCTCTGGCACGGATTCACCTTCGACAGCGAGTACCCCTACGAAATCGGCTGGATCGGCTGGCAGATTGCCCTGCCGATCATCGCGCTCACCGTCGTCCCGGTGGTTTTCGCCTTCACCGGCGACGGCATCCTGCAGGCGTTCACCGGCCTGAACAGCTCCGAATTCCAAGGCGGCCTGATCGGCCTCGGGACCGTGAAATCGTTCCACCACACCGGTGTGACCCTGAACGACCAGCCGCAGGTGCGCATCGAGTTCAGCGTCGAGGGCGCGGACGGCAAGGTCTTCCACTCCGCGGCGCGGATGATCGTGCCGCTGACCGAACTCGCGCTGCTTCGGCCCGGGGTTGTGCTTCCGGTGCGGTACCTGCCAGGTCGCACCGACAAGGTCGAGGTCGATCTGTCCGGTAACGGAGCGCAGGCGCAGCGGGCGATGAACGCGTCCATGATCAGGAAGGGATTCACGACCGAGGCCACACTCGATATCGCCGAACGCGGTATCCGGGCGCAGGCGGTGGTGCAGTCGCTGTCGGTACCGGGCGAGATCCGCGACGGGCATTCCAAGATCGAACTCGGACTGATCGTCACCAGGCCCGACGGTTCCACCTTCGGCACCCGCGTGCAGAAGTTCCTGCCACCGACCGCTGTCGGCAATGTGCAGGTGGGCCGGATCGTGCAGGTGCACTACCTGCCCGAGAACGAGCGGGAGGTCGTGCTGTCGCTGCCGGTCAATGCCTGAATTCCAGCGCCCCGAATCCGACATCAACCATGACAGATCTCCGCCGGTCCCGGCGTTCGCGATACCGCGCGGACGTCGGGATTCTCGTGTCGGCACCGCAACAGCCAACCGACGGTTCGCTAATTGGTCAGTCGTTCACCTGCGCTTTTCCTCTGGCTAGTCTGAGACGTTTAGCGTGCGGCGCGTCGGACCAATCCAGGGAGTCATCGTGATCTCGAAACCCCTCGCCCTCTTCGTGAAGCATGGCGGCCAGTCCGCGCGTGCGTCCGTGACCTGTGAATACAAATGCGCCAACGCGTGCTTCCACGAGGCGCCCAATACCTCCGCGGGCGCGTACTTCGGCGATATCGTCAGCTCCCTGAACCGGCGCGGCCTCATCAAGGGCGGCGCCGCCGCGGTACTCGCGGTCGGCGCGGGCAGTGCGCTCGCCGCCTGCGGGGACGACGACGCCGCGGTGGGTTCGGTCACTCCGACCTATGCCCCCGCGGGATCCGTCGGCACCGGAACCGCGTTCACCGCGGTCGCGCCCAATAAGGAAGACGCGCTGGTGATCCCCGACGGATACCAGCAGTCCGTCGTGATCCGCTGGGGCGACCCGATTTTCGCCGACGCGCCCGCCTTCGACTTCGACAAGCAGACGGCCGCCGCGCAGAGCAAGCAGTTCGGCTACAACAACGACTTCGCGGCGCTGCTGCCGATCGATGGTCAGCCGAATTCCTATCTGCTCGTCGTCAACCACGAATACACCACCGGTCCGCAGATGTTCCGCGGCTACAACAAGGACGCGCCGACCGACGAGCAGATCGCGATCACCAAAGCCGCGCACGGACTCACCGTCGTCGAGGTGAAGGGCGAAACAGCCACCGGCACACTGACTCCCGTCTTCGGCAAATACAACCGCAGGATCACCGCCGACACCGAATTCACGCTGACCGGCCCCGCCGCCGGCAGTGTCTTCACCAAGACGACCGCCGATCCGAGCGGCACCAAGGTACTCGGCACCATCGCCAACTGCGCGGGCGGCGTGACCCCATGGGGCACCGTGCTTTCCGGCGAGGAGAATTTCCACGGCTACTTCGCCAACGGCGACAAGGTCAGCGATCCGCTCGGCAAGCCGCGCGCCAAGCGTTACGGATATCCGAAGGGCGCCACGGCGAACCAGTGGGAGCGCACCGACAAGCGTTTCGATCTGGCACAGGAACCCAACGAGGGCAACCGATTCGGCTACGTCATCGAGGTCGACCCGTGGGATCCCGCCTCGACACCGGTGAAACATTCGGCGATGGGACGGCTCAAGCACGAGGGCGCCACCATCTACGTGACCAAGGCGGGCGATGTCGTCTCCTACACCGGTGACGACGAGCGATTCGACTACATGTACAAATTCGTCTCCTCCCGCAAGATCCAGGCGGGCAGCGGACAGGCGAGCACGCGACACAATATGACCATTCTCGACGCGGGCACGCTGTTTGTCGCCAAGCTGACCGGCGATCATCCGGATAAGATCGACGGCTCGGGCACGGTGCCCTCCGACAAGGGTTTCACCGGTAAGGGACAGTGGATTCCGCTGTTGAGGACCGAAGCCGACGGCAAGGGCACCTCACTGGTCGACGGCATGTCCGCGGCGGAGGTCGCGGTCTTCACCCGGCTCGCGGCCGACAAGGTCGGCGCCACCAAAATGGACCGTCCCGAGGATTTCGAGGCCAACCCCTACACCGGCAAGGTGTACGTCGCCCTGACCAATAACGACAATCGCGGTAAGGACGGCTCGGTCGCGGGCCCCGACGAGGCCAATCCGCGCAAGCTCAACAAGAACGGTCAGGTTCTCGAAATCGACGACGACCACACCGGAACCGAATTCACCTGGTCGCTGCTGTTGGTATGCGGCGATCCGGCTGCCGCCGACACCTACTTCGCCGGCTTCGACAAAACCAAGGTCAGCCCGATCTCGTGCCCGGACAATCTGGCGTTCGACGCCTACGGCAATCTGTGGATCGCCACCGACGGCAATGCCCTCAAATCCAATGACGGCCTGTTCTCGGTGGTCCTCGACGGACCCAATCGCGGTGAGACCAAACAGTTCTTGACGGTACCGAGGGGTGCGGAGACCTGCGGTCCGATCGTCACCGAATCTCGCGTGCTCGTCTGCGTGCAGCATCCGGGCGAAGCCGACGACGCCACCCCGGAGAACCCGCTGTCGCACTGGCCCGACGGGGGGAACGCGCAGCCGCGTCCCTCGGTCGCGGTGGTGTGGAAGAACAACGGCCGCATCGGGGTGTAGCTGTCTGCTGGACCGCTACCCGAACGGTCGGGTAGCGGTCTCACCTTTCGCGGTGCGACGGGATTCGGGTCATCGGCCGGGGACTCGCAGCCGGAAACCGGTGCGGTTCAGCCACTGCCCGTGAGACCTCCCATATTCGCGTATTGCGCGAAATCGCCTTGGGCGCCGCTGTATACGTTGAGGTCGGTGCCGCCCGCAATGCCGGGGACGCTGCCGCGATCGGTGGTCTGCCAGAATGTCCAGGTCGGCCAGCCGCCCGGCACCTCGGGTTGGTCGTTGCCCCGGTAGTCGGCGATCCAGAGTGGATAGGCGGTGAATTCGTCGGTATTCGCCATCGCCGTCTTCCAGAAATTCGGATAGGTGTAGATGATCGGCATGCGGCCGGTCAGGGTCCGGACCGTGTTCAGGTACCGGTGGGTCCAGTTGATGAGTCCGGCCGGGTCGAGTCCGCCGGAATGTTCCATATCGAGGACCGGCGGCAGGTCGAGCGGGCCGTTCTGGCCGAGCACCGTCGCCGCGTACAGCGCCGCCTGTGGTTCCGGCGGCAGGCCGGGCTGGGCGTAGTGGTAGGTACCGCGCGCGACGCCGGCTGCCCGCATCAGCAGGCTGTCCGGCACGAAATAGGGGTTGATGTAGTTGAGACTCTCGGTCGCCTTCAGCATGGCGAACTGATGTCCGGCCCTGCGCACGGCGAACCAGTCGATCAGCCTGCCATCGATATGCTGCCAGGACGACACGTCCGGCCCGCTCGGCGCCGCGGGGGTTGTCTGTGCGGTTGCTGTCAGAATGCTGCCCAGCGTGGCGCTGGACAACGCGAGTACGCGAATCGATCTCCATCGAGTCCGGTGCATGAGATTCGACGATAGCCAATCGCTTCTACTGTCACCAGTGTGGCTATCAGCGCGATTGCGTATCGTTCGCTGAATGCCCTAACCGAGCCAGTCCAGTACCGAGGCGGCGGTCCAGGACTGCTGCATGCTGCCGAGTGGTTCGCCCGTGAAGGGTTCGTAGTATTCGGCGAAACTTCCGTCGCTCGCCTGGCGCAGACCTTCGGCGCGCAGCGTATAGGCGCGTTCGGCCCAGCCGCGGCGGGCGAAAGCCCAGGAGAACAGCCAGCTCATGACCGGCCAGACCGGGCCCCGCCAGTACTCGCGCGCCCGGAAATCCTTGGATACCGGCGAGGTCGACGGCGGCAGGGCGTAGCGAAGATCCGGGTGACCGCAGTAGCGCGGCCCCTCGAACAGGCGAAGCAGGCTGCGTTCGGTATCGCGGGGCAGGCCACCGCACAGCAGAGGGGAGAAGACGGACAGGGTTTCGGTATTGATCCAGCGTTGCCCGCGGATGTCGAAATCGCGGGCCGCGCCGGTGCGGGTATCGGCGGTCGCCGCAACGCCGGCACGGAAGCGATCGGCCCAGGAGTAGAGATCGCGCACGTCGGCTTTGGGCTGTTTGTACTCCTCGCCGATATCGGCGAGCACCTCGCAGGCCAGCGCGAAGATCGCGGAGACGAATACGTCCTCCACCGCGAAACTCATACTCGACGCCAGCAGGTAATCGTCGTATCCCGCGCGCCGCATCTGTTCGACCAGCCACAGGTAGCGGTCGTATTCGCGGTCGCTCGGTCGCTGCGTCGGGTCGGAGATGATCGCGGTGTCCTCGCGTCGATACGGCGGCAGGTCGCCGGGGACCACATTCTCGTAGGCCCGGTCCCAGCGCGGCGAGTTGTCCATTCCGGATTCCCAGCCGTGATACAGCGTGATGCGCCCGCTCTCCTTGGGATCGCGCGCGTGGGCGAGCCAGCGGTGCCAGCGCACCAGATCCGGCCAGCGCCGGTTGAGGAATTCCTCGGCCACCGCCCTGGTGCTGCGGCGGTGCCTACGCGAATGGTCGAGTATGCGCTGCACCGCGATGGCGTGTACCGGCGGCTGGGTGATGCCCGAGGTATCCGGGCCGTCCGGCGCGTTGACGGCCAGTTTCCTGCACTCCCACCGCGACGGTCCGGGAAAGTAGCCGTCGACGCCGTTGGCGAAGACGATGTGCGGGATCATGCCGTTCTTCCACTGCGCCGACAGCAGGGTGTCCAGTTCCATCACCGCGCGTTCGACACTGAGCGGCGCCAACCCGACCGAGACGAAGGCGGCGTCCCAACTCCACATGTGGGGATACAGCCGGGGCGCGGCACTGGTCATAGTGCCCAGATCATTGCCCCGCAGCAGATAAGCGGCGCGGGCCGCGAGCTGTGTAGGGGTGAACCCCGGATGTGCCATCCCCCCATTCTGCGATGGCACCTTCGAATACGCCTGCCGGGCGGTGTGTCGTTCGGCACCGCGCCGTGACCACTACCGTGGGGCGCATGACCGCCGTCACCAGCATGCCGAAGCCGACCGCTCTGATCACCGGCGCCAGCCGTGGATTGGGGGCTGCCATCGCCCGTGAGCTGGCGCCGACGCACGAGTTGCTGCTCGGCGCCCGATCCGAGGACTCGCTGCGCGGAATTCTCGCGGAACTTCCCGATGCCACCGGATGGCCGGTCTCGCTGACCGATTACGACGCCGTCGCCGCGGCCGTTGCCCCCATTCGGCGGCTGGATGTGTTGGTGCACAACGCCGGAATCGCCGATCTCGGTACGGTCGCCGAATCCTCGGTCGAGCAGTGGCGTACTACGTTGGAGGCCAACCTCATCGCGGTGGTGGAACTGACGCGTCTGCTGCTTCCCGCCTTGCGCGTCGCGAACGCGCATGTGGTGCTGATCAATTCGGGAGCGGGCCTGCGCGCGCACCCGGGCTGGTCGGCCTACGCGGCGAGCAAATTCGGATTGCGCGCCTTCGGTGACGCTCTGCGTCAGGAAGAGCCGAATCTGCGGGTGACCTCGATCCATCCGGGGCGTATCGACACCGATATGCAGCGCGCGATCGTCGCGGGCGAGGGTCGCGAGTACCGGCCGGAGGAATTCCTCACCCCGCAGACCGTCGCCGGCGCGGTGCGCAATGCCATCGAGACGCCCCGCGACGGACATCCCACCGAGATAGTGCTGCGGCCGTACTGATCGGGGCCGCCCGACCTACCTTCGGATCGGACAGGCCCGTTAGGTCCGAATTGTCTCAATTTGCTTACGGGTGCGCGGTGGTTCATCCAACGGACAGATCGGGTCGATACAGTCCCGGCTGTTCGTCCGCCGTCGCGGTTCGCCGACCGGGGACATGTATCAGGTCCGAGCAGAGCCGAAGGTATGGATCGTGGAAAGACGTCGTGTGTTGTCGATGCTTGTCGCCGGTACCGCGATGGCGTTGACCGGCTGTGCGGTGGCCGGAGGCGGCCCGATCGACACCGGATCGGCAGGCGGTGCGCCGGTGCTTCCGCCTGCGCCGCCGTCGCGCCCCCAATTGCCGCCGCCGCCCTCCGGGCCGAAGACGCCCATCGCCGCCAAGACCATCACCGCGCTGCCCGGCGCGGGTTCCAGTATGGCGCTGACCGTCGATGACGGCGCCAGCCCCGAGGTGGTCGGCGCCTATATCCGCTTCGCGAAGGACACCGGCGCCCGCTTCACCTTCTTCGTCACCGCCTACTACGACTCGTGGGCGATCCATCGCGACGAGTTACGCCCGCTGGTGGACTCGGGACAGATCCAGCTGGCCAACCACACCTGGGATCACGCGGATCTCACCGCCATCTCCGCCAGCGCTGTCGCCTCGCAGCTCGATCGCGCGAAAACGCACTTGCGCAACAATTTCGGCGTGGACGGCACTCCGTACTATCGACCGCCGTTCGGCAGGCACAACGCCACCGTCGACCGGGTCGCCGCCGATCTCGGCTACACCGTGCCGACCATGTGGTACGGCTCCCTCTCGGATTCCGGCGTGATCACCGAGGAGTACCTGATCGAATGCGCACGTAAGTATTTCAATCCGCAGACCATCGTCATCGGTCACGCCAACGCGCCCGCCGTCACCCGTTGCTACGGGCAGTTGGTCGACATCATCAGGGAGCGCAATCTGTCGATGGTCACGCTGAACGACGTGCTGCTGCCTCCGCGCTGAATCGCCCGATCTCCGGTTCGGGCACGATCACGCGACGATATTGATCAACCGGCCCGGCACCACGATCAGTTTGCGCGGGGCGGCCCCGTTCAGGATGGCGGCTATCTTCTCCTCGGCCAACGCGGCGGCCTCGATGGTCGCGTTGTCGGCGTCGGCGGGAACGCGAATGCGGCTGCGTACCTTGCCGTTCACCTGGATCGGGTACTCCACCGATTCATCCACGAGCAGTGCCGGATCGGCCACCGGGAACGGGCCGTGCGCCAGGGATTCGGGGTGGCCGAGGCGCTCCCACAGTTCCTCTGCGATATGCGGTGACAGCGGCGCGAGCATCAATACCAGCGATTCCACCACCAGCCGGGGAGCTCCCCCCGGATAGGTCTTGGTGAGATGGTTGGTGAGTTCGATGAGTTTCGCGCCCGCCGTGTTGTCGCGCAGCGCGGCCAGATCCTCGTCCACGCCGGCGATCGTCTTGTGCAGCAGGCGTTGGGTCTCGTCGGAGGCCACCTCGTCGGTGACGCGCACCGCGCCGGTCTCCTCATCCACCACCAGTCGCCAGATGCGTTGCAGGAACCGGTGCGCGCCGACGACATCCTTGGTCGCCCACGGCCGCGAGGTGTCCAGCGGACCCATCGACATCTCGTAGAAGCGGAAGGTGTCGGCGCCGTACAGGTCGCACATCTCGTCGGGGGAGATGGCGTTCTTCAGCGATTTGCCGATCTTGCCGTACTCCTGGAAGACCCGGATCTCGGTACCCGTGGCGTCGGTCCAGTAGAACGTGCCGTCGCGTTCGACGACCTCGGCGGCAGGCACGTACGCGCCGCGCTCGTCGGTGTAGGCGTGGGCCTGGATGTAGCCCTGGTTGAACAGTCGCCGATACGGTTCGCAGCCGCTGACATCGCCGAGATCGAACAGCACCTTCTGCCAGAAGCGCGCGTACAGCAGATGCAGTACGGCGTGTTCGACGCCGCCGACGTACAGGTCGACGCCGCCGGGATCGGTCGGGCCGTGTTCGGCGGTGCGCGGGCCGAGCCAGTAGGTCTCGTTCTCCTTCGCGCAGAACGCGTCGGTGTTGGTCGGGTCCGCGTAACGCAATTGGTACCAGGAACTTCCGGCCCAGTTCGGCATGACGTTGGTGTCGCGCCGGTACTTCTTGGGTCCGTCGCCCAGATCCAGTTCGACATGCACCCAGTCGGCGGCCTTGGCCAGCGGCGGGGAGGGTTCGGAGTCGGCGTCGTCCGGGTCGAAGGTCACCGGCGCGAAATCGTCCAGTTCCGGAAGCAGCACCGGCAGCATGGATTCCGGCAGGGCATGGGGTGCGCCCTGCTCGTCGTACACGATCGGGAAGGGCTCGCCCCAATAGCGCTGGCGGGCGAACAGCCAGTCGCGCAATTTGTACTGGATGGTGCCCTTGCCGTGGCCGTCCTGCTCGAGGCGGGCGATGATCGTCGCCTTCGCCTCCTCGACGGACAGGCCGTCCAGGTAGCCGGAATTGATCAGCGCGCCGTCGCCGCTGTGGGCCGCTTCGGTGATGTCACCGCCGGAGATGACCTCCAGGATCGGCAGCCCGAGGGCGGTGGCGAAATCCCAGTCGCGCGGATCGTGCCCCGGCACCGCCATGATGGCGCCGGTGCCGTAGCCGCTGAGCACGTAATCGGCGATGAAGACAGGAACGGACGCGCCGTTGGCCGGGTTGACGGCGTAGCTTCCGAGGAAGACGCCGGTCTTCTCCTTGTTCTCCTGACGTTCCAGATCCGACTTCGCCGCGATCGCCTCGCGGTAGGCGGCGACGGCGTCGCCCGGGGTGGCCGCGCCCCCGTTGGTCCAGCGCGCGTCGGTGCCATCGGGCCAGGTCGCCGCGGTGAGTTTGTCGACCAGATCGTGTTCGGGGGACAGCACCACGTACGTCGCGCCGAACAGGGTGTCGGGGCGGGTGGTGAAAACCTCGATCTGCTCGCCGTCGGCGTCGAATTTCACCTGCGCCCCACGTGAACGCCCGATCCAGTTGCGCTGCATGGACTTCACGTTGTCCGGCCAGTCCAGCAGTTCGAGATCGTCGACCAGCCGGTCGGAATAGGCGGTGATACGCATCATCCACTGCCACAGGCGCTTACGGAAGACGGGGAAGTTGCCGCGTTCGCTGCGGCCGTCCGCGGTGACTTCTTCGTTGGACAGCACGGTGCCGAGGCCGGGACACCAGTTGACCACCGAATCGGTCTGATACACAAGACGATACGAGTCGATCAGGGCCATGCGGTCGGACGGTGACATCGTCGCCCAGTCCTGACCATCGGGAGCGGGACGGGCGCCGGAGGCGAATTGGTCTTCCAGTTCCGAGATCGGCCGCGCGCGGCCCAGTTCCAGGTCGTACCAGGCGTTGTAGATACGCAGGAAGATCCACTGCGTCCAGCGGTAGTACTCCGGATCGGTGGTCGCGAACGAGCGGCGACGGTCGTGGCCGAGGCCGAGCCGGTCCAGCTGCCGCTGCATGGTGGCGATATTGGTTTCGGTGGTGTCGCGCGGATGCGCCCCGGTCTGCACCGCGTACTGCTCGGCGGGCAGGCCGAAGGCGTCGTAGCCCAGGGCGTGCAGCACGTTGCGGCCGTTCATCCGGTGGTACCGGGCGAAGACGTCGGTGGCGATATAGCCGAGCGGATGTCCGACGTGCAGGCCCGCGCCCGACGGGTAGGGGAACATGTCCTGCACGAACAGTTTGTCCGGCGGGGTGTCACCGGCGAGCGGGCCGGTCGGGTTGGGCGCGTGGAAGGTGCCGCGCTGCTCCCATAGCCGCTGCCACCGGCGCTCGATGCGGCCCGCGAGGTCGGCGTTGTACCTGTGCTCGGGTACATCGCTTTCGGTTGCACGAGTGTCCTGCACGGTCCTGCCTTCTTGTTCTCGCGGATTTCCGGGACAAACTTTCCGGGACAAACTACGTGTAACAGGGTAGAACGTCCGGGTCGCAGGACCGAAAATCGGGAGCGCCCCGCGATCCGTGTGGGCCGGTGCGATACCCTGCCAGGGTGTTCGTCGTCGCTCTCGCCCTGTTCGTACTGGCCCTCGTCGCCATCGCGACCGGTGTGCTCGGACTGACCGGCAAACTTCCGCGTAACAGGTTCGTCGGGGTCCACACCGAAGACGCCCTCGCTACCGAGGAGACCTTCCGGATCGCGAACTATGTCGCGGCACCGACCTCCGTTGCCGCGGGTCTGCTGCTCTTCGCGGGTGGTTTGATCGCCTCTGCCGCGAACTGGGGCGTCGCCCTCGGCGTCGCCGCTGTCACCATGGTCGTCGCGCTGTTCACGCTCGGTGCCGGAGTCAACGCCGCTGGCCGGGCCATCGCGGGACTGGTGCCCGTGCGCGAGGAAGGCGGTTGCGGCCAGTCCTGCGGCGCCTGCTCGCTGCGCGACACCTGTGCCCCCGCGAACTGATCGGCACCCGCGCCCCGCGAACTGACTCGGCGCTTTCGGCTCCCGAGGACTGACTCGGCACCGTCCCTGGCCGTCGACCCGGCGCTCCCGTTCACCGCGGAAACCTCATGGCGGATTCCCCCGATCGGACGTACCCTGGCGGCACGACTCCTTAGGGGAGGATGTCGGGGGGAGCCATCATGGGTGTGGTATTCGCTTCTCACCATCCTGTTCTTCGCGTTCGCGCCGGGGCTGTCCGGTGCGAACGCCCGTGGGTCGATGCGCTATGCCGACGACGGCCAGGCGCGCTGTAGTCCACGCATCCGAACGGGGAGGGAATCCATGGGTGCATACGCCTTAGCGGCGGTATTCTTCGCCGGCCTCTTGGTGGTCTGGTTCAACCTTTTTCTGGGTCTCGGTCTGATCGCGATCGCGGTCATGATCGGCTACGTGGCCTTGGTCCAGCGAAGCATCGGTTCGCGGCGGAACAGAACTCGCCAGGCCGGCCCGGGGCGTTGGTCCGCCGCGAGCGGTGGGGCCATCGGTGGCGGTGGCGGTGGCGGTGGGAACAGCGGCAGTAGCTGTGGCGGTGGCAGCAGTTGTGGCGGTGGCAGTAGCTGTGGCGGTGGCAGCAGTTGTGGCGGTGGCAGTAGTTGCGGTGGTGGTGGTGGCTGTGGCGGCGGTGGCTGTGGCGGCGGCGGTGGCTGACCCGGCCGCGGCGGTGTGGCGGTGACGTGAGTCGCCGCCACACCCCTGGTCACCGCATCGTGGCCAGCGCGGCGAGCACCGCCAGGTCGGCCGTGGGATCGCCAACGGCGATTCGGGCGCTGCCGTCGGGATAGCACTTCGCGGTGATTCCCGCCCGCCGCAGGGCGGTGGCGACGCCGGGACCCGGCAGATACAGGAAATTGGCGTGACTGCGCGGGGCCGCGATTCCGCACGACCGCAACGAGTTCCGTAGATTCTCGCGTGCGGTGGTGATTCGATGGATACGCAACCGCAGTTCCGGCGTAGCCGCGTAGGACGCGGCGACGGCCGCGACGGCAGCCGTGCTCATACCGAACGGCAGTTGTAGCCGACGCACGCGCCCGATCAGCTCACGTCCGCCGTACACGTACCCGATCCGGAGTCCCGCCAGTCCGTACGCCTTCGAAAAGGTACGCAAGATAAGCAGATTCGGATGTTTACGCAACAGTCCCGCGGTGTCGAGCCGATCGGCGTCGGCGAGGAATTCGACGTAGGCCTCGTCCAGCACCACCGGCACCCGGCTCGGTACCGAAGCCAGGAACGTCTTCAGCTCACCCGCCGGGATCACCGTGCCGGTCGGATTGTGCGGGCGGCAGACGACGATCAGCGAGGTCCGCTTCTCGACCGCCCGCCGCATGGCCCGCAGATCCTGTTCGCCCGCCCTGTCCAGCGGCACCGGGACCAGGTTCAGCCCGGCCATATCGGCCATGATCGGATAGCCGTCGAAGGTCGGCGAGCTGACGATCAGTTCCGATCCCGGTGTGGTCAGCGACTGGATGATCTGCATCGCCACCCCGGTGGCGCCGCATCCGACGACCACCTGATCCGGTTCGACTCCGACATGGCGCGCGATCAGTGCGGGCAGCCGCTGCGGATAGAATTCCGGGTACCGATTCGACTGTGCCAGAACCGCGGTCACGGCACGTAGCACCGAGGGCAGCGGCGGAAACGGGTTCTCGCTGAGGCTCAGATCGAATTCCGCGGCGACCGCCCTGCCCGTGTCGTGCCGCCGCGACGAGGGTGCCCCGTCGATCAGACGCATACTCATCGTCGCACCTCACCCATTGGCCGCACCTCACCCATTGGCCGCACCCCAGCGAACGGCCGCCGCCCCGGCGAAATCCCCCGCGTGCGCGAAGGCCGACATCAGCACCACCGAGCCGTTGCGCAATCCGCCCGCGCGGTTCGTCACGTCCAGGGTGACGGGAATGCCCGCGGCGAAAAGGTTTCCGCATCGGTCGAAGGTGTCGGGATGCCGTTCGGCGGGCAGTTCCAGCGCGTCGTGCCAGTTGCGCAGGAACAGCCGGTTGGGCTGGTTGGTGACGAAGGTATCGATATCGCGGCCCTTCACCCCGATGCGGTCGCAGACCGCGAGCGCTACCTCCGGCACCAGCCGATTACCACGGGCGAAAACCTTGGTGACCTTGGACTCGGTGAAGCTGACGCAGCCCTGACCCTCGCCGGGCTCCCAGTACTTGCGCTCGCTGTTGGTGGAAAAGTCCATATCACCGGCGAATTCGGGATAGGTGCGGCATTCGATATCGAGAATCGGCGCGCTGTCGTCCTTCACGAGCAGTCCGACGCCGCAACCGTCGCCGGGGACAGGAGCCTGGGCGAGTTTGCGTATCTCGCTCTGGGTGAAAACCGGTCCCGCGCAGTTCTGGGTGGCGACGATCAGCGCGGTGCGTGCGTCGGTGGTCTGCAACACCATGCGCGCCATCGACATCATGTGCACGAAGGCCGCGCAGCCGCCGTTGTGCACGTCGTAGACGAAACTCGGGCGGGCGCCGAGCCGCCGCGCGATCTCGGGTCCGGCGCCGAGAACCGGATTGTCCGGCAGTTGGGTGTGGGTGATGAGCACGTCGACGCCCGAGACGAACGCGGAGCCGTGCCGTTCGATCAGGGGCGCGACGGCGCGTTCGGCCATATCCACTGCGGTCTCGTCGCGGGCCACGTGGTGGCGTCCCGACGGCGAGCGGAACATGACGTTCTTCGCCATCCGGTCCGACCGGGAGTACTGGGTGAAGTATTCGGTGCCGACCGGCTCGCCGGGCAGATAGCTCGCCACGTCGATCAGGCTGACGGTGGGCAGGCCGAAAGCATCGGGGTTGGTCATGGGTCACCGCATCCATTCGGGTGTGATCGGCAGGCCGTGCGCGGCGCGGTACTCGCAGATCGCCTTGAGGTTGTCCATTTCCAGCTGGTGTCCGGCGGAGAACATATCCCAGAAGTCGCCGACCCAGACCGGGCGCTTGGGGGGAGCCGTTTCCGGATAGGGGTTCTTGTCGTAGAAGGGGTGTTTGCAGTTGACCCACAGCACCACCGAACCCGGCTTGTCGAAGACCGCCTGCGCGTCGACCACGCGCATCAGGTAGATCATCCACAGGTGTTTGCCCTGGTCCCAGGCGCAGTGGTAGTCGACGGTCATCGCCTCCGGATTGGCCACCGTCCTGGTGTAGATCTCGGTGGCGTCGCCGAGCCGGTCGTAGGCAAGCCACAGGCCAGGTTCCTCGGTTTCGGCGAATCCGCGCAGGCTGTAGGTCCATTCCTCGAGCGACCTGGTGTCGGCGAGATATTCGTAGACCTCGCGGGGCGGGGCCGCGATATACGCCTGGACCGGGCAGTATTCGCCGAAGATCTGGTCGTGCGGATAGACCGATCGCAGCATGTCCACGATGATCGGCGTGGTGGCGTCCTTATCGGAGTTCTCGATACGGAGCACCCCTGGCACCACGTCATCGGGGATATCGCTGAGGGCGGGCAGCGCGCTGATGGTCACGGGTTCCTCCTGGTGGATTCGAGGGATGTCAGGAACGGGACGAACGGTGGGATCTCGTCCGGATCGCAATCGATCGAAATGAACGAGGGGCCGGGGTTTTCGAGGCAGTGGCCGAGCGCATCGGTGAGTTCGGCCGGGTCGTGGACGGAGTAGGCGGCCAGTTCGGGGAACATCGCGCCGATGCCGTCGCCCAACTGGGCGGGGCGGAAGCGGTTGAAGCTGTACCGATCCCGGTAGTAGATCTGTTCGCGGGTGACGCACATGGCGTGCGCGTTGTTGTTGAGCACGATGAAGGTGACGGGCAGCCGGTGCTCGAGGGCGGTGTGCACCTCCATGCCGTGCATGTAGAACGCGCCGTCGCCCGCGATGACGATGGTGCGCCGCAACCCGTGCGGGCCGTGGCGGCGCGCGAATGCCGAACCGATGCCCGCGCCGAAGGCGTAGCCCATCCCGCCCATGCCCAGGGCGACCACGAACCGGCCGCCACGGGGGACTCGCAGGTGGTGCACCACGGCGGCGCCGGTATTTCCCGCATCGGCGAAGACGTCGGTGCCCGCGGGCAGTGCGGCGTCGATGGTTTCGACCAGTTCTCGGTAGCGCAGACCCGGCCCCCTGGCCGCCGGCACGTCGAGCGTGGTCAGCGGGGCAGCCGGTCGATCGTCGATATAGGCTGCGGCGCCGACGAATTCAGCCGCCAGAGCGCCGAGTGCGCCGGCCAGGTCGGTGCTGTAGGCGTGGACCGCGGGGACGTACGGCGCTTGAACTCCGATGCCGGCGACGGTGGTGTCCTTCAGCAGTTCGTCGAGGCCCGTGCTCGCGGTGATCGGCATCGGCGTGCCGATGAGCAGGCAGAGTGCGGCCGACCGGATCGCCGCGGCGAGTTCGGGATGTCCCATACTGCCCGCGACGCCGCAGAAGGCGGGATCGGTGTTGTCGTAGACATCCTTGGCGTCGGGCGTGACGCCGACCGCCGCGTCCAATGCCGCTGCGAGTGCGGCTAATTGGTCGCGCGCGTCATCGCGGGCTACTTGATCGCCCGCGACGATGACCACCTTGCCGGTGCGTTTGGCTTCGATCAGCGCCGCACGCACGCGGGCCGATCCGGGTTCGTCGTGGCGATGAGTCCTCGGCGGCATCAGGAACGGCGGGCAGGCGATCTCGGACTGCTGGACATCCTTGGGCAGCAGTAGTACGGCGGGGCCGCCGCGCCTGGCCGCGTCGATCGCCCTGGCCAGCAGATCGGGTAGTTCGCTGGCGTGCTCGACGCGGGCGCAGAATCGGCTGATTTCGCCGAAAAGCCGGGCCGCGTCGATGGTGCCCGCCAATCCGCTCGAATCCTGGAATGCCCCCCTGCCTTCGAGCGCGGTCGGCGGCTGCCCGACAAGGGCAAGTACCGGAACGCGCGAGGTGAACGATTCGGCAAGTCCAGCAACGAGATTCATCGCCCCGCCGCCGGAGGTCGCGGCCACGATGCCGAGTCCGCCGGTGCTGCGGGCATATCCGTCGGCCATGGTGGCCGCCGAGAATTCGTGTTTGGCGATCACCCCGGTGACGGCGTCGGGGGCGTCGAAGACGGCGTCGTACAGATCTTCGATATTGGCCCCGTCGACGCCGAAGATATGATCCGTCCCCGCGGTCGATACCGCCCGAACCAGATAATCCACGACCCTGCTCGGCATAAGCGCTCCTTCCCGCAGCGACGCTTCTGACGGCGCCGTGCGCGCGTCGAAACCATGTGCCTCGTACACGAGGGATACGTCCCGGCCCGCCGGGGGGTTCAACATCGTCGGAACTTTTTTCGGGCGGCGGCCGGACCGGCGCCCGAACAACTCTTGCAATGTACGTATACATCTACGTATAGTGGGTACATGCCGAATAAGACCATCTACGTTTCCGACGACGATCTCCCCCTGTTCCAGCGGGCGCAGGAGTTGGTCGGCGGGAACCTCTCCGGCGCGGTGACGACGGCCCTGCGCCGCTTCATCGAATTGGAGGAGGGCAGGCGGGAGGGTTTCGACGAGATCGTGCTCCGGGTCGGCCACAACGGGGTCAGGCAGATCCGCTTCTCCGGCGCGCTGCTCGGCGAGTGGAGCGATCAGAACGCGACCAGGATGGAACACGTCCGGGTGTACCGCACCCGCAAGGGCAAGATCGCCATGCATGCCCAGTACGCCAACTGGGACGACTATCCGACCGATGCCAAGAACTGGCTCAACGATCTCAAGAACTGGCGTCGCATGCTCGGCGTCGGCGAACAGGACTGGGGCGACTTCGTTTTCGAAGTGGTCGACGCACTCGACGAACTGAAGGGCAAAATTCCGGACAAGCTCTACGAACGGGTCGCCGATATCGCGGACCGACCGCCGGTGGAGGATCTCGACATCTGACCGGTTGGTTCGAACACTTTCTCGGACAACGCAATAACCGATAACTGACACGATCGCCGCGCCCAGTGGGGGCGGTGCCGATCAAACATGCGCTCATTCGCATCAATTTATGATTTGAAGGGAAGAAACATGGTCAACGGGCATCACCCACCCGCGATCTCGGCGCTCGGCCTGCGCAAGAGGTTCGGCGACCACACGGTGCTCGACGGCATCGATCTCACGGTCCCCGAAGGCACCATCTACTCGTTGCTCGGCCCCAATGGCGCGGGCAAGACCATCACGGTGCAGATCCTCAGCACCCTGATCTCCGCCGACGCGGGTGAAATCCGAATCGGCGGACATGATCTCGCGTCCGAGCGGCGTGCGGTGCGCGGACTGATCGGGGTGACCGGACAGTTCGCGGCCGTCGACGAATTGCTCACCGGACGCGAGAATCTCCTGCTGATGGGCGATCTGCACCATCTGCCGCGCCGGGACTCCAAGCGGCTCGCCGCCGAACTGCTGGAACGTTTCGACCTGGTCGAGGCGGCCGACAAGACGGCGGGTTCGTATTCCGGCGGTATGACGCGGCGGCTCGACCTCGCGATGACCCTGGTCGGCGATCCGCGCGTCATCTTCCTGGACGAGCCGACCACCGGCCTCGATCCGCGCAGCAGGCGGACCATGTGGCAGATCATCCGCGGACTCGTCGACGATGACGGCGTCACGGTCTTCCTCACCACCCAATACCTCGAGGAGGCCGATCAACTCGCCGACCGTATCGCGGTGCTGGACAACGGCCGACTCGTCGCCGAGGGCACCGCCGCCGAGTTGAAGCGGCTCGTGCCGGGCGGACATATCCGTCTGCGATTCGCCGACCGCGACAGACTGGAGGCCGCCGCGCGATCCCTCGGCGACCGCGCTCGGTTGCTCGCCGAAGACGCGAACGAGGAGTTCACCCTCGCCGTGCCGAGCGACGGCGGCGTCGCCGCCCTGCGCGCGGTCCTCGATCGTCTCGACGCCGATCACATCGAGGTCGAGGGGCTCGCCGTGCACACCCCCGATCTCGACGACGTATTCCTCACCCTCACCGGATATTCCACCGCCGACAAGGAGGCAGCGGCATGAGTGCCACTACCTACGCATTCACCGATTCCGTGACCATGTTGCGGCGGAATCTGTTGCACGCCAAGCGCTATCCGAGTATGACCTTCAGTGTCGTCCTGATGCCGGTGGTGCTGCTGCTGGTGTTCGACTTCGTCTTCGGTGGCGCGCTGGAGAAATCCTCCGGCGGCAACTACATCGACTACCTCGCCCCTGGCATGTTGCTGCTGATTCCGGCGTATATGACCGTGGCGGTGGCGGTGTCGATCGCCACCGACACGAGCAAGGGCATCGCCAATCGGTTCCGCACCATGGATATCGCGCCGTCGTCCATGCTGACCGGACACGTCCTCGGCACCCTGATCCAGGCCGTCCTCGGATCCGTGCTCATGCTGCTGGTCGCGCTGGCGATCGGATTCCGCCCCAACGCGAACGCGGTGGAATGGGCTGCCGTGTTCGCGCTCGTCGTCGCGGTGGTGCTGTCGTTCACCTGGCTGGCGGTGGCGCTGGGACTGCTCGCGCCGAATCCGGAGAGCGCGAGCAATACGCCGTTCCCGATCCTCTTGCTGCCATTCCTCGGAAGCGGTCTCGTCGCGACCGACACCATGCCGGTCGGCCTGCGCCAATTCGCCGAATACCAGCCCTTCACCCCCATCACCGAAACCATTCGCGGGCTGCTGATGGGTTCGGAGATCGGCAATAACGGCTATCTCTCGATCGCGTGGTGCACCGGCATCGGGGTGGGCGGTTACCTGTGGTCGTCGTCGATTTTCGCGAAGCAGACCACACGCTGATCGCGGTAGGAGAACGATCCCCGGCGGAATCCGCCGGGGATCGTTCTCGTAGGGATCAGACCGTCGCGGAGAGGACGACCCGGCCCGAGGTCATCGACTTGATCTGCACACTGCCGATCTGGTCGGGCGCCAGATCGATGGTCCTGTCGACGGTCAGGACGGTATCCGGCCCGGCGGGCCATTGATCGAGATCGAACGTGCGACCGTCCTTGCTGGTGACGGTCAGGCCGAAATTCCAGGCGTAGTTGTAGGCGCCCGGCGCGTACGTGCACGTCATCACGACGCGGGTGCGGCCATCGGCGGTGAGGATCTTGACCCCCGCCGAAACCGGGGTCGGTTCGAGCGGTTCCATCGCGCGTTCGGCGAACACCACCTGATCGGTGGTCGCCGGATCATTCGATGACACCAGCGAGGCGCCGATGGGAACACTGATGACCGCTGCTGCGGCGGCGGCCAGGATCGCGCCGCCGAACGCCGTCCACCGGCCGCGCTTGCGCCTGCGTTCGGCCGCGTCGGCGAGCCGGGGCAGCAGTTGCGGCGCCGGCGGGATATCCGATTCCCTCGTCGGCTGCGCGGGCATATCGAGCAGGGCGAACGCCGTCTCGGAATCGACGAGCGAGAGCATGCCGGGCAATCCGGCCAGTTCGGCGACGGCCGCCTGGCATTCGGGGCAGCCCGTGAGATGATCCTCGTACTCCCGGCGCTCGGTTCGGCTGAGGGAGCCGAGCACGTACGGTGCATCCCACGTGGCGTAGCCGTCGGTCGATCCCGACACACTCCCTCCTGCGATCTCCGTCATTTGTTCGTCACCCCCATCTCCTGTAGAGCGAGTCGTAGTGCCCGCATGCCGTAATGCATCCGGGATTTCACCGTGCCGGGCGGAATATCGAGTTCCTCCGCGATCTGGTGTGTCGAAAGTCCCCGATAGTAGGCGCGCACGATCACCTCGCGGTGATCGGCGCTGAGTTTGCCGAGCGCGTCCGCCACCAGCCAGCCGTCGAGGGCGCGGTCGGACTGGTCGGGAGTGGATTGCTCCGGTGGGCTGTCGGTGCGGAATTCGCGCCGGTTGCGGGCGCTGCGATGCTCATCCACGGCGAGATTGCGCGCTACCGTGAACAACCACGCCCGCGCCGATGTCGTGGATTGGTCCAGCACATTCGGTCGTTGCCAGGCGCGCAGCAGCGTCTCCTGCACGATGTCCTCGGCCCGGCCAGGATCCCGTACGAGGCCGACGGTGTACCGCCACAGCACCGCCGCGTGTTCGCGGTACAGAGCCTGCATCAAATCGGCGTGATCGTCGGGCGCTGTCGCGCGTTTCCTGCGCCAAGTCAATGTCTCCAGACGTCCGGTCCGTGCCGATGGTTCGGCGTCGGGCTGGGTTTCGGGCCGTCCCGGTCTGTTCCCCATAGAGCCGCCCGATCAGTCGTCGCGTGTCATGCGGAGTCTCCTTTTTCGTGGAGTACACGAGCCAGGGCCCCGGACGGTTCACGGCGAGCGTCAATTGCGTTCGAGTTCGATCGGGTGGGTGGCGAGCAGCGAGAGCGGCAGCGGCTGTCTGCGCAGGACATCGGCCCACAGATCCGCGCGGCCGGTGCTGATCGGGTCCGATGGCAGCGCTGACACCACGATCCAGTCGTTGTTCTGCAGTTCGCCCTCCAGCTGACCGAAGGTCCACCCCGCGTAGCCGGCGAAAATCCGGATGCCCTCGATCACCGGAGCGATCCGCTCCGGATCGGCGTCCAGATCGACCAGCACCACCCGGCCGTCGATCCGGCGCAGACCGGGAACGCCCGCGATCGACACACCGACGCGCAGGGTGCCGAGGCACAGTGCCGCGTCGCGTTTGACCGGGCCGCCGACATACAGCGTGCGGGGTACGGCGGCCAGTTCGGACCAGCGGGGCAGCACCTCGTGCACCGCGGCCTCGTTGGGACGGTTCAGCACCACACCGAGACTGCCGCCCTCGTTGTGCTCGATGATGTAGACGACGGTCCGCCGGAAAGTCGATTCGACCAGCTCGGTCGACGAGACCAGCAGGGATCCCGCACGGACCACCTGCTCGCCCTGCCGGAAATCCCGACGGCGTCGATCACCGTGCCCGCCGTGAGTTTGCCGCTCATCCGGTTCGTCTCCGCGTGCCACCTGGACATCATCGCAGCTGGATCGGCTTTCCGCACTGGTGGTCGCCCCGATCGTCCCGAGAGCGTTGGCATCGTAGGCTCGGCGTCATGGAACCACCCGAGGTGATCCTCGACAATGCCGACACCGTGTACGACTTCTATCTCGATCATCGGCAGAATCGGCTGAAAGCCTTGGCTGCGTATGCCCTGCTCGGGCGGCGTTACCAGCCGCGGATCAGTTACGCGGCGGGCGCGCGGGACCAGCTGCTGGCGTTGGTGAGATCGGGGCGGCCGACGATCTATTCGATCAACCACCTGTCCCAGAGCGATCCGTACACGGTGGCCGCGACAGCGTGGCGCAGCCCACTGCGGTCGGTCATCGGCAAGGTACGTGTGCTGGCCAAGGACGAACTGTTCGCCGAACCCGGCCAGCGGCGCAAAGTGGACATGATGGGCGGGATTCCGGTTTTCCGGGGCAAGGACCATGGGATCAGAGCGGTGAACGCGGCCGGTCAGCGCATGATGGATATCTGCGCGCAGCGGCTCGCGCGCGGTGACAACCTCGCGATATTTCCGGAGGGCACCTGTAACGAGGTCGATCCGACGCAGGTGCAGGCGGTGGGAAGCGGCATCGGGCATATCGCCTTCCGCGCGATGAGACTCGGCGTGCGTCCGGCGTTGGTGAGTATCGGGCTGAGCTACGGGCCCCGCGACGATCCGTCGATCCTGCCGACCAAGGAGGAGGCGAAATCCGCCAGCTTCTATTTCCAGCCGCCCATCGCCGAACTACCCGCCAAACCGGGCGATATCGCCCGCGTGGCCCGCACGGATCTGCAACTGGCGCTCGAGGGAGCGATCGCGAACTACTGAGGCAGGCCGAGCCCTTCGCGCGCCCACTGCGGCACCGATGCCACGTACTCGCCGTGGGTCTCCACGAAATGGCGCACCATCGGGCACAGGGGCAGAATTCCGTACCCCTGCTCGCGGGAGCTGTCGAGCGCTGACCGGACGAGGGTGCGGCCGAGGCCCTGCCCCTCGTACCGGGGGTATATCTCGGCGTGTACGAATCCGCGCTCCGAGGTGGTGTCCTGATACTCCGCGTAGCCGGCGATGGCACCGTCGACAAAGATCTCGAAGCGTTCCAGTGCGGTGTTGTTGGTGACCTCGGTCGACATGGCTCGACGCTACTCTGCCCGGTGGTAGGCCGCTCAACACGACGCAGCCGCCGGTAATGAATTCGTCGTTCGACTTGTCCAATGGTGCGCGACCTGCGCAGAATGCTCTTGGTCGCGTCGCATGCCGCACGGCATCGGCCCGGCGGAGGTGCGAACATGATGAGGACATTCGGACGCGAGTCGGTTAGGGCACTGCGCATTTCGCGCGCGTTCGGCGCGGTGGTCGTCGCCGCGGCGCTCGGCGCTTCGCTGGTCACCGGATTCGCCGATGCCGCGCCCACCGCGCAGTTCGGCGCCTGTCCCGAAGGATCGGTGAGTCCGGATCGCGCGGTGCGATGCGCGGTCGTCAGTGTGCCGATGAACTACGGAGAACCCGACGGCCCCCGCATCGAACTCACCGTCAGCCGGATCGCGGCCACCGGAACGAGCCGGGGCGCGATTTTCGCCAACCCGGGCGGCCCCGGTGCGGACGCGCTGGACTACTGGGCCCGCCGCGCCGATGTGCTGCCCGTGGGACTCGCCGCGGAATTCGATCTGATCGCGGTGCAGCCGCGCGGATTGCGTTGGGCGACACCGCTGAACTGTGCCACCGAAACGACCGATGCCGCGGGGGAAGAGGTTTCGCTCGGCGGCGGCAGCCGTGACGCGATCAAGAAGGCGTGCGATACCTCCCAGCCCGGCTATCTCGACACCATCACCACCGAGAACACCGCCCGCGACATGGACGCGGTCCGCGCGGCGCTCGGCCTGGAACATATCGACTTCCTCGGTACCTCGTACGGCACCTACCTCGGGGCGGTGTACGCGTCGCTGTTTCCGGGGCGGGTGGACCGGATGGTGCTCGACTCCAATGTGAATCCGGGGTGGGTGTGGACCGAGGAGTTCGCCCAGCAGCAGGTCGCGGGTAAGCGCCGACTCGATGATCTGTTCACCTGGATCGCCGAGCACAACGGCGAGTACCACCTCGGGGACACCCCCTTGCAGGTCTATCGGAACTGGGTGCGACTGGTCTCGGATCAGGGCGGCGGCTGGTACGCCAATCTGACGCCGCCGCCCGCGAGTGTCTCCGATCTGCCGGGCCAACTGCCCGAGCCGCTCGCCGAAATCGCGCGCGACGGGGTCAACGGAACCGTGGAACAGGCGGGCAAGGTACAGAACCTGGTGCGGACCCTGCTCTCGGGCGGCGCGTCCGCGCAGGTGCCGCTGGTCGGCGCGACGGCGGTCGCGACCTATACCCGCGCGTATTGGCCGATCTTCGCCAGGGCGATGGCCGACGCCAATATCGACCCGGCGAATGTGCAGCGCCTGCTGGCCATCGAGGGCGCCACCGCGACCGATCCCACCGGACGTTTCGTCTTCTCCGCCATCACCTGCAACGAGAACGCGGTGCAGCCGCGCCCCGAACTGCTCGCCTCCGCCGCGGCCACCATCGCCTCCGGCGGCAACGCGATGGACGCCCGCGCCGATCTGGTCCGCTCGGGGATGAGTTGCGGGGGATGGCGTCCGGTCGCCGAACCGGTGCCGATATCCGGCGCGGGACTGCGGACCAGGCCGCTGCTGTTGCAGAGCCGCCACGACGCCCTGACCAAATACGAGGGCGGACCGGCCATGGCACAGGCGCTGAACGGTTCCCTCATCACCGTCGACGGTGGTGACCACGGCACCTTCGGGCGTGCCAATCCCGCCGTCGACGACGCCGTGCTCACCTACCTGCGGACCGGTCAGGTCACGATCAACCGGGCCGATCAGGCACCGCTCGGCTGAGTTCGCTCGGAGGAAACGCCGCGCGCCATCGGTGGCGGGGGTGGGGTGAGCGGCCCCAGAATGTCGGGATGACCTCCGCGCCCCGGGTGGTGCTCGCCCCCGACAAATTCAAAGGATCGTTGACCGCCCCCGAGGTGGCCGAGGCCATCGCCTCGGGAATCGCGCGGACGCGCCAGGAGATCGAGCTGGCGCGGATGCCGGTCGCCGACGGCGGCGAGGGGACCGTCGACGCGTTCGTCGCGGCGGGGTGGAAACGGGTCGAGGTGGCCGCGCCGGGGCCGACCGGTGTGGTCGGCATCGCGACCTACGCGATGCGGGGGAGTACGGCGGTGGTCGAGTTGGCCGCGGCGGTCGGACTCGCGAAATTACCGGGGGGCGTTCATGATCCGCTCGGCGCGAGCACCTTCGGCCTCGGCGTCGTCATCGCCCATGCCATCGATCACGGTGCCGTCGAGGTCGTGATCGGTCTCGGTGGCAGTGCTTCCAGCGACGGCGGCGCGGGTATGGCGCAGGCGCTCGGTGTGCGCGTGCTCGACGGTCGTGGACGCGATCTGCCGCGCGGTGGAGCCGCCTTGGCGGACGCGTTCACGCTCGATCGGACCGGAATCCACCCCCGCGTCGCCGACACGCGGTTCATCCTCGCCTGCGATGTCGACAACCCGCTGCTCGGGCCGCACGGAGCCGTCGCGGTCTACGGGCCGCAGAAGGGCGCGCATTCCGGCCAGCTGTCGAGTCTGGAAGCGGCACTGACGAATTGGGCCGCGCTCGTGGGTCCGGAATTCGCCGATCGGCCCGGCGCGGGCGCGGCGGGCGGCACCGGTTTCGGCGCGATGGCGCTGTTGGGAGCCGAGGTGCGCGGCGGTATCGCCGTGATCCTCGATCTGCTCGATTTCCCGGCACTGCTCGACGGCGCGGATCTCGTCGTGACGGGCGAAGGTTCGCTCGACGAGCAGAGCCTGCACGGTAAGGCCCCGATCGGTGTGTGCGCGGCGGCCCGCGCGGCGGGTGTCCCCGTTATCGCCGCCGTCGGCCGCAACCTCCTGCCCCCCGAGCGAATACGCGCGGCCGGTTTCGCGGCCTGCTATGCCCTCGCCGAGCTGGAATCCGATCCGCTGCGGTGTATGACGGCGGCGCGGCCACTGCTGGAACGAGTCGGCGAGATGATCGCCCGCGAACACCTGCGCGCGTGATCGCCGGGATTCCGCTCGGCGGGTACTAGATCGATTCGACACCCCGTTCGATGAGTTGTGCGGCGATGACATTGCGCTGGATCTCATTGGTGCCCTCCCCGACGATCATCAGCGGCGCGTCGCGGAAGTAGCGTTCGACGGAGTACTCGGTGGAGTAGCCGTAGCCGCCGTGGATACGGATGGCCGACAGGGCGATCTCCATGGCCGATTCCGACGCGAATAACTTTGCCATCCCCGCTTCCATATCGCAGCGTTGTCCGGCGTCGAATCGTTCGGCGGCAGCCAGCGTCAGGTGCCGCGCCGCGGCGAGTTTGGTTGCCATATCGGCGAGTTGGCTGCCGATGGCCTGGTGCTTCCAGATGGGCACGCCGAAAGTCTCGCGCTGCCTGGCGTAGTCCAGCGAATCCTCCAGTGCGGCACGACCGACGCCGAGGGCGCGCGCGGCGACCTGGATGCGTCCGGTTTCCAACCCCTTCATCATCTGGGCGAAACCGCGCCCTTCCACGCCGCCGAGCACGCTGTCCACCCCCGTGCGGTAGTCCTGGAACGACAATTCGCAACTCTCGACACCCTTGTAGCCGAGTTTGGGCAGGTCGCGAGAGACGGTGAGGCCCGGCCCGTGTTCGACCAGCAGGATCGACATGCCGCTGTGCCGTGGCACTGCGGCCGGGTCGGTTTTGCACAGCAGTGCGATCACCCCGGATCGGCGGGCGTTGCTGATCCAGGTCTTGGACCCGTTCACGACATACTGGTCGCCGTCGCGGCGGGCGAGGGTGGTCATCGCCTGGAGATCCGACCCGCCGGACGGTTCGGTGAGCGCCATGGTGGCACGCAGTTCGCCGGTGGCCATGCGCGGCAGATATCGCCGCTTCTGCGCGTCGGTGCCGAAGGTGAGCAGCAGTTTGGCGACGACGGTATGCCCGCCCATCGCGCCCGCCAGACTCATCCAGCCGCGCGCCAACTCCTCGGTGACGTGCACATAGCAGGGCATCGAGACCGCCGCGCCGCCGTATTCCTCGGGAATCGCCAGCCCATAGATGCCGATCCGCTTCATGTGATCGATGAGCGCGCCAGGATATTCGTCGGCGCGCTCGAGCGCGGCGACATTCGGTTTCACCTCGCGATCGATGAACTGGCGGACGGTGGCGACGAGAAGTTGTTCTTCCTCGGTGAGGGTGGTCATCGGCTGCGCGCTTCCGTTCGAGATCAGCAGGGAGTCGGATAATGGGGCGGGCACCGTCGCGCACGGAGAATCCACACGCTGCTCGCCGTGGCGGGTGCTCAGCTCATCGAGGCCATATTGCCGAGCAGTTCGCGGCGGTTCTTCTCGCCCCACGCCCCGAGTGGGCGCAGCGCGAGGCGCAATTCCTCCCCCAGATCACATCGATCGCCACCGACATGCCGCAGACCTCGTGATCTGTATCACTGCTCATGGTCGCGCACCCTTTCCGACGGTATTTCGAACCTCGAGGTAGGCAACCCACCCCGACGTTCGGTCTTCCCGACATTACCTGCGCGGACGACTATCGAATCGTCGCCGATCACCGCCGAATCGAGAACCGAAGGGACAGATTATGTCCGAGCAGACCACGCCCCGATCCGTCGGCCTGGGTGCGTGAGCGCGGGGCCGAATTCCTTTCCGGCGGTGTGATGTCGGCGGGCGACGATATCGCGCATCCTGCGTCTTACATCTTCTACAGCGGACCGCGCGAGATTTTCGACGCGCACGCCGACTTGCTGCGGCGATTGAGCCCCCAGGAATATCTCGGCGTCGACGACGGTCTCGCGCAGATCTTCTACCAGGCGCTGCTGACCATATTCCACCCGTGGCTGCTGGCTTTCGACCAGGCGACGGCTGTGATCGAACGCTCCGGCCACGATGTCGCCCGATTCGTGCCGTTCGCCATCCGGTCCAGTGCGGCGTTCCCCCATTTCATGCCGAATTCGCCAGGGCGAATGCCGCTGGCGGATGGGCGGATACGGCGAGCCTGAGGATGATGGCCGCCGGCGCCGAGCACATCATCGATGCCAGCGAGAACCGAGCGGTGGAAACGGATCGGTGGAAACGGAGCGGTGGAAACGGAGCGGTGGAGAAGACGACCTCCATCGCGACTTCGAAGAATGCCACAAGTAGAGAGCACTGCTCTTGACGTAACGAATTCGGCGTGGAACACTGATCTCAAGAGAGAGCAGTGCTCACAACGAGGAGACGACATGAACGCAAGCACCCGCTATATCGCCCCCGCCGGTTTCGAATCCGTGATGAACCGTTTCTTCAACCTGCTGCCCAAACTCGGCATCAGCGTGATGGGGTCGCGACTGCTCGCGGTCAAGGGCCGCAAGAGCGGCGAGTGGCGGACCACGATGGTCAACCTGCTGGTCGACGAGGACGGCACGCGCTACTTGGTCGCCCCGCGCGGGCAGACCCAGTGGGTGCGCAATCTGCGGGTCGCGGGCGAAGGGGAACTGCGGCTCGGCCGCAAGGTCGAGACTTTCGGGGCCGTCGAGGTGGCCGACGCGGACAAGGTTCCGCTGCTGCGCCTCTACCTGCGCAAATGGGGGTGGGAGGTCGGCAAATTCTTCGAAGGCGTCACCAAGGACGCCACCAATGAGCAGTTGGCCGACATCGCGCCGGGATTCCCGGTCTTCCGGATCGCGTGAGGCGGCGTCAGGGCGTGCGCGTCGCCAGGAATTCCACGGCCGCCGCGTAGCCCTTGATGCCCATACCCGCGATCACCGCGGTGGCGATTCCGGAGATATAGGAGTGATGCCGGAATTCCTCGCGGGCATGCACATTGCTGATGTGCACCTCGACGATCGGCACCTCGGGAATGACCAGCGCGTCGCGCAGCGCCACCGAGGTGTGGGTCAAACCGCCGGGATTGATGACGATCGCCGATTCGGCCCCGCGCGCCCGATGGATGCGATCGATCAGCGCGCCTTCGGAATTCGATTGGAACGCGGTGATCTCCCGATCGAATCGGGCCGCGGTCTTGCGGCAGAGTTCGATGACGTCATCGAGGGTTTCCGACCCGTACACCTCCGGCTGGCGAATGCCGAGCGTGTTCAGGTTCGGGCCGTTCAGAATCAGGATCGGGGCGGCGGTATCTGCCATGGGGCAACCCTAACCCCGATCCCGGAGTGGTCCACGTGCCCGGTGTCAGAGGCCCTTGGGACCTTCGGACCGGAGATCGTCCACCTTGCGCATGGCGGTGCGCAATTCCTCCAGCCACGACTCCGCGTGCTTGCCCGCGAGTTTCACGGTCCAGGCCAGCGCGTCGGAGCGGGAGCGGGCGACCCCGGAATCGACAAGGGTGTCGAGCACCTTGCGTTCCGGCTGGCGCAGCCTCGTCATGACAGGGACGGCCAAATGGGTGAACATGATCCGCTCGCCGTCTACGGATACGCCCCAGGCGACGTTGCGTCCGTACCGGTGCTGCGCCTCACCCGCGATCTGCATCCGGGCCGGGCGGGTCGATTCGCGGAATCGCGCGACCGCACCCTCCTTGGTGGCGCGGGGCAGCTCATCGGTCGGCGCGCCGGCGTCTTCCTTCGTGTCGCCTTCGGCGGACTTCTCGGGTTGTGGCAGGGGTAGTTCGCCGATGACGACGATTTCGTCGCGGTCGATCTCGATCAGCGGCTGTCCGACGAACCAGTCGTTCGGCAATCTTCCGGCGAACCAGTCGGGCACATCCGCTGGGTCGGGCAGGTCCGCCTGTTGCCAGCCGCCGGGCCTTCCGAAACTCCGTCCCCGGTGTTCATGTCTCATGGGGGTCACCTTCTTCTCGGGATTCCGCGCTTCGGGCAGGGGTTCTGCACGTACCGCAGTGTCATGATTACAAGATTACGTCGCAAAAGGCCACGGCGGTTCTGCTCTGCGTGAACTGGCCTCCGATGGGGTAATCCCCCGGTCGGAGGTGTCGTCGGGCGGCGGCGGTGGGGAGCCGGTGTGGTTCCTCGGCGGCGGCGTTCGCGGTAATTCCCCATCGGGGCGTTCGGGCCGGTACGGTAGCGGCGCCGGTTATCGCCTCGTGACTGGACCGCGTCCATGATCGGCCGCTCGATAACGAGATTTCGGGCACAATCGATACCGCTGAGCATGGGTCACGGCCCGGCTACGGGGCACCAACGAGCAGGTAATTTCAGGTACGGTGGTCTTGTTACTGGAGTGACAAGAGTGAAGAGTGGGCGATATGGATGGTCGGGGATCCCGCCGCTTCAGCGTCCGGGGCGCATTGGCACTCGCGGGGGTGGCGGCTGTAGCGATCGTGCTGGGATCGTGTGGATTCCAGGCGCGACCCAATGAGGCGGAGGGCATCGTCGAGCGGTTCACCGAACTGCTGGACAAACAGGATTACAAAGAGGCGGCGGAGCTGACGTCGTACCCGAACGGCGCGCAAGCAACTCTCAAGCAAATGTTCGAGGGCCTGCAACCGGGCAAGGTCGACTACCGGAAGACCCAATTCATCGGCCTCGACGCGGAATCGGCGATCTTCAGCATGGACGTCGACTGGAACTTCGGCGAGAACAAGAACTGGGACTACAGCCTGCAGGGCACGGTGCGCAAACTCGCGATCGGCTGGCGCATCTCCTGGGAACCCGACATCGTCATGCCGCAACTGTCGAACAACCGCACCGTCAAGCTGGTGCGCACCCTGCCCGCGCCCGCGCCGAGGGTCGTCGACATCACCGGCGCTCCGCTGATGCACGAGCAGATCATCAACGTGATCAAACTGGATCCGACCAAGACCTCGGATCCGGTCGCGTCGACCAACGCGCTAGCCAAGGCCATAGAGCCGGTCGCGCCCCTGATCACCGGGCCGTCGCTGATGCAGCAGTTGGCTACCTCGGAGGGCAAACCGGTGGTCGCGGTGAATTTGCGCGAAGGCGATTTCGCGATCCTGGAATCGGCCATGGCGCCCATCCCCGGTGTGGTGATGGAAAAGCAGCCGCGGCTGATCTCCTCGGATCGCCGGGTCTGGTCGCCGCAACTCGACGCGTTGCGCAAGGTGTGGCAGGACAGCCAGGAGCAGCATTCCGGCTGGGGCGTGCAGATTTTCGAGGCCGACGGCAAATTCGTCGGACAGGTGGCCGGATACCAGGGCCCGCCCGGACCCGATATCGCCGGTGCGATGGATCAACGATTGCAGCGCGCGGCCGAGGACGCGGTGGTCAGCGTCGGTACGCCCGCCTCGATCGTGGCGATCCAGCCGTCCAGCGGCGCGGTGGTCGCCGTCGCCCAGAACAGCCAGGCCAGCGAGCACGGTTCGGTCGCGTTCACCGGGCTGTATCCGGTCGGCCGCAATATCGAGCTGTTCCGCAATATCGCCGCTGTCACCGAACATAAGCAGCCGCAGGACATCTCGGTACAGGAGGCGGCCGAATCCGCGAGCAAACTCGGCGTCGGCATAGATTTCCAGATCCCCGGCCTGGACGAAGTCACCGGACGACTCGCCATCGCGGGCCGCAGCGCGGAACAGGTCCGTCAGGGCGGCGGCTCGGACGCGGTGCTCGCCAGCCCCTTCGGCATGGCCATCGCGGCGGCGGCGATCGCGCGCGGTGAGGTGCCCGCACCGGCGATCGAGGTCGGTCGCCCCGGCGGCACCGACGCCAAACTGGACCCCCTGCCCGGCGATGTCGCCGACCGTCTGCGCACCATGTTGCGCGACGGCGCCGCGAGCCCGGAATTCACCAGCCTGCGCTCCTACCGCGACGTCACCGGTTTCGCCGCGACCGCGGGCGCCGACGGGTGGCTCATCGCCACCATGGGCGACCTCGCCTTCGCCATCCACATCAACGACATCGACAGCGGTGACGCCACCACCCGAATGGCCGCCCGCATGCTCCAGTCCCTGGCAACCCCGGAACCCTGAGTTCGACCGCGCCTGCCGGGCGGGACGAAGCACCCGGTCCTTGGTTTTCGTCCCGGGTGACATCACCTCGATGACCAGGTGGACGACCTCGGGTGCGGCGCCAGCAACCGTCCAACAGTTCGAAGCGCGCATCGACGACCTCCATCAGGCGGGGCAGATCACGAGCTGTGAACCCGCCCTCCGGGGGGCGTCGGCACCAGCACCGTGTGACCCTTGATGGGCTCGTCACGACGCTCGGCGGCGGTCATAACAGGAGGTTCCTCCGTAGGCGGCTGCCGGTGCTATGTCCGATACGGCTCACTGGCCGAGGAGTTTTCGCCAGTGGGCTCGCAGGGGGTGCTTGGCGGTGACGGAGCCGAAGCGGATGCTGCCGTGGACGACGAGGTGGAGGGGGCCGAACGGGGGACCGGTGCGGACCTTGTTGTTGACGCTGGAGCCGATGAGGTCGACGGCGTCGAGATCGACGGTGGCCTCGACGGGGACGATCAGGTTGAGCGAACTGCAGTAGTCGTCGACGTGCAACTCGACCACCTGGGTGGACATGACGGCCTCGGTGAAATCCAGGGTGACCCCGGAGAACCAGTTGTTCAGCAGCAGGGTGGGCGCCACCTGCCACGGGCCGCGACGGTTGACGCCGGACATGCGCGATCGGATCACGTTTCCCGGTGCCGGTGAGGGCGTGCGGCGCGGGCCCGGCATCGGGCGCTGCCGCGGGAACGAGGGCGCGGCGACGAAATGTGTCGGGGGTGCGGCTGGTCTGCCGACGAGTTGGACGCCGGGCAGATCGATCAGCACCGAGTTGAGTTCACCACGGGTTTTGGCGGCGAGCGCGGTATCCATCCGCTCGGTGAATTCGCCGAGCGAGAGCATTCCCAGGCCGACGGCGCGTTGCAGCAACTGACCGACATGCTCGCGCTCGGCGTCGGATACGCGCAGTTCACGATCGCCCGCAGCGCCGCCGCCATTCGATATCGATTCGGGGCCGCCCATGATTCGAGGTTACCGACGATCGGGGTTGCCCGGTATCAGGGCAATCCCGGATTCCCGCGCTCGCGGGCGTAGACCGTTCGTCGGATATCGCTAATCGAGGCCCTGCTCGATCGCGTATCTGGTCAGCTCGACGCGGTTGGCGAGTTGGAGTTTGCGCAGCGTCGCCTGCACGTGGTTCTCCACCGTCCGATGACTCAGTCCAAGGCGCGTGGCGATCTGTTTGGCGGACAACCCTTTCGCCACCATGCGCAGGACTTCGGTCTCCCGGTCGGTGAGGGCGGGTCGATGCGGTTCGTCCGGTTCGGTGGGCGCGGTCGCCATCCGACGGTATTCGCCGAGAACCAGACCGGCCAGCCCCGGCGTGAAGACCGGTTGACCGGCCGCGGTCGCGCGGACCGCGTCGATCAGTTCGGTGGCCGACGCGCTTTTGACCAGATACCCGGAGGCGCCGGCCTTGATCGCGTCGAGGACGTCATCGCGTTCCGCGGAGGCGGAGAGCACGAGCACCCGGCTCGCCGGTGAAACTCGCAGCACTTCGGCGGTGGCCTGCGCGCCGTTGCCGTCGGGCAGTTGCATATCCATCAGGACCACCGCGGGCTGCACCGCCGCGGCCCTCCTTGTCGCGGCCCCGACCCCGTCTGCGGTCGCGGCCACCGAGAATCCGGCCTCGGCGAGGTCGCGAGAAACACCGTCGCGCCACATCGGATGATCATCGACGACCATCACCGAAACAGCGCCGACCGTGGCATCATCGGTCACCGCGCACCTCCCTCGTTCGCCCCGATCCGCGCGGGCCGCGTCACTGTCGCCCGCACCGTCCGGGTACCGATTTCATCGTGCCAGATGGCCGGTCACCCGCGCGGTATGCGGAACTCCCACTCCACACCCTCGCCCGAACCCTCGGTGAGCAATTCCGCCGTGCCGCCGAGCGTGGCGATGCGTCCGACGATCGATCGCGACACCCCCATCCGCCCCTCGGCCTCGGCCTGCTCCAGCCGTCCGGATTCGATGCCGACACCGTCGTCGCGCACGCTGACAATGAGTTCGTCACCGGTATCTTCCAGCAACACATAGGCTTTCGCCTCCGGTCCGGCGTGCAGTCCCACATTGGACAGCGTCGTCGCCACCGCGGCCGCGATTTCCGTCGCGGCCCAACGTCCGACCTGGACCGGTTCACCCGGCGTCGACACGAAGACCGTCGGCGTCGCGTGCGCGGTCAGCATCGGACGCAGGTCGACCTCGGTGCCGCCCTCGTCGGTGCGCACGCCCTGTTCGGAGATCAGCACCCGCAGCGCGACCTCCTGCTCTCCGGCTCGCTGCGCCAATTCCTCGGTAGCTCCGCCGATTTCGCCGCCACGACGTTTGATGTAGCTCAGTACCTGGAGCACTCCGTCGTGCACCTCGCGCGCGAGACGCTCGCGTTCCTCGGCGGCGGCGGTGAGGCGCACCGCGCGCTGGAGTTGTTCCTGGGCCCGGCGTGCGGTGTTGGCGGCCAGACCGAGCGCCAGCCCGACCGAGACCAGCACCGGCATGGTCGCGTCCGCCCACACGTCTTGGCCCCACTGGTCGCGCACGGTGATGATCACCATCGAGATCAGCACGCCGGAGGCGATCCCGAGCACCGGCCCGCGCAGGATCGCCGCCGAGATCACCGCGTTCGCCGCCCACATGGTGGTCGGCAAGGTTTGATGCCCGTGGTACCAGTCGTACTCGGCCACCAGTCGGGTGGCGCAGATCAGGCCGATCACCACGAGGTGGTCGCCGATCACCACCAGACCACGCACCCGCGCGACATTCGTCACATGCCAGTGCGAGAGCAGCAGCGCCGAAGCGCCGGACCACACCGCCATCAGAGCGATGAAAACCCAGCTCAACCGCTGATTCTCGTAGTAGGGCACCGAGGCGACCTGCTGTCCGATCGCGTACAGCAGGGTGACGAGCCGGAACGCCTGCACCGCCCGCCACAGCGGGGCGGTCGCGGCGTCGGCCGGACTGAGCTCAGCCGTTCGTATCGTCGTCATCGGTGGTGTCGTGTCCGTCGTGGACCTTGCGCAACAGCGCGCCCTCGTGGCGCAAGGTCGCCGCCACGTCGAACCGGTCCGGGTCGGGATCTCGGTCCGGCTCGGCCGCGTACATCCGGCCCGCCTCCCCCGTCTGCAAATCCTCGAACGCCTCTTCGGGGCCGTCGGCCAGCAACGACCTGATGGCCGTATTCATCACCGCGACGAAGGGCACCGCGAGCAAACCGCCCGCGATACCGCCGACCACGACACCCGCCGTGATGGCGAGCACCACCGCCAGTGGATGGATGCTCACCGCCCGGCCGAGCAGCAACGGTTGCAGCACATGACTTTCCAGCTGCATCACCGCGATGATGATGCCGAGCACGATCAACGCCGTGACCAGGCCCTTGGTCACCAAGGCGATGAACACCGCGATGAATCCGGCGAGGAAGGCGCCGATGATCGGGATGAACGCGCTGATGAAAACCAGCGAGGCCAGCGGCAGTGCCAGCGGGACGCCGAGTATCGCCAGACCGGCGCCGATGCCGATGGCGTCGACGGCCGCCACCGCGACCGTCGCCCGCACGAAACCGACGAGTGTCCCGAAGCCGAGTTGTCCGGCCAGGCGCACCCGTTCGCGATGGGTCGTCGGCACGACGCGGGTGACGAAATGCCAGATCTGATCGCCGCCGTAGAGGAAGAAGATCAGGATGAACAGGGTGAGGAAGGTGCCGGTGAGTATGTGCCCGATCGCGGTCGCCGTGGTCAGCGCGCCACTGGTGACACTGTCCTGATTGGACTGGATCATCTTGACGATCGTGTCGCCGACATTGCGGATCTGCTCATTGCTCATCTGCGGCGGACCGTTGATCAGCCAGTCCTGAATTTTGTGGATACTGTGCGTGAACTCATCCGACAGCTGTGGCACGCCGGCGACGAACTGCTCGACGACGAAGGTCATGATCCCGGCGACGATGCCGAGCGATCCGACCAGCGCGACGAAAACCCCCACCCAGCGCGGCACCCCGAGGCGCTGCATCCAATCCACCAGCGGCGTCAGCAGTCCGGCCGCGAGCAGCGCGATGGCCAGCGGTATCACCACCGTCGCCAGCCGCTGAATCACCAAGGCGAGCACGTACATCGCGGCGAAGATGACCAGCAGCCGCCACGACCACTCCGCCGACTGCCGGACCAGCGGATGCACCGCGTCCGCGGCACTTGGCTTGCGTGCCGAACTCTGCCTCTGGTCACTCACCTCCGCGAGCCTAATCGGCGGGCGCGAGCGAAGTCCGTCGCGCGAGTTCGCGCCGGGGCCGGTGGATGACCTGGCAGGTGTCCGTCGCGCAACCACCGCGACATGCCCACGGCATCGAAACGCTAGATTGGTGCACGTGTCGGCGCCTCTGGAAGCGGTCAAACAGACCATGCGAACGCGCTGGCCGCTGTACCTGACGTCGATGCTGTTGGCCAACGCCTTCGGCGGTGTGCTGGTGTGGGCGTTCATCCAATATGGACTCCCGGTTCCGGAAGGGGAGGCGGCCGGCGCACGGCGCATCGGGCTCGTCGTTCCCGCTGCCGTGTTCATCACCGGGGGCCTGTTCAGCCTGGCCGCGTCGGCGCTGATGCTGCGTCCGGTGATGCGGTGGCAGATGCGCGGCGGACCGCCGAGCCGCCAGGAACAGATGGCCGCCCTGCACGCGCCGCTGCGGCAGGCGATCGTGCACCTGGTGCTGTGGTTGGTCGGCGGTGCGGTGCTGGCCGCGCTCATCATCTCGGCGACACCCGAACTGGCCGGGGCCGTCATCGTCACCGAATGCATGGCGGCGACCATCGTGTTCGGCTTCACCTACATGCTCGGCGAACGCATCCTGCGTCCGGTCGCGGCCGAGGCCCTGACCGCGGGCACCTTCGACCACACGCTGACCCCCGGCGTCGGCACCCGCATGGGCATGACCTGGGGGATGGGCACGTTCGCGCCGACGATCGCGATCGTGCTGCTGTGTGTCACCCAGATCACCTCGGATGTGAAATTCTCGGCCCAGTCGCTGGCCGTGTCGATCCTGCTGCTGTCGGGGGTGGTGATCATGCAGGCACTCGCGCTGTCCATGCTCACCGGGTCCAGCATCTCCGATCCGGTCCGCCAGCTCAGCCAGGCCATCGACCGGGTGCAGGAAGGCGCGCGCGACGTCCAGGTCGAGGTTTTCGACGGCAGCGAGATCGGCCTGCTGCAGGTCGGTTTCAACCGCATGATGGAGGAGGCGGCCAAACGTCGCCAACTCCAGGAACTCTTCGGTCAGCACGTCGGCGAGGAGGTCGCGCAGCGGGCCTTGGACTACGGCACCGAACTCGGCGGCGAGACCAGGTTCGTCGCGGTGCTTTTCGTCGATATGGTCGGTTCGACCGCGGCCGCCGCCGAACATCCGCCGACCGAAGTCGTCAGCCTGCTCAACGAATTCTTCCGAATCGTGGTCGACGTCATCGACCGGCATCATGGATTCGTCAACAAATTCGTCGGTGATGCCGCGCTCGCCATTTTCGGCGCACCGCTGGATCGGCCGGACGCGCCGACCGCCGCGCTCGCCGCCGCGCGTGAACTGCGCGAGGCATTGCGCGAGGTGCCTGGACTCGATATCGGTATCGGTGTTTCCGCGGGTCTGGCGGTCGCCGGAAATATCGGCGCGGCGAACCGATTCGAATACACGGTCATCGGCGACCCGGTCAACGAGGCGTCGCGTTTGACGGAACTGGCCAAGGACCAGCCGGGACGGGTGCTGGCCTCGGGCAGCGCGCTGTATTTCGCCGATGAGAGCGAGCAGGAGTTCTGGATACCCGGCGACGAGGTGCAACTGCGCGGAAGACGTCGAAAAACCCGATTGGCATGGCCGAAGGACAACGGGCATCGGTCCGTGGATGCAGACAGCGAAACAATCGGTTCGTTAGGCTGACCGCGTGACGGCCAACGGGGACTCAGCGGGTGAACCCGCGCCGCCGTCGGCAAAACGGCGACGCGGCAGATTCTGGTGGGCCAAATGGGTTGTCGGCTTCGCGTTGGCGGCCCTGCTGATCGCCGAAGGGGTCTATCTGTGGCCGCGCCTGCACGAATCCTGGCAAAGTCTCACCGAAATCCATTGGGGATGGCTCGCGGCCTGCGTCTGGTTCCAGGCGCTGTCCATGAGCGGATTCGGCCGGGTGCAGAAACAACTGCTGTGCGCGGGCGGCGTCGAGGTCGGCCAACGTAAATCGGTCGCGGTGGTCTACGGCGCGACCGCGATGTCGGTGACACTGCCCGCTGGCCAGGTTTTCTCCACCGCCTTCACCTACCGCCAGACTCGCCGTTGGGGTGCGAGCCCGATCGTCGCCTCGTGGCAGTTGGTGATCTCCGGGGTGGTCGCCACCGCGGGACTCGCGCTGCTCGGGGTCGGCGGCGCGCTGCTGGTCGGCAATCGGGTCGGCCCGCTCAAACTCATCCTGTCGCTGGCCGGCGTCGTCGCGCTGGTGTGGGCCGGCAATTACATCTCCCGCAACCCCGGTTCCCTGAAGTCGGTGCTGCGGCGAGTTCTCGCCGTGGTCAACCGTCTGCGCAAACGACCCGCCGACCACGGCATGAACAAGGTCGCCGACGTGCTCGGCCAACTCGAATCGGTCGATCTCGGCACCCGCGACGGCGCGCTCGTCGCGATCTGGGCCGTTGTGCACCGCTTCGGCGACGTCGCCTGCCTCGGCGCGGCCTGCTACGCGGTCGGCGCCGACCCCAGGTTGTCCGGGCTGCTGCTCGCCTTCGCCGCGGGCAAGGCCGTCGGGTCCATTCCCTTCGCCCCCGGCGGCATCGTCTACGTCGACGCGACCCTGATCTACGGGCTCACCGCCGCCGCCGGCCTTCCCGCCGCGCAAGCCGTTGCTGCCGCTTTCGTCTACCGGCTGGTCAGCTTCATCCTGGTCGCGATCGTCGGCTGGATCGTCTTCGCCTTCCTGTTCCGCACCCCGCAGGCCGATGACGCCGAATTCGAGAAGGAATTCGAACAGCGCAGGACGGTGTGATTTCCGTCATCGCGCGGTGACCGGACAGGGTGCGGTGTCGTGGCCCAGGGCGGGATACGGACCGAACTACGCTGGCGACCGTGAAGAAAGTAGCGCCGTTAGCGGTCGACCTGTTGCTGGTGATCCTGTTCTGCGTCATCGGTCGGCGCAGCCACGACGAGGCGATTCTCACCGGGCTGCTGAAGACGTTGTGGCCGTTCGCGATCGGGCTCGCGATCGGATGGGTCGCGGCACTGGTGGTGACCAGCCGCAGGAGCGGGGCAGGGCAGAACCTGGGTTTCGACGGCACGGCGCTGTGGCCGACCGGGGTACTGGTCTGGCTGGGCACGCTCGGCGGCGGCATGGTGTTACGCGTGATCGCCGGTCAGGGCACCGCGGTGAGTTTCATCGCGGTGGCGGCGACGGTGCTCGCGCTGTTCCTGCTCGGCTGGCGGGCGGCGGTGCGGGCGCTGCGTTGAACGCTGCCTGCCCGGCGTTCGATCAGATCCGGATCGGCCGGGGGCTAGCGGCGAAGGGTACGAGTGACTCGGTTCGCCGGTACGCCCAGCCTGGCAGATACTGGACTCGACCGGACCACAGGCAGACACAGGGAGGCGCCGCTTGACATCGTCCGGCTCGGAATCACAGGCTGTCCGCGCAGACGGTACCGGCCTGACCACGGCCATGCCGCACACCGGAACCACTGGCCTGTCGTCGGAGGAAGCCGCGATTCGCTCGGCCCGCTACGGCGCCAATATCGTGCCGCAACCGCCGCCTACCCGGCTGTGGAAGCGTGTGCTCTGGCAACTGCGCGACCCGTTGATCGTGGTGCTGCTTGTCGCCGCGGTGCTCACCGCGGCGACGGGCGACTGGACCGATATGACGGTGATCTTGTTGGTGATCATTGTCAACACCGCCGTCGGAGTTGGACAAGAAGTCCGCGCCGACCATGCCATCTCGGCGCTTTCCGCGCTCACCGCTCCTCTTGCGCGAGTGATCAGAGACGGGGCCCAGCGGGAGCTGCCCGCCGCCGATGTGGTCGTGGACGACCTCCTTGTGCTCGGCGAAGGAGATATCGTCCCCGCCGACGCGACACTGATCGAAGCAGCCGCGTTGATGGTCGACGAATCCGCGCTGACCGGCGAATCGGTGCCGGTCGACAAGACCGCGCACACGCCGGTGTCAGCCGGCACGGTCGTCGTTCGAGGGCGTGGCCGGGCGGTGGTTACCTCGATCGGAGCGCAGAGCGCGACCGGGCGGATCGCGCACCTGATGGATCAGCGCCGCGAACCGACACCGCTGCAGAAGCGGCTGGTCGATGTCGGGCGGCTGCTGGCCGCGGTCACAGTGGCATTGTGCGTGATCGTGCTCGTCCTGGGTCTGTTGCGAGGGCAGCCCCTGGAACTGATGGTCGTGACCGCGATCAGCCTGGCCGTCGCCGCGGTGCCGGAGTCGCTGCCCGCCGTAGTGACCTTGGCGCTCGCGATGGGCGCGCGGCACATGGCCGAACGTCACGCCCTGATCCGCAACCTACCCGCCGTCGAAACCCTCGGCTCGGTGACCGTGTTGGCGACGGACAAGACCGGAACCCTGACCGAGGGACGCATGGTTGCCCGAGAGCTGTGGACCCCCACCGACCAGGCCACCATCACCGGAGCCGGATACGCGCCCGAGGGGGTCGTGCGCACCGGGTCCGGTGAACTCGGCCCGTCCGAACTTTCCGCGCTGACCGAACTATTGGCGGCGGCGGCGCTGTGCAACGACGCGCGCCTGGTAGCGCCGGAAGGCGAAGCCGCTGCGTGGACCGCGCTCGGTGACCCGACCGAGGCCGCGTTGTTGTCCGCGGCGGCGAAGCTCGGTCTCGACCGCCACGAGTTGGTGGATCGGCTTCCGCGTAGCGCCGAACGCCCCTTCGACAGCGACCGCAAACGGATGTCGACGATCCACCGCCTTCCCGACGGCCGCTTCCGCGTGATCTGCAAAGGCGCGCCCGAGGCATTGCTGAATCACGAGGTTCTACAAGGGAATTCGCATGGGTGGGATGACGCGACCGAATGGGCCGCCCAGCGCGCCCGGGACGGCTACCGAGTGCTGGCTGTGGCTCAGGCCGATCGAGGGACCGAGCCGACCGCCGACGCCGACCCCGAACAGGACCTACGACTACTCGGGTTGATCGCCATCGTCGATCCTCCACGTGCTGCCGCCGCCGCGACGATCACCGCCTGTCGCCAGGCCGGAATCCGCCCTGTCCTCATCACCGGCGATCATCCTGGCACCGCCCACGCGATCGCCGTCGAACTCGGCATCATCGCCGCTGAGGACCCCGTGGTCGACTGCCGTACGCCGGGCGAGACCGCTGCGAGCGAACCGGCCGTGTTCGCCCGCGCCACACCCGGCCAGAAACTCGACATCATTCAGGCCCTGCGCGACGAGGGGCAGGTCGTCGCCATGAACGGCGACGGGGTCAACGATGGACCCGCCCTGCGTCGCGCCGATATCGGCGTAGCGATGGGGGGCAGGGGCACCGAGGTCGCGCGCCAGGCCGCCGATCTCGTGCTCGCCGACGACGATCTCGATACCGTCGTCGTCGCCGTGGAAGAGGGGCGCAGGGTCTATGCCAATATTCGCCGCTTCCTCGTCTACGGCCTGTCGGGCGGAGCCGCCGAGATCGCTGTCATGCTCGTCGGCCCGTTCCTCGGGCTGGCGCTGCCACTGCTGCCCGCGCAGATCCTGTGGATCAACCTGCTCACCCACGGGCTGCCCGGCGTCGCTCTCGGCGGCGAACCCGCGACGCCCGAGGTCATGCGACAACCACCTCGCCCGCCCACGCAGAGTATTCTCGGCGCCGGTCTGTGGCAGCGGGTGCTGCGCATCGCGATCGTCCTGACCGGCGCCACCCTCGGTGTCGCGGTATGGGCCTATCACACCGACCGTCCCTGGCAGAGCATGGCATTCTTCGCCTTGGGCGTGACCCAACTCGGCGTCGCCCTCGGTTCCCGATCCCGGCCGGGTTCTCTGGCCAACCCCATGCTGCTGCTCGCCGTCGCGGCAGCGTTCCTCCTCCAAGTAGCGGGACTGTATCTGCCCCCGCTGCGAGAACTGCTCGGCACCGAACCTCTCGGCGTCTTCGACTTCCTCATCGTGACAAGCCTGTCCGTACTCGGCTACGCCGCTGTTCGTTTGGATCGTGTCCTGCACCCGAGCCGGGATCGATCGAACGAACCGGTGCGGCATGCCCCGCGCTGACCTCCTCGAGGGCCTACTCACCCACTCCGAGCCCTCGATCCGGTACCTGGTGCGCCGAAACGTTCTCGACGAGCCCGCGGAATCGGATGCGATGCGGCAGCTGAGCGATGAGATCAGGACATCGGCTCGGGTTGTCGCATTGCTCGAGACCCACAGGCGTCGCGCGGCGGGCACCTATGGCAAATGGCAAGGCGCGCATTGGGTCGCGCTGGCGTTGGCCGAGCTGAATCACCCCGGCGCGGATGCGCGAGTCGCCGCAGTGGTGGACGAAACGCTCGATCATTGGACCAGCCGCGATTATGCCGACGACATCGACGCCACGGGCGGAAAGCCTGTGCGCCACGGGGTGCCAGTGATCGCCGGACGCGCCCGGCGATGCGCTTCTCAGCAGGGAGCGGCACTGCTGGTGGCCGCGCATTTCGGCATCGATGACGACCGCGTTCGTTTCCTCGTCCGGCGCCTTGGCGACTGGCAATGGCCCGATGGCGGCTGGAACTGCGACACGCGTCCCGAAGCGCGGAGTTCGTCGGTCCACGAAACCCTGCTCCCCCTGCGCGGACTGGCCGCGTTCGCGGGACCGCGCGATCCCGCTGTCACGGCAGCACGGCGTTTCCTGCTCACCCGGCAGGTGGGGTTTCGCCGCTCCACCGGCCAGCCACTGTTCGCCGCCGCGGTCGAGTTGCACTATCCCGGCTACTGGCACTACGACCTGTTGGCCGGACTGCGCGGCCTCGCCGACGCACACGCCCTGCGTGACCCCGGCTGCCAACGTGCGCTCGATCTGCTCGAATCCCGCGAACTCGCGGACGGCGGCTGGCCCGCCGATGCCCGCTGGTACCGGGTCGCCGAGACCGGCAGTAACGTCGACTCGGTGGATTGGGGTCCCGTGCATCCCCGAATGGTGAACCCGTGGGTCACCGCACACGCCCTCGCGGTTCTGCGCCGCGCCGAGCGGCTCTGACCCGGTTTCGGTGTCGGTCCGCGCTCGCGGACGCGCTGTTCGAGGTGTTCGACGGGGTGGTGTCGGGGGCCGTCAGTTCGGCGGGAGCCCCGATAATCGCCTGTGGATACCCGTCAATCGTTCACGCCGATGCGGCGGGCGAAGGCGCGCAGCGGAACCCGGCGGTCGTGGTCGAGCAATTCGGAGACGATGTGGCGGGGCAGGGTCTGGTATTTCATCCAGTCGACACCGCCCACTCGTTCCGCGTTGAGCAGTGCGTCGAGGGCGCGCTGGTACTGGCCGGTGCGGGTCCACGCCACGGCGGTGTCGGCGATATGGCGCGCGCGGGAAGCCTGCGGCAGTCCGCCGTTGCTCGGCATGCCCTTGGCGGCGGCCAGCGCCTCGGGATAGCGCTCGCAGGAGACGTTGACGTCGACGGTCTGCATGACGACCTGGGATGGGCCGAAATAGGTTTCGTAATCCTGCCGATCGCCGCCGATGCGCAAAGCGACCTCGCTCGCCGCCTCGATCAGCGACATCGCCTCCGGCACGTCCTGCGCCCGGCCCGCGGCCGTCGCGCCCTGTAGGACGAGAGATCCGTACGCGGACAGGTGCGTCGGGGTCTCCTCGCCCGATGGCTCGAGTTCGCACGCGGCGCGCAACGCCACCTTGCGGGATTCGTCGTAGCGGCCCTGCACGAGCAGTTGCCACGCGATCGAACCGCGAATCGTGGCGAGCAGCAGGGGATCGTTGCCGTGTTCGGCCGCGGCCAGCGCCTGGCGGACGGCCAGGAACGCCGGATCGGTCTGCCCGAGGTGCACGAGGGTGCAGCCGGTGACCCAGTACATCCTCGCCAGCAGTTCGTTGGCCGGGGCGACCGAGCCGTTGCGCGCGGCGTGCACGGTGGCGCGCAACTGGGTGAGCCCGGACGGGAGGATGGTAGTGAGCAGTTCGTAGCGCCCGGTCCAGTAAGCGGCCCACGCGTAATCGACCGAACGGCTTCCTTCGTCGAGAGTGACGGCCCGTTCGTCGGGAGTCTCGCCGAGAAGATCGTCAACGGGGGTTAACGCCCGCCGGATCGCCACGATGCCCGCGTCGGGATTGCTGGAAGGTATCCCGTGTCGTTTGCCGACGAGATCGGAGATGTCGACATCCAGTGCGCGCGCGAGTTTTTGCAGGCTCGCGATGGACGCCGTCTGGCGTCCGCCCTGCTCGAGCTTGCGCACGAGATCGACACTCACCCCGGCCTGATCGGCAAGTTGACGTTGTGTCAGCGCTTTGCCACGAAAGCGCCTGATCCGTACGCCGATCGACGAATCGTCCATGTACCCATGTCCTTTGTTACATCCGGGTTTCAGAGTACGACGCTAGGCGATGACGGTCGACCAAAGTGGGACATTACGTACGACTCGTTCACGCAGGGTTGGAATACCGTTGCCTTTCTGCAACTTTGAGAACGCAAAGGGCGGCGGCAATGATTACCATGCCGAATACCACCGTGCGGGCTCCTCGCGCCGATCGCGCGACCGAGCCGGGTGCACATTCTGATCGATCCGCGCGCGACACCCAGCGCTCCACCGAACTGCGCGCTTCGCTCCTACCATCGCAGAACTCGTTAGTCGTCCTGTCCGGTGATCGCGGCAAGGGGTGAGCACCATGTTCGAACGCTGTCATACGCCCCACGAGATCGCGCGCCTGCTGCGACATCGTTACGGACTTCCGGTACAACTGCTGGCCGGACGTCCGATGATCGTCACCGGATCGGTCCTCGGCGCCGTGGTCATGCCCACGGAACTGGGGCGCGCCGTGCTCGGAACCCTGGACAGGACATTCACCGCCCCCGTGGTGGCCGATCCCGGCGAACGCACCTGGACCTTCCTGGTAGCGCCGCCGAGCCCGGCGCAGCCGATGGATATCGCGGTCCGGCGGTACCTGTCCGAACATCAGGTCGTCGTTCTCCCCGGCGGTCGTCAGGTACTGCTGCCGACCACGGATTCGCCACTGGGCTGGCACTGGGCGGGCGAACCCGCGCCCGGTGTCCTGCGCATGCCACCTCGCTCGGCCGTGATCAACGCCGTGCACCAGGTGACGGGCACGCGGCTTCCGACCCCGTAGAGCCACCCGGCGTCCCCGGCCCCCATCCGTACCCCGGGTGGGGGCCGGTCGGGGTACTTATCGGCCGTTGTTCGGGGGTTTCTACTCATGTTCGGTGCGGATGCGTGCCCGACCATGAGTACATGACGACATCTATCGACCCGGCGCTGATCGCGCGGCTCTCGGGTGAGTTCACCGCACTGGGGACGCAGATGGGCGTGCTCGGCCGGGATCTCGACCTGCTGCGAGCGCAGGTTCTGGCCGATACCCACCGCACCGCACCGACGCGTACCCCCGACGTGGCGGTTGGCGCGTCTGCCACCGCTGCGGCATCGGCCGCGCCTTCGGCCACGGAGACGCCCGCTGTGCCGGTGCCTCCGCCGGGGCCGGTGCCGACGAGCGCTCCGGTTCACGGTGCTGTTCCCCCGGGAATATCCGGCGCGATTCCGGTCCAGCCGTTCGCACACGGTCAGTTTCCGCCCGGCGGCGCAATGGCAATGCCCCCTTACGGATCGGGCCAGGTCGCGCCGCAATGGGGTGCGCCGGCACCGCCGCCGGGCTGGCGTCCGCCGGTGCCGCCGGTTCGCCGCCCGCCCGTCGCGCGGACACCGTGGTGGCAACGGGAGGGGGTGATCAGCAGGGTGCTCGCGGTCGCGGGCGTCGGCGTCACCCTGATCGGCGTGGTGATGCTGCTGGTACTCGCCGCGCAGGCCGGATTCTTCGGGCCGGTGCCGAGGGTTGTCGCCGGCGCGGCGTTCTCGGCCGCCCTGGTCGGCGCGGGCATGCGGGTCTTCGGGCGTGCCGGCGGACGGGTCGGCGCAATCGCGTTGGCCGCCACCGGTATCGCAGGCGCCTACCTCGATGTCGTCGCGGTGACCGCCATCTACGGCTGGTTACATCCGGTGCTCGGACTCGCGGTGGCGCTGGCCGTCGCGGCGGGTGGAGTCGGGCTCGCGATGGAATGGAAGTCGCAGCCGCTCGCGGTCATGGTCGTCGCGGGCGCGGCGGTGCTCTCCCCGGTGGTGACCTCTGAGCTGCTCCTGCTCGGCTTCCTGATCGTGCTCCAATTGTCCTGCGCACCCGTGCAACTGGCGCGTGACTGGCCTTTTCTGCACGTGATTCGCACGATGCCCGCGGTACTGGCGACCCTGGGTTATGGTGCGATCGCCGGTTTCGACAGGCCCGAATCCGACCGCCTGAACTGGTTGCTCGCCGCCGCCGTCGCGGTCGCGGTGATCGGGCTGGTGACCACGGTGCCGGTGGTGCGCCGCCGTCCCGCCGACGTCACCGCGTCACTGGCTTTCGCGATGGCGACGACACCGCTGCTGGCCGTGCCGGCGCTGTTCGATCGCACGCCCGCCGTCATCATCGCGGCGGCCTACGCGACGGTGCTGCTCGCCGTCGCGGCGCAGTACTTGGTGCCGAAACTGCGCGCGGTGGTGAATATTCCGGGTCATACCGCGATGGTGGCCGCGGTCGCGGGTTCGTTCGCGCTGCTCGAGGTGTGCTTCCGGGTGAGCGACGTGCACACTGCCCCCATCGCGCTGTTCCTCGTCGCGATCGGATACCTGGGTGTCGCGGGACAACGGCGTTCGCGGGTGGCCGCGGGTATCGGCGGCGCTTTCGCGCTGCTCGGCGCGCTCGGCTTCCTCATCGAGGCCGACCCGGAAACGCTTGCGACGCAGCGACTCGCGCAGGCGAACCTGAATATCTCGACGGTGCTGGCCGCCGTGCTCGCGCTGGTGGTCGTCGCGGTAGCGGTGTGGGGTATCAGGAAACTGCCGACCATGTCCTCGGGCGACACCGAGGAATCGATGCTGTGGATCGTCGCGAGTGCCATCGGTCTCTACGCGGTGACCGCGGCGACGGTATCGATCGGGGTGGCGTCGGGCGCGGCCGATGGATTCGTCATCGGTCACAGTGCCGCCACCATCGTGTGGATGGTCGGCGCCACCGCCGCGTTGCTCTACGGTCTGCGCAATCTGTCGCGCTCGCCGGCGGTCGCGAAGGTGGCGCTCGGTTCGGGACTTCTCGTCACCGCCGCCGCACTGGCCAAACTCTTCTTGTTCGACCTCGCGACGCTGGACGGGCTGGTCCGCGTTGCCGCCTTCCTCGTGGTCGGCGTACTCCTGCTGGTCGTCGGCACCCGGTATGCCCGCGCCTTCGCGGAGGCGGGGACTACTCGCCGTCGCGACGACGAAGAAGTTCGTTGACGCTGACGGTGCGGCCGTCACCGCCGTGGTGGCGGCCCTCGTCGGCGTTGCTCACGACCCGGCGACGGGAGGACCGCAGTTCGGCCATCCAGTTCTCGATACTGCTGCGGTTCTCTTCCGGTGTTTCGGCCGAATCGGGTCCGTGCGAGCCGTGATGCGCATGGGTGTCATCGGCGACCGGCTGCGGTGCGGAGATCTCGGGCACCGGCGGCGCGGAGATCTCGGGCACCGGAGGCGCGGAGACCACGGGTGTCTGCGGTGCCGACACGTCCGGCGGGGCGGGCACCGGCTGCGCTCCCCGGACCATATCGGCGGAGATGGGGCTGCGAGGCGGATCGCCGGGCCGGGAGACCGCGGGCGCGGGTTCGGTCGGGGGGAGGTCGGGTTCGGCGGACGGCGTCCGCATCGGGTCCACCGCGGACGGCGTCCGCACCGGGTCCACTGCGGACGGCGTCCGCGCCGGGTCCACTGCGGACGGCGTCCGCGCCGGGTCCACTGCGGACGGTGCGCGCACCGGCTCCCCGCCGAGCCGATGGGGCCCGGGGTCGGACACCGGAGGCCGCACCGCGCGGGGGCGTTTCGGCTCGACGGGCATCGGGGTGGCACGGGGCCTGCTCGGATCGGGTGGCGTCGGGCGCGGGGACGCGGCCTTGGGAGGCTTGCGGTCCTGAGCGCGCGGACTGCCCGCGCCGGGCACGGCGCCGATCCGCTGGGTCGGCGCTTCGGCCTCGATCTCCGCCACCGTGCGCGGCCTGCGCGGCGAGCGACGCAGTTTGCCGCCTTCCACCGCGGGAATCTGCATGGTGACCGGATCGGTGATCGGTGTGGTCTTGACCAGGTCGACCACCTCGCCGCCGCCGGGACGTTCGTCGTCGAGGGTGACGTCGCCGAGGCCGACCTTCTCCTGGATTCGCTTCATCCAGGCGGGAGCCCACCAGCAGTCGTCGCCGAGCAGTTTCATGGTGGCTGGCACGAGCAGCATGCGCAGGATGGTCGCGTCGATGAACAGCGCCGCGATCAGGCCGTAGGCGATGTACTGCATCATCACCAGATCGGAGAAGGCGAACGCGCCGACGACGACGAGCAGGATCAGCGCCGCCGCGGTGATGATGCGTCCGGTCTGCGCGGTGCCGATCCGCACGGCCTCGGTGGTGGACGCACCCTGGGAGCGCGCCTCGACCATGCGCGAGAGCAGGAAGACCTCGTAGTCGGTGGACAGGCCGTAGATCACCGCGATGATCAGCACCAGCACCGGCGACATGATCGGCTGCGGTGTGAAATTGAGCAGTCCCGCGCCGTGACCGTCGACGAAGATCCAGGTCAGGATGCCGAGTGTGGAACCGAGACCGAGCGCGCTCATCAACGCCGCCTTGATGGGCAGCACCAGCGAGCCGAAGGTGAGGAACATCAGCACCGTCGTCACGAACAGGACGAGAGCGATCATCAACGGCATGCGATCGAGCAGCGCGTCGATGCTGTCCTTCTGGATCGCGGGCTGTCCGCCCACGAACATGGAGACGCCATCGGGTACGTCGAGCGACCGGAGATATTCGATGGTCGGATCCGAATTCTCGGAATCCTCCAGGGTCGCGCTGGTGCGGTAGACGGTTTGATCGGTGTTGGACCGGCTCGGTACCTCGAAATTGCCGGTGAGGCCCGGCGCTTGGTTGGCTTCCTTCCACAGTTTGCCGACCGTGGCGCTGTCGTCGGAGATGAAGACCAGCTGGACCGGATCGGTCTTCTTCAGCGGGAAGATCTTGTAGAACTCCTCGAGCGCGGTGCGCGTCGGATTATCCGGCGGCAGGTAACGCTCGTTGATGCCGCCGAAGGCCAGATTCTTCACCGGGATGATCAACAGCAGCAGCAGGATGCAGATCGGGACGGCGATCTTCAACGGGTGCTTCATCACCCACTGGGTGCTCCTGCCCCACAGGCCGTTCTCGATATCGTCGGCGGTCTTGGTTTTCCGGAATCGCTTGAGGCCGAGCGAATCCACCCGAGAGCCGAGAATGGACAGCGCCGCGGGCAGGATCGTGATGGAGGTCAGCGCGGCGAGCGAGACGGTGGCGATGGTGCCGAAGGCGACCGATTTCAGGAAGCCCTGGGGGAAGAGCAGGATGCCGCCGAGGCTGGCGATGATCATGGTGGCGGAGAAGATGACGGTGCGGCCCGCCGTCATCACCGTGCGCCGGACGGCGGCCCTGGTGTCGTAGCCCTCGGCGACTTCCTCGCGGAATCTGCTCACGATGAACAGGCCGTAGTCGATCGCGAGACCGAGGCCGATCATCGAGACGACGCCGGAGACGAAGGAGTTCACCTCGGTGAACCTCGTCAGGAACATGACGATGCCGTTGGCGCCGATGATGGTGAGGCCGCCGATCATCAGCGGCAACGCTGCCGCGACGACGCCGCCGAAGATGAAGAACAGCAGGACGGCGACGGCGGGGACGGCGAGCATCTCCATCCGCTTGGAGTCGCTGGCGATCGTGTCGTTGAGCGTGCCCGAGACCGCCTGCAATCCGGTGACCTGGACGTCGAGGCCGGGAATATAGAAGGTGTCCTTCACCGCCCGGTAGTTGCGCACCATATCGGTGTCGTTATCGCCGACGATGGCGATGGAGGCGAAGGTGTACTTCTTGTCCTTGGAACCGAAGGTCAGCGGAACGCCCGGACCGGTTTCGGTCTGCCAGTACGCGCCGTTGATCTTGGCGATCTCGTTCGGATGGTCCTTCGGCAGCGCGTTCAGACTGCCGACCACCTGCTCGCGGAACTGCGGGTCATCGATCGTCTTACCCTCTGGCGCGGTGTAGAGCACGATCACGTCACTGGTGTGATCGCGCCCGAATGCCTCGTCCGCGATCCGCGCGGCATGCGCGGACTCCGACGTAGGATCATCCCATCCGCTGGAGCTGAGATGGTCTTCCAGGCCGAGGCCGTATCCGCCCAGGCCGAGCAGAGCTGCCACGACGACGCCGATGACGGCGAAGCGCAGCCGGTAGACCAGATCGCCCCAGCGTGTGAACACTAAGCGACTCCTTGAGCGGGGCGAGAGGTGAGCAGTGCCGACAGCGGCCGGAACGGCTGCAGCCAGGCACCCTCGTCGGGCAGCGAGTCGAGGCTCACCCGGGGCAGCGGTTCGCGGAACACACCCGGGATATCCTCGAGGTCGATGAACTCGAGGGTATCGGATGTGACGGCCCAACTCGCGTGCTCGCGGAAGCCGAGTACCTGAACGGGGATTCCGTGCGCGGCGAGTTCCTCGAGAGGTTCACGGAATGCCTGGCCGTCGGCCGAGGCCACCATGATGCCCGCCAGGCCAGCGCCGCGACGACGTAGCTCGATATGGCCGAGCATGTCGGCGTCGACGTCGGAATCTTCCTCGATCTTGGGTTTGGCGAAAACGGCGTAGCCGACATTGCGCAACGCCTCGACCCACGGCCGCACCACATCCGCGGTGCCGGGGGCGATATTGGTGAAAACCGTCGCTTCCGGTTCGACCCTGGTGGCGCTGCCGACCGACAGTTCCGCGGTCCTGGCGAGCAGCCAGCGGCCGAGTGCGTCGAAACGGGGGCGGTAGGCGGCGGTCGGGCGTCCACCGAGAATGGCGCCGAGTCCCATATCGAGGTTCGGCGCGTCCCAGACGAGCAGTACCCGTCGCACGTCGGGGGTCGCCCCGCCCAGGACTTCCGATCCGGAGCCGGGTACCTCGACGGCGACATCAACGACTTCGTGGGCCATCTCGCTGACACTCATAATTCCGCCTCGGCGGCGCTCGGCACCCTCATGACCATCATGACGGCTGAGCAAATGGATCGCTCGCTGCGCTCGCTCATCATTCGATCTTGCCCCATATGAACTCGGTGACAGCGCTTCCTGCGCGTTGCGCCTTGCCTTCGAACTTCGTGACGGGGCGATCGAAACCGATCGGCGCGGTATCGCGAGGGGCGGCTCCGACCCCGCCCGTGGTCTCGTTCAGGCCGGTGAGCAGCGGTTCCGCGGCTCCTACCTCGGCGATGTGTTCCGCGTAACCCGCGTGGTCGGTCGCGACATGCAACACGCCGCCCGGCTTCAGCCTCGACGCGATCAGGGACAGCGTCGCGGGCTGCAGCAGCCTGCGCTTGTGATGGCGGGCCTTGGGCCACGGATCGGGGAAGAAGACCCGGACACCGGTGAGCGATTTCTCGGCAATCATATGTTCGAGCACGTCGACGGCATCGCCGCGCAACAGCCGGATGTTGTCGATGTGTTCGCGCTCGACGCGCTGCACCAGTTGGGCGAGGCCGGGCTGGTACACCTCGATCCCGATCAGGTTCACCTCGGGTTCGGCCTGTGCCATCACGGCTGTCGCGGTACCGGTTCCGCAGCCGATCTCGATGACGAGCGGGGCATCGCGTCCGAACCAGGCGGCGGCGTCGAGCGGTTCGTCGCCCACGTCGCGGCCGATTTCGGGCCACATCCTGTCCCAGGACGACTGCTGAGTCGGGGTCAGCGCCGCGCGCCTGGACCGGAAACTGGTGACCCGGGGGTACAGGCGGGAGCCGGTGGGGGAGCGTCGTCCGGCTTCGAGGGGCGCCGAGGCTGTGGACGGCGGGCCCTGAACCGACTCGGCAGTGTGGTTGGCGGCGTCGTTCACGGCGTCCATTGTCCAGCATCGATTTCTCGGCCCGGCAATCGAACCCCGCGTGCGCGATCCGCGCATGGTCAGCGCGGCCGAATGTCTGTATCGGGCAGTGTCATCAAGCCGCGCGTTCCTCGGCGATCCGGGGCGGTGCCGTACTCTCCTCACGCAAGGGTCGTCCGAAAATCACCCTGACCGTGGTCGCCGCCATTTCCAGGAGGCCGCGCAGCCCGGTCGCCGACGCGATGACCGACCACACGGTGGTGTCGCGGTTGGGGGTCGCGGGTTCGCCCGCGAGCCGGTCGGCGAGCCAGGACAGGCTGATCGGGGTTCCCACCACCAGCATGGTGAAGTGTTCGCTGAGCCGGTCGCGGACGTAGGTGACATGCGCCCCGCCCTCGCGGTAGCGCCGCACCTGGTGGTCGACGCCGTCCATGTGGATGATCTGGTCGTGGATCGGCTGCACCACGAGCAGCGGGCAGGTCGGTATCGAATTACCGAGTCGCAGATCGTCGAATATGGCGACGAAATCGGGGCCGGTCAGGATCTCCTCCAGCCTGCGCCCGGTCGTGAAATTACCCATTTCCTGGTTGGCGAGCGACAGGATCGCCCAGAGCGGAGTGGAGCTTTCGGCGCGTGCGACGAAACGGTGCCCGTGCATGGTCAGTTCGTCGCGGACCACCGCGCCGAGCGCCGGATACAGCCTGCGCAGCGCCGCGATGACGATGGCGGGCAGGCCCGCGTAGGCGGTGCCGTTCAGTCGCGTGAACACCTCGCCGGGATCGCCGACCGGCGAACCGAGTACCGCACCCGCGATGGTGAGTTCCGGCGCGTACGTCGGCGCCATCTCGACGGCCCAGGAGCTGGCCATACCGCCGCCGGAGTAGCCCCAGACACCGATCGGGGTGTCGGCGTGCAGGCCGAGCGGGCTGAAGGCGAGGGCCGCGCGGATGCCGTCGAGCACCCGGTAGCCGGGTTCGCGCGGTGCGCCGAAATTGCCGTGCGGGCCTTCGTGATCGGCGATGGACACCGCCCAGCCGCGACGCAGGGCGTTGGCCACGAGCAGCCATTCGACCTGGGTCACCGCGCCGAGCGCCTTCGAGCCGCGCAGCAGGGCGTAGGACGGCGAGCATTTCTCGGCGACCGCGTCCATCGCGGTCTGGAAGGCGAGTAACGGACGCTCGACGTCCGGGTCGGCGCCCTCCGGCAGCAGCACGGTGGTGATCGCGGCCTCCGGCGTGCCGTGCAGATCGCAGCTGCGGTAGAGCAGTTGCCAGGCCGATACCCGTTGCGGAACGATGCCGAACAGCGCCAGTTCGATGGTGCGGCTGCGCAGGATGGTGCCCGCGGGTTTGGACGCGAAACCCCTCGGCGCCCGGTGGAACGGGTCGTCGCTGGGCAACGGGGGTTTCCCGGAGTGCCCCGGAGCAGGCTCGCCGCTGACAATGCCGATGGCATCGACGCTCATCGCAACCTCCTGATCGAGGACCGGGCCTGGCCGGGCTCGTTATCCGCCTGGCCGGCTCCACACTCGACAAGTAGAGCTGCGCGCCGACACCGGCGCCGACCGTGACAGCAGCGTAGGCGAAGGCGAATCTGTCTGTGAACCCCAGTTATAGGGGTAGATCACCATATTAGACTCCGTGGCATGAATTCACCGACGGTGTTCATCACCGGTGCGGCAGCGGGAATCGGTCGCGCGACGGCCATGCTATTCGCCACACGGGGCTATCACGTCGGTGCCTATGACATTGATGAGCTGGGACTGACCAGGCTCGCGGCCGACATCACCGCCGCTGGCGGCACGGTGGACACCGGCGTACTCGATGTGACGAACGACACCCAGTGGGCGCAGCGCCTCGCCGACTTCCACACCGCGACCGGACGGCTCGACATCTTGATCAACAACGCGGGCATATTGCGGGCGGGTCCGTTCGAGGAGATCGAACTCGCCGCCCACCGGGCCATCGTCGAGGTCAATCTGAGCGCGGTGATAGCGGGGACACACGAGGCGTTCCGCTATCTGCGCGATACCGAGGGGGCACAGGTGGTGAACCTCTGCTCGGCGTCGGCGATCTACGGCCAGCCCGAACTCGCCACCTACGGTGCGACCAAATCGGCGGTGAAGAGTCTCACCGAGGCGCTGGATGTGGAATGGGAGCGCCACGACATCCGCGTCATCGCGATCTGGCCGATGTTCGTCGCCACCGCGATGGTGGAGGGGGTGGAGACGGCGTCGACCAAATCGCTTGGTGTGCACCTCACCGCCGAGGATGTCGCCAACGGAATCTGGGACGCGACCCGCAAACGCGGCCGCCTGCCGAAGGTGCACTACGAGATCGGCGTCCAGGCCAAGGCGCTCGCGGTCGCCGCCAAATACGCCCCGGGCTGGGCGCTGCGCACCGCCAACAAATACCTCAGCGGCGGGGGCGGCGCGACGCCGAACTGAGCCGTGCGCCGGTGCGCCCTTCCGCTTGTCACGGACGGCGCGTACGTCGGGGATGTCTGACAGAATTGCGCAGCGATAAGGGGGTGTGAGCCATGCCGACGGCCACCGAGAGCGACGGTCGGATGCGGGAACGCGGGGTGCCGACCCGCGAACAGGATCAACTCGACCGGTTGCTCGCCGATCTGCGGGGAGCGGGGGGCGCGGATACCCAGATCGGCTATCACGCGAGTGTCGCGGTGAACGCGTGGCGCAGACCGCCACGCATCCAGGTCACCGGGCGGGCGCATGTCGGGCGGACCACGGTGCTGCACGCGCTCGCGCTGATGTCGGCCGCGGAGACCGGCCCGGTGGACGAGCCGGGCTCGCCCGATCCCGAACTCGACGCCGATATCGTCGTCTACGTGCTGTCGGGCGCTCCGCTGCCCGCGGATCGCAGGGTGCTGGCAGGTCTCGCGCCCGAGCGCACCGTCGTCGTGCTGAACAAGGCCGACGCGATCGGCACCCGCTGGGCCGACGCGGTGGTCGCCGCCGATCAGTACACGAGGGAACTCGGTGTGCTCACCCTCCCCGTGGTCGCCTCGCTGGCCATGCGCACGCGCGCCGGTGCGCTGACCGACGACGATATGGCGATTCTGCGCAGGCTTGCCGCCACCGCCGACCACTCGCTCACCCTCTCGCCGGATCTGTTCGTCGCCCCGGCGGCGGGTCCCGATGTCGCCGAACGCGAGGCGCTGCTGCACCGTTGGGATCTCTACGGCGTCGCGTGCGCGCTGAGCGCGCTGCGCGCCGATCCGGAACTCGACTCGCACGCCGTCCTCCAGTTGCTGCACGCCGCCAGCGGAATCGACGCACTGCACGGATTGCTGCACCGGCGCTACGAACAGGTCTCGGCCCTGCGCGGTGGCGAACTGCTCGATGAACTGGCCCGGCTGGCGGCCCGGTCGCTGCCCGGCGTCGCCGGCCACGCGCGCGATGTCCTCGAGGATTACATCTACGGCGATGACGCCATGTGGCTCGGGCTGTGCGCCGGACTCGCCCATCCCTCGGTCGCGCATCTGGCCGCAGGCTATCGGTCCCCCGCACCCGCCGACGCCGACGACGCGCTGCATCGCGCCTCTCGGTGGCGGGCCGTGGTTTCCGGCGATATGCCACCCACCGCCCGCCGCGCCGCGTTGCGCGTGCACAACGGCTATATCCGACTGTGGGAGCGAATGAGCAGTGCCGGACTCTGACCCGCCCGCCCGGGAACTCGCCGCATCGTCACGGGCGGGTTCGGCGAGCGAGCGGGCGCATTCAGCGGAGTCGACGGCATTGTCACCGCAGGCGCATGGCGTCGTCGCGCGGTGGAACCCGCAGGGCGCTGCCCTGTTGGCAGCGGTGCGAGGCGGGGGCGAAGGGACGTCGGCGATGGTGGCGCTGATCGGCCCCGATGACGCCAACACGACACTGCTTCGCACCGAACTGGCCCGTTTCGAGCCGCGCGTCGATCTCACCGAACCGATGGGCGAAGTGGGTTCGGCGGTCGAGTCCACCCTGCCGGGAGCGACTCCGGCCGCGGTCGCGCTCGTCCTGCTCGACGCGGGCAGCACCCTCGGCGCCGATATGGTCGGCCTGATCCGGCGATTGCGCGCCGACGACACCACCATCCTGCTCGCGATGAACGGCATCCACGCCTACGGGGACTGGCGGTCGGTCCGCTCGCGCAATCTGGAATTGCTCGCGGCGCACGATCTGGCCGATCTCGAGATCGTCCCGGTGTCGGCGCGGCTGGCCGCCGCCGCCCGCGCGAGCGGTGACGCCGCGCTGATGGACCGGTCCGGCCTCAGCGCCCTGCACGCCGAACTGATCGCGGCGGCGGCGGGTGCGGCGGATCTGGGCGACGGCAGACTGGCCGGGCTCACAACCCGCGTATTGGCCGAAACCCGCGCACGGGTGGTCGCCCAACTGGAAACCCTGCGTTCGGGCGACCAAATCGCCCGCTGGCGTGAAGAACGAGCCACCTTGATCGCGGGCCGCGACAGCGGCCGCGCCACCGCGATGTCGGCGTTGCGCGGGCAGTTGCATCTTGCCCGCGTCGACCTGATGACGGAGGTCGGCGGTCGAGTCAGGGCGCTGCACGCGGCCGCGCGCGCGGAACTCGACCGGCAGCCGCACGCCGAACTCGCCGAATATCCGGACCGGTTGCAGCATTCGGTGACCGAGTTGACCGGGGTCGTCGATGCCGGGATAGACCGCAGACTCGCCGAGCTCACCTCCCGTGTCGACACCCCCCGTACCGACACCGGTCGTGGGGATTCCGCCAGGGCAGACGGGACCGCGAGCAGGGATGCGGCGCTACCCCATCGCAGGCGCGATCCGGCTCCTCGGATCGGTCCCGACCCCGAACCGCGGCATCGGGGTGTCGAAGATCACCTCATGATCGCGCTCGGCGCTTCCGCGGGCCTCGGCCTCGGCAGGCTGCTGGTCTCGCCGCTCGCCCTGGTTTCCGCGCTTGACGTCGCCAGCATCCCTGTCACCCTCGCGCTCGGCGCCCTGGTCGCCTGGTGGGTGGTGCGGACCCGCAGGCAGGTCGCCGATCGCGCGCATATGCGTCAATGGGTCGCCGACGCGCTGGTGAATGTCAAGGCTGCGCTGGAACAGCGGGTGGCGACGGCGCTCGTCGAGGTCGAAACCGAATTGGCGGACCGAGTGGTGCGCGCGAGCGCCGCCCGCATCGTCGACACCGATCGGCGTGTCGCTGAACTGGAGGTCAGGATCCGTCGAGCAGCGGCCGAGCAACCAGGTCAGCTAGCGGCCTGCGAACGCGATATCGCCACCATCGATCAGCAGAATTGAACTGTTGAATCGGTTACTGAATGGGTATCTGACCAGTACCCGATTCAGTACTGATCGTCACATCGCGTTAACCTCTAAGCAGGAACCTGGGCGTCCGCTTCGTCCTTGTACGCCGTCCAGCCGGGGCGAGCTTTCGACTGGTCGTAGCGGGTGCCTTCCCGCCAACGGTGGCGCTCGGTGTGTTCGCGCTGGTCATGGGCCTTGGGCCAGGCGGCGAAGCATCGACAGCCGCCCATCTCAGGAGAGTTTTCATGACCTCAGCGACCATTCCTGGTCTTCGTGGATCCGACGGCAAAGCGCCGACCGAGCATAGCGAACTACTCGCCTGGGTAAAGGAAGTCGCAGAACTCACTCAGCCTGAGCGAGTTGTCTGGGCCGACGGTTCCGACGAGGAATGGGAGCGGCTCACCAACCAGCTGGTCGAGGCTGGCACGTTCAAGCGCCTCGATCGGAAGAAGAAGCCGAATTCCTTCCTAGCCTTATCCGATCCGTCCGACGTGGCGCGGGTCGAATCGCGCACCTACATCTGTTCCAAGACCGAGGCCGACGCAGGCCCGACCAATAACTGGGTCGACCCCGCCGAGATGCGCGCCACCATGACCGAGCTGTACCGCGGCTCGATGAAGGGCCGCACCCTGTATGTGGTGCCCTTCTGCATGGGCCCGCTCGGCGCGGAGGATCCCAAACTGGGTGTCGAGATCACCGACTCCGAATATGTGGTCGTGTCGATGCGCGTGATGACCCGCATGGGTGCCGCCGCGCTGGAGAAGCTCGGCACCGATCGCCCGTTCGTCAAGGCGCTGCACTCCGTGGGCGCGCCGTTGGCCGACGGCCAGGCCGACGTGCCGTGGCCGTGCAACGACACCAAATACATCACCCACTTCCCCGAGGACCGCGAGATCTGGTCCTACGGTTCGGGCTACGGCGGTAACGCGCTGCTCGGCAAGAAGTGCTACTCGCTGCGCATCGCCTCGGCCATGGCCCACGACGAGGGCTGGCTCGCCGAGCACATGCTGATCCTCAAGCTGATCTCTCCCGAGAACAAGGCCTACTACATCGCGGCGGCATTCCCCAGCGCCTGCGGCAAGACCAACCTCGCGATGATCCAGCCGACCGTTCCCGGTTGGCGCGCCGAGACCCTGGGCGACGACATCGCCTGGATGCGTTTCGGCAAGGACGGCCGCCTGTACGCGGTGAATCCGGAGTTCGGTTTCTTCGGTGTCGCGCCCGGCACTAACAACAGCTCCAACCCGAATGCCATGGCCACCATGAACGCGGGCAACACCGTCTACACCAATGTCGCGTTGACCGATAACAACGACGTGTGGTGGGAAGGTCTGGAAGGCGAGCCCGATCACCTGATCGACTGGAAGGGCAACGACTGGTACCTGCGGGAGACCGAAACGCTGGCGGCCCACCCGAACTCGCGCTACTGCACCCCGATGTCGCAGTGCCCGATCCTGGCTCCCGAGTGGGACGACCCGCAGGGTGTGCCGATCTCGGCGATCCTGTTCGGCGGACGCCGCAAGACCACGGTCCCGCTGGTGACGGAGTCCTTCGACTGGCAGCACGGCGTGTTCATGGGCGCGACCCTCTCCTCGGAGCAGACCGCCGCCGCCGAGGGCAAGGTCGGCACTGTGCGTCGCGACCCGATGGCGATGATCCCGTTCATGGGCTACCACGTGGGCGACTACCTGAACCACTGGATCAACGTCGGCAAGAACGCGGACGCGACCAAGCTGCCGAAGATCTTCTACGTCAACTGGTTCCGTCGCGGTGACGACGGCCGCTTCCTGTGGCCAGGATTCGGCGAGAACTCCCGCGTGCTGGAGTGGATCGTCGGCCGTATCGAGGGTAAGGCCGAGGCTGTGTCCACCGCGATCGGCAATGTGCCCACCGCCGCGCAGATGGATCTCGATGGCCTCGACGTCGACGCGAACGATGTCGACGAGGCGCTCGCGGTCGATGTGCAGGAGTGGCGCAAGGAGATTCCCCTGATCGAGGAATGGTTCGAATTCGTCGGCGACAAGCTGCCGTCGGGCGTGCGTGACGAATTCGAGGCGCTCAAGCAGCGGCTCGCCTGATCTGTCGACAACTCGGCCGCCCGCACCGTCTTTCGGTGCGGGCGGTTGTCGTCTCATTCAGTGAACGGCGCGAACCGGATCATCTGGTTGAAGCCCGCCGTGACGAGTAGTTTCGACCGTCCGTGCGGTACCGCCTTCGCCTCGGCGTCGAATGCGGCGATCAGGTGGCGTTTGAGTTCGTGGCGGGGATGGCGCGTCAGCAGTTCGTCCACCCAGTCGCGGTCCAGTTCCCCGATGCGAGACCCGATCACGTCCACCGATGCGCCCGCGGAGACGAAACCGCCGGGATCGTTCAGATCGGCGGCGACACCGGGGGTGATATGCGCGGCGATCGCGGCGCCGATCGTGGCGGCCCGGTCGGGCTCCACGCCTTCGCGCAACGCGAATTCGACCGCGGCCACACCGCCGGACACCGCGAAACAACGTCCGGGCGTCGGCTGTTCGAGGCACAGGTCGTGCAGCAGGCAGGCGACGTAGACGAGCTCGTCGTCCACGCGCGCGCCGTCGAGATCGGCCAGCACCCGCCCGAAGAAATAGGTCCGGTACGAATGTTCGAGGACATGGATCGAAAGCGATTCGCGCGCTTGTAGTTCGGCCGCGCGGGCGAGCGCTGAATCGGGGATGCGCAGTCCCTCGAATTCCAGCCGCCCTGCCCCTGTTCTACCGATCGCCCGCGTCGCCCTGGCCGCGAGTAAACCGGGGACGGCGCGGGCCAGCGCGGCAGCGAGATGCCTACGTTGCGCACCCGACAGCGCACCCCCGGTCCGAGTAGCCCATTCCCAATCTGTTCCCGCTGGGGCGTCCACGCTGTTCTCCTCTGTTCGGCGTACCGATTCGAGTGAAACTCTCCCGCCCGCCCCGGACGAGTGGCGTGAACGCCAGTAATGCTCGGATTCTCGCCAAGAGGCCGGTGCGCACCTGCTCTGCGAACCTACTCCGACGCCAGCGGGCCCCGATCCGGTTCGTCGGATCGGGGCCCGCTAGTGGATTCCGTCGCGGAGATCAGTCGATGGTGCAGCCGGAGATCGGTTTGTCGGCGAGCCGATCGAGCAGATACGTGATCGCGTTGTCCGGGCCGAAGCCGTCGATCAACTCCGGGCCGAAATGGCCGGGAAGGGTGGTGCCGGGCAGGATCGGCGGCAGGTCGTTGGTGCGGAAGGTGACCGTGGCGCCCTGAGCGCACCAATCCTCGGCGAGCCGGCGGGCTTGACCGTAGGGCACGGTGTCGTCGTTGCGGCCGCTGGTGATGAGCACCGGGGTGGCCGGGGCCGAATTGCCGAGGCGCATTTCGGCCAGCGCGGGAATCGCCTCGGGGATCTCGGCCAGATGTTCGGTGAGCGGACGGCCGTCGATTGTCAGCGAACTGGTTCGCAGGAACGGCTGATTGAAGATGACGTCACCGACGCATTCGTTGCTCAACGTCTCCAGCATCGCGCGCCCCGCGGGTGTGGTCACGCGGTCGACGGCCTTGTTCAGGTCCGGGTAGCGGGCCAGCAGGCCGTTGATCGCGAATCCGATCGCGCCGCCGATCAGCGCACCGTCGATGCGTGCGAGGATCGCGGCCAGATCAGCGGTCGGGCCTCCAGCCCATGTGCCCTTCAGATTCAGTTCCGGTGCGTAGTCCGGCTGCATTTCCGCCGCCGCGCCGGTAGCGCCGCCACCTTGGGAGTAGCCCCAGAACACCACGGGGGTCTCGGGTCCGACACCGGCCATATTATTGGCCGCGCGTGCGCCGTCGAGGATGGCGTGCGCGCCCTCGATCCGGTTGACGAAGGTGTGGATGCCCGGCGTTCCCAGTCCGATGTAGTCGGTGACGAGAACACGTGCGCCCAGCGCGCTCCACACCGCCGAGGACGGCAGTTCCTGATTGGCCGAGGTCGAGAAGGCGGGCGCGAAGTTGAACGACAGGCCGGTCGAGAATGCCACCGACATCGCGCACTGGTCGCCCTGGCCCGCGGTGCCGGGGCCGATCACCACGGTCGGGCGTTCGCCCGCGCCCTGCCACGGGCCCGTCGCCTCGATGTAGGTGCCGGTCACCGCGACCGGGGATCCGTCCTGAAGCTGCGTGGTGTACATGATGTGCTGCGCCGAACCCGGCCAGCCGTTGACGGTGGGCGGGGTCACGAACAGCGGCATCGGCTGGGTCTTGATGATGGAGCCCGGTTCGGCCGGGATCTGCGCGGGCGGAATGTAGAAGGGGCTCACCGGCGGTGCGGCCTGGGCTTCCTGGATATCGATCCCCACCCCGGCGACCGCGGTGACGCAGGCAACGGCTACCGCCGCGACCACCCGTCCAGTTCGCGGTAGTGAACCGGACCGAGAACGCCGCCCATATTTCAGTTGCATCGATTTCTCTCCATATGCACCACCGGGCACCGTCGCCCGAATGTCCCGAACCACATATAGCCGCGTGACATGAGACGCGTCACACTAGTGATCTACTAGAGAGTAACATGTCAATCGACATCTGAGGGCGGGTGCCGTCAGTATGGTGAATTCTCACGAAAAACGTTGCGCGCGTGAGAGATCGAGTGCGCGGGCGCGATGCGGTCGGCCATCCGAAGCTCCGGGCGATTCCCGGGACCGGGGTGGGTCTCGCGCCCGGGAAGGGGGCTCCGCCGTGCGGTAACCATGTTACTCATTTCGTCGTGGCTGACAAGAGCTACCCGGTCGCCGGGCCGACGGTCCGGCGGAAATTCGAGTAGCCATCGGATTCATGCCACACTCCTCGAATGAAGCGCGTTGTCGCCTTGGCGCTCGACGGAGTCATGACCTACGACCTCGCCTGCGTCGTCCAAGCGTTCCGCCATGGACCGGGTAAATCCGGGGAGCCGGTCGGCTTCGATCTGCGGACCTGCGGTGTGCGTCCCGGTCCGGTGTGGACGCCGAACGGTTTCGAGTTGCGGGTCGAATACGGGCTGGACGCGTTGGAGGCGGCCGATATCGTCGTGGTGCCGGGCATAGGGCTGCCCACCTTGCCGACCGCGCCGGAGGTGCTCGACGCGTTGCGGGCGGCAGCGGGGCGCGGGGCGATCATGATGAGCGTCTGCGTCGGCGCTTTCGTGCTGGCCCAGGCCGGTTTGCTGGACGGGCGACCGGCCACGACCCACTGGGCGTACTGCGACGAATTCGCCGGGCTGTTTCCCGCGGTGAAATTGGATCCCGGTGCGCTCTATATCGATGACGGCGATGTGCTCACCTCGGCCGGACTTACCGCGTCCCTCGATCTGTGCCTGCATGTCGTGCGCCGTGAACTGAGTGTGGGCGCGGCGGCGGAATTGGCTCGCTGGAATGTGACGTCCCCGCATCGCGAGGGCGGGCAGGCCCAATACATCCCGGATGCCTTCGGCGATAACGACTTTACCGGCGGTCTCGCCGCTACCCTGGCCCGTGTTGCCGCCGATCCCGCTGCGGTGGTGAATGTTTCGGCGTTGGCGAACCTGGCGCTGATGAGCGAGCGCACGCTCATCCGTCGTTTCAAGGCCGAGGTCGGCACGACGCCGCGGCGCTGGCTGGAGGCGCAGCGGACGGCGCGGGCACGAGAGTTGTTGGAAACCACTGACCTTCCGGTGGAGGTGATCGCGGCGCGGGCCGGATTCGGCAGCGTCACGGCGTTGCGATCGCATCTGCGCGCCGCGACAGGAACGACCCCGGCGGGCTATCGGCGGTCGTTGCGCCGATGATCCGGGTGCCCGCACGGGACGGTCGTGGATCGGTTCGGTGCGATGGCGGCGGTCCCCGGAGTAGCGCTGCCCACTAAGCTGGCCCGCATTCAACGCTTCACAATCGTCAGCCGATGTGCACCGGCTGAACTGTTTCACCTATCGGCACCGCGGCGGGGGGCGCGACGGCATCGACACGTGAGAGGTGGTTGGAGCTTGACCGATCTGGAGTTCGACGCATCGGGCACATCGTTGACGACCGGGACGGCCTCGGCCATGGCGAGTACACCCCTCGGCCGGGCGGCCGGGCGGTTACAGGCGGCATTGCCGCCGGGTTGGCGCGTGGAGATCGCCGTCCAACCCGCGGAACCCGGCGGTCGGCCCCGGCCGATGCTGCGGGTGGTCATACCGGATAACTGAGCGCGCGATCGGGGCGAGAAGCCGTCCTCCTCGCCCCGATCGGCCGCGTTATTCCGTCCAGCCGAGGGGCATGAGCAGCGATTTCTGCTCGCAGAACGAATCGAGGCCCTCCGGCCCGTTCTCCCTGCCGAGTCCGGAATTCTTGTAGCCGCCGAAGGGCGCGGTCGGGTCGAAGGCGTACCAGTTGATCGCGTAGGTGCCGGTGCGCACCCGCGCCGCGATTTCCGCGCCGTGCTCGATATCGGTGGTCCACACCGAACCGGCCAGGCCGTAGACCGAGTCGTTGGCGATCGCGACGGCTTCGTCCTCGGTCTCGTAGGGGATCACCGACAGCACCGGGCCGAAGATCTCTTCCTGCGCGATGGTCGACTTGTTGTCGACATCGGCGAAGATCGTCGGTTCGACGAACCAGCCGCGATCGAGGCCATCGGGCCGTCCGCCGCCGAATACCAACCGGGCGCCCTCGGCCTTGCCGGTGGCGATATAGCCCTCGACCCGTTCGCGCTGACGTTCGGAGATCAGCGGACCGAGCTGGACGGCCGGATCGTCCGGGAGTCCGACCTTCATCGTTTTCACGTGTTCGACGAGTGCTTCGAGGATTTCGTCGTAGCGGCTGCGCGGGGCGAGGATGCGGGTCTGCGCGACGCAGCCCTGCCCGCTGTTCATCAGACCGGAGAAGGCGAGCACAGGGATGCCCGCGGCGAGATCCATATCGGGCAGCAGGATCGCCGCGGATTTGCCGCCGAGTTCGAGCGAGACGCTCTTGAGTTGTTCGGTGGCGATCGCGCCGATCTTGCGGCCGACCGCCGTGCTTCCGGTGAAAGTCACCTTGTCGACGCCGGGATGCGAGATCAGGTACTCGGAGGCTTCCGCGTCGGCGGGCAGCACGGAGAGCACGCCCTCCGGCACGCCGGCCTCGGTGAAGATATCGGCGACGATGTTGGCGGTGAGCGGCGTCAGCGGCGCGGGCTTGAGCACAATGGTGCAGCCGGCGAGCAGAGCGGGAGCGAGTTTGTTGACAGCGAGGAACAGCGGCACATTCCATGCGGTCACCGCGGCGACGACGCCGCGCGGTTCGCGCGTTACCCGCGAGGTGCCGAAGGACCCGGTGCGCGTCTGCTTCCAGGGGAAAGTCTTCGCCAGTTCGGCGTAGGCGTCGAGGGTGGCGACGGCCGGAAGCTGATTCAGCGTCATGCTGAACATGTGCGGCGCCCCCACTTCCGCGGTGAGCGCGGCGAGCAGATCGGCAGAGCGCTGCTCGAGCAGGCGGGCTGCGCGGGTGAGTACGGCCGCGCGCTCCTCCGGCGGGGTCGACGGCCACGGCCCGTTGTCGAAGGCGTGACGCGCGGCGGCGACCGCGGCGTCGACATCGGCACGGACGACGACCGGTACGCTGCCCACCGGTTCGACCGTGGCGGGGGAGAAGACCTGGAGGCGCTCGGACGAGGCAGGCGGGGTCCAGTGGCCGCCGATGAACAAGCTGTCGTAGTGCATGAGAACACGTTACAGTTCTGCGGTCTGGTTGTCTGTAACCTGTTTCAGTTCTATTCGCCGTCGATGCTCTGACCAGGGCGAATTCCAACCTGTCGGTTCGCTTTTCCGCAAACGCACTATTGCGTTCCAGGGGTGAGCGGTGGATGCTGTAGCTACTGATCAGCTCGCTCGATTGTTGTGAACTTCGATTGTTGAACCGATTCTGCATTGATCTGATACCGCAGGGGTGAACGAGTCATGGCGGTGCAAGTGATCGGTCGGTCGCTGATGACCAGTGATCAGACCGAGCATCAAGCGAAAAGCGTTGGTAGCGGCGGGTGGGTCGTCTCCTTCCTACCCGGTCGCACACTGACGATCGAACAGGCGACCGCGGCCATACAGGCCGCGGAGGCGGTGGCGGTGGTGGGCGTGCTGGCCGATCAGGTCGGGCTCACCACGCTGGAGGCCGTCGGCCTCGCCATCCAGGAATCCCCGTGGTGCGAAGCCATGTCGGGAACCTGTGGCCCGCGTAGCTGGCGGCGCGGCTGGCTGGAGAGGTAGTTCGCCGACTACTTGGTCGCGACGACGACCAGATTGCTCACCAGCAGCTCCCGAATCGCGGGCACGCGCACCAGCCACCAGGCCCATCTGGGGTGATAGCGCGGGAAGATCATCCGCACATCCGCGGGAGTGGTCGCCGCCCATCGCAGCCCGTCGGCGGCGCGCACCGCGAACAGTGATTCGCCGAACCGGTTCTTCGGTTCCCTGCCGTGCTTGCGGCGGTAGCGGCGTGCGGCGTATTCCCCGCCGAGGTAATGCCACGGACCGGTTTCGTGTCCGCCGAAGGGGCCGTGCCACACCGTGTACGAGAGCACGATCAGCCCGCCGGGCCGGGTCACCCGCACCATTTCGTCCGCCATGAGCCACGGATCCGAGACATGTTCGGCGACATTGGAAGAGAAGCAGATATCGACGGCGTCGTCGCGGATGGGCAGTGCCATTCCCGAGCCGCGCACCGCGCCCGCCGCGGGCAAGCCGGCCGCGTGCAATTCGGAGGGGTCCGGCTCGACCGGAATGTATCGCGCACCCGCGCGGGCGAATTCGTCGGCGAAGTAGCCGGGGCCGCCGCCGACATCAAGAACCGTCGCGCCGTCGAGGTCGCGACCGGTGAGGTCGAGGTAGAAATCGCCGAGCATGGCGGCACTGTCGGCGGCGACGCGGCCGTAGAAGGTCGCGGGATCGGTCTGTTCGAAGCGGAAACTGCTCAGCAGTCGGAGCGAGCGGCGCAGCGTCGCGCGGTGTGCGAACCGGGACGCGAGGGGCCGGTCGGCCGCCGTGGCGTCGGGCGGCGATGTCTGAGCTTGTGGCACGGCGGAGAGTTTCGCACAGGCCGCGCGTAGTGCCGAAGCCTGTGTCGGGCTCGCGACCGGCCCGGCGCCGCGCGCTCCGGGCCGGTGGGAGTCCCGCGCTAGCCGATACCGCTGCTCGCGCCGCTGCCGGTGGACAGCGACGAGGTGATCAGCGCCAGCACTGCGGCCAGCGCCCCGCTCAGGTCGCCGGTCGTGCCGCCGCCTGTGCCGGTCCTCGTCCTCGGTGTCACCTTCATATCTTCTCCTCATCGTGTGGGTTGATCCGGTGGCGGCAGGTTATCGAAAGTCGACTGTGAAATGTGGGCATTTCACCATTTTGTTCAGATCGTTGCCGGTGAAGCGCTTGCGGGCCGGGTGCGCACGTTATGGTGTAGCCCGATATCCACGTCCCCGGCCGGGGCCCGACGAGGCGAGAGAGCTCCACTGTGCGCGAAGTCCTGCTGCTGTGCTGGCGTGACACCGGGCACCCGCAGGGCGGCGGCAGCGAACGCTACCTGGAGCAGGTCGGCGCACAGCTGGCCGCGCGCGGGGTCAAGGTCACGTTGCGAACCGCCCGCTATCGAGGCGCTGCGCGGCGGGAACACGTCGACGGCATCGACATCAGCAGGGGCGGCGGGCGCTACACCGTCTATCCGCGAGCGTTGGCGGCCATCGCGCTGGGCAGGCTCGGTATCGGACCGCTGCGCGGCATACGGCCCGACGCCGTTATCGATACCCAGAACGGCATCCCGTTCTTCGCGGGCGTCGCCTGTGACGCGCCGTCGGTGGTGCTGGTGCACCACGGACACCGCGAGCAGTGGCCGGTCGCCGGGCGGCTGGTCGGTCGCATCGGCTGGTGGATCGAATCCCGGCTCTCACCACGCGTGCACCGCGAGAACCAGTACCTGACCGTTTCGCTGCCGTCGGCCGAAGAACTCGCGAGCCTCGGGGTGGATCGTTCGCGCATCGCGGTGGTCCGCAACGGCGCCGAACCGGTTCCCGTCGACGTCCCCACCGGGGCCGCGCGGACCCGGACGCCCGAACCCAGGATCGTGGTGCTGTCGCGATTGGTGCCGCACAAGCAGATCGAGGACGCGCTCGACGCGGTCGCCCGGCTGCGCGAGCGCGTGCCCGGCGTGCGGCTCGATGTCATCGGCGGCGGCTGGTGGGCCGACAATCTCCGCGAATACGCCGGGAATCTGGATATCGCCGACGCGGTCACCTTCCACGGCCACGTGGACGAACACCGAAAACACGAACTGCTGGCCCGCGCCTGGGTGCACGTGATGCCGTCCCGTAAGGAGGGCTGGGGGCTGGCGGTCATCGAGGCGGCCCAGCACGGTGTCCCCACCGTCGGCTACCGCAGCTCACGCGGACTCACCGATTCCATCGTCGACGGCGTCACCGGACTGCTTGTCGACGATGTCGCCCACCTCACCGAATCCGTCGGCGAATTACTCGACGACCATGCCGCCCGCGCGGTCATGGGGGAGAAGGCGCGGGCGCGCGCCCGCGAATTCTCCTGGGAGCAAACCGGAAACGGTGTGTACGAGGTACTCGCCGCCATCGCGCGAGGTGCGCACACCAGCGGATTGGTCGCGGCCCCCGGCGCTAGCGCCTGACCGCGCGGCCGGGGCGGCGCACCGCCGCCGTCAGCAGGCCGCCGATCAGCAGCGCGATCCACAGCAGGTGTGCGACGATCGCGATAATCCGGTGTGCGCCTTGTGATTCGGTCGCTCGATCCGCCGCGCCGGGAACGCGGTAGAGGGCGAAATGATCGTCCGCGTAACGCGGTTCGAGCTGGGCGAGGGTTTTCGCCGAATCGCCGAGCGGTCCCGGCGTCGATCGTTCCACCAGAACCCAGCCGACCCCGAGATCGGCGAGACGCTGGGCCGGATCACCGTGCAGCAGAGTGTTTTCCACCTCGACCGCTCTGGTGCCCTCGCCCGCCACCGTCAGCCCGCGCACCGGGAGCCGACCGGTCTGGAGCACATCGCGGGGCAGCATCCGCGGCGCCGGATCCAGCACGGCGACCTTGCCGCTGTAGGGGAAGCGCCGAAACATCCCGCCCGGCAGTATCGCCACATCTCCAGGCTTCTCGATCTCCTCGGCGACCCGCTGCCACCCGATCGGATAGTGCACCGGGCGGACCGACCCGCCGACACCCCAGGCGAGATCGAGCAGCGGGACCACGAGCAGGGCGATGAACAGCGCGGCGACCGATCTCGTCGCGACAGCGCCACCCCGCGCTACGGTCCGCGTGTCAGCGGAGTTCGCGGCGCGCTCGCCTATCCGTGCGGCGAGGGCACGGCATCCGGCCGCCGCGCACAGTGCGTAGGCGGGCATGGCGAGCGCCACGTATTTCTGGGTGTCGCGCAGCAGTCCCGCGCCGGGGACGTCGACCACCAGCCATCGCATGACCTCCATACCCCAGCCGGTGGCCGCGAGCGCGGGAAGCGCGACGGCGGCGACGGCCATGGCGAGCAACGTACGACGGATGCGCAGGCCCGCGCGATCATCGGGCCTGGCGGCGGCGACGGCCCGAAATCCGCTCGCCACGATGACGAGCAGCAACGCGGTCGCCACGATCGCGATCGGCGTGGTGCGCGAGTTCGGCACCGCGTCGGCATTCCATATCCCACCGAGCCCCGCGAGGCTGCCCAGGGTGCCGAGGCCGGGTTCCGCGCGTGCGGCGAAGGCCGCGACACCCGCGGGATCGGAGGGTTCGCCGCCCGCCCCGGACAGCGCCGTCGCCGCCAGCCACGGTGCGGACGCCGCCGCCAGCAGAACCAGCGTGCCGAGCATATTGCGCCGCCCGACCGTCAACAGCGCGACGCATCCCGCGAGCAGGGAGCCGGTCGGCGTGAGTCCAGCGGCGGCGAGGCATCCGGCCAGCGCGCCCCATGCCGCGATCGAGGATCCAGCCGCCCGAAGGCGGTAGGCCACCAGGGCCGTCCACGGCAGCGCCGCGTATCCGGTGAGCAGACTCCAATGTCCTTGCAGCAGCCGCTCGGCGACGAAGGGGTTCCACATGGCGACCGTCGTCGCCACCAACTGCGGCCCCACCGGTACCGCGAGCAGCTCGCGGGCCAGCACCGCCGCGCCGTATCCGGCGGCCCACAGCGTGACGAGCAGCATCGCCTTGACAAGCAGCCCGCCGTCCACGATCGGGGACATCGCCGCGAGCAGCGCGTCCTGCGGCACTGCCCTCGGCGCGGCATCGCCGAGGCCGAGCGCGGAATCGGTGAGATAGGAGCGGGGCGTACTCACCGCGTCCCGCAGCAGCAGATAGCCGGAGCCGAGCAGCGGCCCGGCGATGAGCGCCGCCAGCACGGCGCTGTACCCGGCCGGAATCAGCCCCGCCCATCGCATCCGCGTTCTCCGACCGCTCTCGCCCACGCACCAGAACCCTACGGACCCCCGATGATCTGCCGGCACCGCCCATCGGTCCGCGGGCCGGACGCGGCCCGGCGTCTCGCCCCTGAGGCGCGCCAGGCGTCGCGTGAGCAGGCGCGGCAGGCTCGCGTGTGTCGGGGCCGGATCCGGGATGTGGGGGTTGAGGTGGGACGATGGGGTGTGCTCGCGGTCCGTCGTCTTCCTGTGGTGGCGGATTTGACGTTGGTGACGGCCGGGGCGATGACGGCCAATGTGGCCGGATATCTCTTGCAGTTACTGGCCGGGCGTTGGCTCGGCGTGACCGGTTACAGCGAGTTCGCCAGTCTGCTCGCGGTGCAATTGCTGTGTGCGGTGCCCGCGCTGGCATTGCAGAATGTCGTCGCGCGGGAGTCGGTGCGCGGGGCGAGTACCGCGCGACTACGAAAGCTCCAGTGGCGGTGCGCGCTGATCGTCGCCGTGGTCGCGGCGGCGCTGATTCCGGTGGTGACGGCCGCGCTCGAGGTCGGGGTCGCGGCATGCGCGGCCGCGCTCGGGGCAGCGCCCGCGCTGGTGCTGCTGTCGGGGGAACAGGGGATTCTGCAGGGCGCGAAGCGTTTCCGTGGGTTGGCCGTCGTGCTCGGCACGGCAGGGGTGGCGCGGGTGACGCCAGCGCTTGTCGCGCTCGCACTCGGCGGCGGTGCGGCCGCGGCTTTGTGCGCCGCGGCCGTCGGACTGGTGGTGGCCGCGATCTTCGCCCGCTATGTCGCGGGGTCGCCCGAGACGTTCGCGCGCGCGGACGCCGACGAACTCGCGGTCGGTGTGCTCCCTGTTCTGCGGGCCGCGCAGGTCCAGGCGGCGCTGATGGCACTGTCCTCGGCGGATCTGATCGTGGTGCGCGTCGTGCTGGACGAGGTCGACGCGAGCCGGTACGCCCTTGGCACCATCGCCACGAAGATCGCCTTCTGGTTGCCGCAGGCGGTCGGGGTGGTGCTGTATCCGCGCATGGCCCAGCCGACGCATTCGGCCCGCGCGATTCGAGACGCGCTGGGGGTGCTGTCCGCCATCGGCGTCGTCGCCGTGGCCTGTGCGGCGCTCGCCGCCCCGGTAGCGCCGCTGTTCGCCGGTGCCGACTACGCCCCGATCCAGGGGCTGCTGTGGTTGTTCGCATTGCACGGCGCGATCCTCGCGGTGCTGCAGGGGGCGGTCCTTTCCGCGATCGCGGTCGACCGTACCGCGCTGGCCGCGCTCACCTGGATCGGCTTGGCCGTCGAGGTGACGATGATGATCTCCTATGCCAGGACGGTGCCGGCCCTGATCGCCACGGCGGCGTCGGTGGCGGCCGTGACGACGACGATCGTCGCGGTGATCGTCCTGCGCACCGCCGAGCACCCGGCCACCGCCGCGGCCCCGCGGAACTGACGCGCACCGCGCCCGGGCGGGGGACCGGCGCTCGTCGCCTTCCCGGTCGGGCGATCCGGTATCCGTCGCCGTAGGCGTCCGCCCTGAATAGCCGCTCCGCACCTCGTCGCTATCAAGATCATTCGAGTTCGTGCGCGTTGGTGGGACCAGTTCGATTGCGGAGTAGATGAATTGGATGTTTTCCGATATCCGAGGTTTGCTCTACCGGAAATTCCGGGTACCGGATCGGCCGACCGTGGCACTCGATCACTTCCGCGTAATTCACCGCACGGCTTTTCGCCCGGTGCACAAACGAATTCGGCTCCCCGGCGAGGAGGCCGGGGAGCCGAATTCGAAGGTTGCTCGGAGTGAGCGGTGCGGGTCAGAGATCTTTGCGGATATCGATCTGCTCGGTGGGAGCGTCATCTCCGCCGCGCGGCCGACCTGGCGCCGAAGGAGCGGGCGCGGTCGGCCGTCCGATCGGAGATCCGGGGCGTCCGGCAGGCACCGGGTTGGCGCCGCCGCGGACGAGGCCGAGGACGATGCCGCCGATGACGGCGAGCACACCGAGGATGCCGAGGATGATCGGCATGGTCCTGCCGTACAGCGACAGCTTGTCGATGTTGTCCTTGGCGACCGCGATCTGCGATTCGACCGTCTTCTCATCGAAGACGATATGCGACTTCAGCGCGCTGACATCCGGCTTGCCCGCGTTCTGCGCGTAGTACAGGTGCAGGTGTTCGCCACCCTTGACCACGGTGCCGGTATCCGGCTCGACCCACACGTCGCGGACGTTGGTGTAGTACCGGGTCATGGTGACGGGGGCGTCGCCCTCGAGGCCCCACTTCGCGGCGGGCAGCGTCAGCCTGTTGCTCGGCGCCTTCACCACGTCCCACAGGTTGGTGGCCGGGATGGTCTGCTGGAAGTGGTAGACCTTCATGCTGTTGATCTCGGTCTCTTCGACGAAGTTGATGTCGAAGGTCGCGCGCGCGTTGAGATCGAAGTACGGGTAGGTCTTCTTCTCGGTGCCGATCGGGAAGCGGTACTGCAGACCGGTGTGCTGCACCGGGTCGGCGATGCTCTCGCCTTCCTTGGTGGTGCTGACCGCGATGGAGCCGTTGGGCTCCTTGTCGACCGGCATGCCGTCCACCCGGTCGATGGTGACCCGGTCGACGACGGCGGTGAGCAGGCCGGTGTCGCCCTGCTTATCGATGCGGCGCAGGGTCTGACCGGCCTGGATGGTCATTTGGTCGGCGTCGGACGGTTCTTCGACCGTGAGGAACCGCTGGGACACGATCGGCACGTTGGTGTCGATCTTGGCGGCGCCCTCGGGAGCGGTCAGCGACTTCGAATCCAGCACGAGGCTTTCCTCGCCCGACTGACTGACCGCGATCGTGGTGATCTCGAGGTCGAGAGGAGTCTTCGACAGTTTGCCGACGGTATAGGTCGGGATGAGCAACGCCATCACAATGAGTAACGCGCCCAGGCCCACGAGTAGGCAGGCCACCGTCCTTCTAGTACCGGCACTCAGTGCCATGCAAAGTCTCCTCGTCTAGAACACAGGCGGATCCGGCAAGTACTGCGGGTATACCTCTGAGGCACACCACAGCACTCGTGAGCCCCGACACTAACAGCCCGATGTCGTACTATGCGGTGCCGAGGCCGAATCCGCCAGAAATCGTCCGAGTTTAGCGCGAAAAGTGAAACGAATTGTTCTCAACCCGGAAATCGGCAAAGGAGACTGGAAGGCGATGACCGCGACAGTCCCCGCCCCGCCCTTGGTGCCCGACGTGGCGCCGCCCCGATCCCGCGGTTTCGTCCCCGCGCTGGAAGGGATGCGCGCGATGGCCGCGCTCGGGGTGATGGTCACCCACGTCGCCTTCCAGACCGGCGCCTCCGCGGCGCCGCTCGGCCGGATCCTGGAACGATTCGATATGGCGGTCGCGGTGTTCTTCGGACTGTCCGGATTCCTGCTGTGGCGACCGCACGCGAGCGTGGCGCGCGGTTTCGGGCGGCGGCCGTCCACCACGCGCTACCTGCTGCATCGTGGCGCGCGAATCCTGCCCGCGTATTGGGCGGTGGTCTGCGCGGTGTTGATACTGCTGCCCAACGCGGCCGATACCGCGGGTCTGCGCGTGTGGATGTCGAATCTGGCGCTGCTCCAGGTCTTCATTCCGCTGACGCTGACCGATGGGCTCACCCAGATGTGGAGTCTGTCCGTCGAGGTGGCGTTCTATCTGGTGCTGCCGCTGTTCGCCTTCGCCCTCGTGCGACTGCGCGGGCGCGCGGCCCGGCTGCGCGTGCCCGTCATCGCCGGATTCGGACTGGTCTGCCTCGGCTGGAATCTGCTGCCGATCCCCACCCAGGACGCGATCCATGCCGACAACTGGCTGCCCGCCTACCTGCCGTGGTTCGCCGTCGGCATGGTGCTCGCCGAACTCGTCGACGATAGCGACGCGCTATCGACGTGGCGGCGCTACCTGGGCAACCAGCGGCTGATGTGGAGTATCGCGGTGCTGGCCTTGCTCTTGTCCGCGACCGATATCTGCGGGCCCGCCGGGCTGACGCATGCCGAACCCTGGCAGTACGCGGCCAAGATGGCGCTCGGCGCGGTCATCGGATTCGGGCTGCTCGCCCCGCTGGTACTCGGCGACGGCAGACATCGCTGGCTGTGCTCGCGCACCGCCGCCACCCTGGGACGCTGGTCCTACGGAATCTTCCTCTGGCATCTGGCCGTGCTGTCGGTCATCTTCCCTGTCTTCGGCATCCTGCCCTTCCAGCGGAACTTCCTCTCCGTCCTGCTCCTCACCGTCGTGCTGACCCTGCCGCTGGCAGCCGCGAGTTTCGCGCTCATCGAGGAACCGGCCCGGCTGCTGGCGCGGCGGTTCGATCAGGCCAGACTCGCCGGGGCGGACAAGCGCCGAGCGGAGGCGACGTAGACGGTTGTCGTGGCGCTCGGCCGCCCGTGAGATCGTCAGCGATCGGGTGACCGGGCGTCGCCGGAATCCCCAGGCTCCGCGTCGCCCGGCCGCGAGCGCGGCCTTCGCGCACGCGGGAGCGCGGCGATACCGACCGCGATCACCGCGATCAGCGCGGGCGCCTGTACCCACAGCGATCCGCCCACATATCCGCCGGGCGAGCGCCACGGCCCGGTCGAGAGCGCGGCCAGGGACAGCGCGGTCCCCGCACCCGCCACCGCGGCGAGGTAATTCGCGGTGACACGGTCGGCGAAGCGGGCCGCGAGTACCCCCGCGATCGTGAGCAGGGCGCCCACCGGACCGGCGATGACTGTCGCGACGGCGGCGACGCCGATGACGCCGAGGGCTCTGGTACCCCAGGTGTGTGGCACCGCGATCACGCCGGTATCCGCCGCGCGGCGACGCGGGATAGCGAGTGCGACGAGGGGAATCAAGAGCAGCAGACCGCCGAAGATCCCGAGTCGATACCACCGGTCCGCCGGGAAGGAGACGGTGATCGGGCCGTCCTGCGCCGACCAGTTCTCGGGCAGTCGCCATCCCTGCTGCCACCCGTTGACGACGACCGGCGCGAGTTCGGCGCCGTCCGCGGTGCGAGCCTGCCAGCCGACGTTGGTACTGAGCGGCAACACCAGCAGCTGCCGCCCGGCCGACGTTGCCATCGGGGCCGGGGCGGTATCGGTGCGCGTCAGCCGCAGCCGATCGACGAAGAACACTTCGGTCGGCCCCACGCTGACGTCGACCTGCCCGGTCCCCACCGTGAGTTCGGGCGCGGTATCCGCGGACGCGGGCTCGTCGCCGTCGCATACCCGCGCGGAAACGGGTGCGCCGGAACGTAAATCGTCGGCGGTCGCGGTGACGGTCGTCCGCACCGCGATCCCGTCGACGCTCACCGTCGGACCGAGGGCGCAGGGGATGGTCAGCGGTCGATCGGCGGGTGCGGGCGGTGGGTAATCCGGGCCGAGTACCGAGATTTCGGCGAGTCCTGGCGGCTGTTCGGCGGCGAAGCCGAGTGCGGTCCGGTCGAGAACCGGCGTCCAGCTCTGGATGCTGAGCTCGATGTGGTCGGTGACGGTCGGAAACAGCGAAATGCGCGCGGGTTTTCCGGGTTCGCGGTCCTCGTCGAGTTCGCGGACCTGCGGGCCGTTGCCCAGGTTCACCGAGACCGACGTGGGCGCCGCGGGTAGTCCGCCCAGCGAGGGGGTGAGGTCGAGGCCGGTCACCAGGGCCGGTTCGGGGAGTTCGATCGTCAGTGTCGGTTTGGCCCCGGTCCTGGTGCGCACCGAATCCTCCGGCGCGGTCCAGCTGGTGCGCACATCGCCGTCGGTCGCCGCGAATGCCGCGCCGCGCAGATCGCCGACATCGGCTTGTCCGCGCGCTACCGGACGGTCGCGGTCGGTGAGCAGCGCCTCCAACGCGGGGCCCTGCCGCGTGCGCAGCGTCAGTCGCGGGGTGACCCGCATCGGTTCGGGCGAGGTCAGGGTGCGCTGAAAGGTTCCCGATTCCTCGGGCGCCAGTGCCAGGCCCTTACTGCATCTGACGCGATCGGGGGAGTCGAAACACGCACTGCGACCGGGGAATTCCTGCCCGAGATCCCATCCGGCGATCTGCGCGCCCGCCGGTGTCGGCGGCAGCACCGTGCGGTGCCTGATATCGACGCGCACCGGCGCCTCGCGCACGCTGTAATCGTCGAGGCTCAATTCACTGATGCCGAATTGCCCGCCGCGCGCACCGCCTTCGGTGCGGATCGCGGTAATGGTCAGCCAGTCGGTGGCACCTGCGGGAAGCGAGATGGACACCGGCGCACCGGGTTCGGGGATCCGTGCGGAGACACTGCCGTTGGCGGTGCGCACCTCGACCCATTTCACCGGATCGCCGATGGCGGCGGCGCTGGTGGTCAGGTGCAGCAGCCCGGAGCTGAGTGGATGATCGAGATCGAGCCGAAGCCATTGCCCCACAGAACGTTCCAGACCGCTGCTGATCCAGGAGGTGGCCGGGTCGCCGTCGATGACGGCGGCGGTCGAGCTGCCTGGGGCCGAACCGCCGATCTGGGTGGCGTCGGCGGCGGAACTGGACGCGGTGATCGTCGCGCCCGACCATTGCCCGCGCACCAATTCCGCGCCGTCCACCGGATAGTCGGGCACCAGATTGTGGGTGCGTCGCGGATCCCGCGGTGCGCGCAGTGCCGAATTGTGGTTGTCGACGCGGCCGAAATCGGATTCCCTGTCCATCGGCGTATCGGTGACGGTCAACGGTCCGATCGGCAATCCGGCGGCGGCGGCGTCACCGGCGAGAACGACCGGAGCATCGGGGTTGTCCGGATCGCGGCGCAGTCGCTCGAGTACTTCGGCGCCGCCCTGCACGACCGGAACCGAGTCCATCGCGACGGTATGCGCGCCGGGGAAGGATTCCGGCGCGCCGACACCCGGCGTGACCTCGACCGGTGTGCCCGGTGTTCGCGCGTCGACGCGGTAGATCTCGATCGCCGGATAGGTGGGCCGCAGGTCCCCGTCCGCCACCAGGTTGTCGGCGATCACGAACGTTTCTATCGGATTGCCGAATTCGGCCACCCTGGTCAACCCCGGCGAACCCTCGATCGCCCGGTGCGCGAGCAGTGGACGCGTCGACCGCGAGGTTTCGGGATCGAGATCATTGCGCAGCACCAGATATCCGATGCCCTGGTCGGCCAGCGTCGCCGCGAGTCCCGCCGACGGGCGGCCGTCGGCGATCAGCCGCTGCACCGAATCCATGGCGCGGATGGTGCCCGGCGGGTTCAGCGGGACGGCGTCGCGTATCGCCCACGGCGTATCCGCCAGTGCCTGGAGCGGTTCGTCCCTGGTCAGGCCCCATACCTGGCTGCCGAACGGTGCGCCGGGTACCACCAGCGCGCGGGTGTCGTCGGCGTGTTCGGACAGCCATCGCGCGGTCTGTTTCCAATAGCCGGGCACCTCGTCGTAGGCGCCGCGCGGGGCCAGCTTCCCCGTCCAGGCCAGTGCGGTGGACAGCGTCAGCGCGGCCAGGACCAGCGCCGCGATCGCCACCGTGCGGTCGCGCTCCGGATGCGCGAACGCGCTGCGCCATTCCGGCATCGGCACCGACGCGGGCAGCGGAACCCGCGCCAGCAGATGCGCGAGACCGAGGACAAGGGGCAGCCGGATCAGGGGTTCGAGTTTGTGCACATTCCGCAGCGGAGCGCCACCGGAATCGAGGAATACGCGCACCGACTCGGCGAACGGACCGCTGAGTTCCCCGACGTAGCCTGCGCAGATCCCGACCAGCCCGACCAGCAGAATCAGCGCGAGTCGTCCGCGGAACGGCATGGTCCGCATGGCGAGCCCCGCCATACCCGCGGCCGCGAGTAGTCCGGTGGCGAGTACTGCCGCGGGTTGGGTGACCAGCACCGCGCCCGCGATACGTTCCGGTGAGACGAACGGAGTCCAACTGTCCGTTCCGCGCAGCACCTCGGCGAGTGAGGCCCACTGGGTGGTGACGCCGGAGGATTCGATGTAGTCGAGGAACGGCGGGCTGACCTTGCCGAGCAGCAGCAACGGCACCGCCCACCACAGGGTGGCCAGCAGCAGCAGCGGAACCCAGGACCGGGTGAAACGCCACCACTGCCGGTTCGGCCGGTACGAGGCCCACCACAGCAGCGCGGGCAGGAAGGCCGCGACGGTCGCCACCGCGTTGACCGAGCCCATCAGCGCGAGCGCGAGGGCACTGCCCGCGGGCGATACCGCGCCGCCGCGTGTGCGATGGCGATAAGCGGTGCCGAGTGCGGCCGGGGCGAGCAGCACCCAGGGCGCGAGCATCATCGGCAGCGTCTCCGAGGAGATCGAGCCGAGTGTGGTCAGCACCCGGGGTGAGAGGGCGAAGGCGATCGCGGCGAGGATGCGCGATCCTCTGCTGCCGATGCCGAGGACTTCGCAGAGTCGGATGATGCCCCAGAACCCGGCGAGCAGTAGCAGCGCCCACCAGATCCGCTGGGTCACCCAGGCGGGCAGACCGAGAATATTTCCCGCCGAGAAGAACGCTCCGTGCGGGAAGAAATAGCCGTAGGCCTGATTCTGCACCTGCCCCATCGGGGCCTGGCTGCTCCACAGGTGGGCGGCGCGTTCCAAGAATCCGAGCGGATTCTGCGCAAGATCGTATTTGGTGTCGGCGACCGTGAGACCGGGCGCCTGCAGGAAGGTGAGCAGGAATGCCGCGACCACGGTCGCGGCACCCCAACGTCTACCCAGCGGCGCGACATCGGACCGAGCCTCTGCCGCGCCGGAGCCGAGTGAATCGGCGGATGAAGCGGAGGTCAGCGGCTCAGCGTGCGCCGTATTCAACGTTGTTGAGCAACGAGGAATCCGGGTCGCCGTGATCGAGGTCCGGCCGCGTGTTCTGCTGGACGGCGGCCGTGATCACGAACACGGCGACCGCGCCGAGGACGGCGCCGGCGACCGCACTCGCAATGCCGGGGACAGCAAACTTCATCGCGGGACTCCAATACTTCGACGCAGGCACATTCCGGGGCCAACCTAGCAGGCCGGTCGGTCTCCGGGTGGCAACAGTCCGCGATTTCGAGCGAGGACAAGGTGAAAGCGCTGGTCGCGTGTCCGATCGACTACGTTCCCAGTTTCCAGGCGATGACCATCATCGAGATGTTTACTGCGAACAGTGCGGCGATGAGCAGCCATTGGCGACCCGCCGACCATTTTCGGCCAAGGGCGAGCACGACGAGTACGAGTCCGGCGACGCCGACGGCGATGCCAGCGACCATCATCGCGAGGTAGTCCGACATCACGCCCAGTGCAAGCACCACGACCGAACAGAAAGCGGCGGCCACGAACAACCGGTCTCGCGCGATACCTTCGGATAGTGCGAGCACCGCCCATCCCGCTTGCCGCGTCACCTGGCCTCGCGACATCGGTGCGGGGTCATCGCTCGCGCGGGTCGGATCGTTATTCGTGTCGTCAAGCACACCGATATGAGATCACCAGCAAAACAGCAGAATTTAGCCTGTCCGTTTCGCGTGACTTTCTCCTGGATGCTCCTCAACCCTGCTGACGTGGCTCCCGACGAGCCGAATTTTGTGCGGATTTGAAGTTCCGCCGCGAACCACAGGCAGTAGCCGTGGTCGCGGCTCATCCTGCTGCGGTACGCCGGCGGTAGACGGCGGTAGACATCGCGTAGCAGAAACCTGCCTTGACCCGCACTTACGTTGTATTCTCCGCCGCCGCTGCTACAGGGCCATCACGGTTGCGATACCGGCTCGGCGACGACCTCGCCGTTCGATTGCCCTGGGCGACGGAGTCCGCGGACGCGTTGCTGCACAAGGAGTGCACCTGGCTGCCTGCCCTCGCCCGGCATCCGCCGCTGCCGGTTCCCGTTCCACAACGATTCGGTGAACCCTCCGAACGTTTTCCGCGGCCGTGGATCGTCACCACCTGGGTGCCAGGCGAGCCCGCCGACCGCAGTCCCGTCACGCGCGCCACGCAGGCGGCAACCACCTTGGCCGCCTTCCTGACAGCACTTCACCAACCCGCCCCCGAACAAGCGCCCACCGGCCGCAATCGCGGTGCGCCGTTGGCCGACTGTTCCAAGGAATTCGCCGAGCAGCTTGCCTCGGCCACCGAGCTGAGGCTGATCCCCGACCCGGGCGCCGTCCGCGCGGTCTGGGAAGACGCGGCCTCCGCGCCCGACTGGACTCCGTTGTCTTCTGCGCCGTTTCTACTTCTGCAACCCCTGGTGGCGTGGAACGTCCCGCCACCGAAAGGGAATCCGTCAGCAGTGGAGCCAGGTGGCCGTTATCGTGGTTTCGTGAGCGGAGGCCGTGACGGTGCAGTCGTGCACGGTGATCTCGGTATGTCTGTCGAGGTTGAACGGGCTCGCTTGGGCGGGGCACCTGACTGTCGTTCAAGAGCAAATTCGTCAGCGTGAAAGTGCCTGGTACCACGCTGATCTCGTCGACCCAGGTACTGCAGACCCTTCCGTCCACGATCGGCGGGCGCATCCGAAGAGCACACGGAAATGCCGTATGGCGCGCGGCATCGTGGATCAGAAACGATTGTTGTTGAGACACAACGAAGTTTGTGACATCGAGCGCAACCGGCCCCGATGGCGCCGGGTCTCGCCCATCAACGCCCGCAACCGTGTTGCCTACGTAATCGCGCCACGGTTAGCCTGCTCACTGCCGCCATACGGATCACGGTTGGGGCGGCCGCTATCGCATTGGGGGGAAATTCATCATGTCGGCATTACAATCATCGGGCAATTTCGCGTCCACGGCCAATGGCGTCTACTGCGCCTACTGCGGTTCGACACCCGCGGCGTCGGTGGATATTCGGGGGCACCGCGGCTTCATCTTCTTCATGCAGTTCCTGAAGTCGCCCGGCCCGTTCTGCCGCGATTGCGGTCTCGCGACCTACCGCAGAATGACGGTCGAGAGCATGTGGATCGGCTGGTGGGGCTTCCTGTCCGCTGTGATCAATCCCGTCACCATGTTGATCAATATCCCTGCCCGCTCGAGGATCACCGAGCTGCCTCCGCCGATTCCCGGCGGTCCGCGCATCCCCATGGAGCCGGGTAAGCCGCTCTATGAACGCATCGAATTCCTGCTGCCCATCGCGCTGATCATCGTTGGCCCGTTCATCCTGGTCGCGCTGGCATCGCTGAATTAGTCCGCCGCCACGGCACTTTCGCAGGCGGGCGCACCTCGCGCCGCGCCCGCGATGCCCCACGCCCTCGTCCCACGGCCTGCCCCACAACAGTCGCGGAGCGGATCGCGAGATCGAGGACCGGGAGCGGTCTCAGGATGTGGTGACGTCCGGCGCCTTGTCGATGACGATCGCGGGCCGCATCTGCCTCGACCTGCTCGGCGTCCACAACTCGGGCGCGCAGATCAGAGAGGACGCCGTGCGGCCGACTTCGAGCATCGACAGGCGGCCCCATACCTGCGACCGCAACGCGATTGGGCCGTCGGCAGGCAGTTGCCCACCGACGGCTCAGCCGCACCCGCCGTTAGACGTAGGTGAAGGGCAGTGCGTTGCTGGTGCCGTCCAGCTCCACGGTGACGGTGACGTCCACCGTGCCTGTCCCCGTCGGGGAGATGGCCGTGATCTGGGTGTCGGAGTCGATGGTGAATGTGGTTGCCTTGGTACCGAACCGCACGGTCAAAGGACCGACATTGCTGAACCCCGAGCCGGTGATCACCACAGTGCTGAACGTGGTCGCAGGGCCGGAAGAGGGTGTGAGGGTGGTGAGTACTGCTGCCATGGTCGACTCCAAGTCGAATAGAATGAAAAGGGTTACCTTGCAACGGATGTCAATCCTTCTGCGGCAACCGCTACATATTCAGTAAGCCTCCGGTGATGGCACTTCGGCAAGGGATCCACAGTCCGGTTTTGTCCGGTTTCGACCCGGTGATCTGCGGCGAGGGGTCGGGACTACTCACCCCCACACCCAGCCGGTCCGCGAGGCCGCAGTAGGCAGGGCAACGGCCTCTAGCCGGTGCGGCCGGCCCGATGCCGCGCCGGGACTCGGGATCCGGTTCTGGTGCCCGTAACCGCGCAGAAGTACTGGCAACCCACTTAGGGTGGGCCGCGTGACCGACGAGTTCGCCGCCGTGACGGAGATCCACATCCACGAGGACGAGTGGGGCATGCGCTGCCTCCACCCGCTCGAGGCCGCCGCCGAGGTCGCGGCCGACCTGCTCGCGGCCGAGGCCGCGAGCAGGGCCAACCGCGCGCCCGACGGCGTCGGCTGGACCGACGTGCACGTCATCGCGGCGCCTGCCGACGACTACGCGGCCGCCGGGCTGACGTTCGCGCAGGCCGACGCCGCGCTCACGCCGATCATGCCGCGAATCCGGCGGTTCGTCGCGACGGCTTCGGCAGGCTTCACCGAGGGCGTTGAGGACCCGATGGGCAGCTACGAGGACGACGCCTACTGCTACGGCGTCGACGCGTCATGCTTCGTCAAGCTGGACGGCGAGGAACCTCTGGTTGAGCAGATCTGGTACCAGGCCGACACCGAGGACCCCGCGCGCCTCGACCGGCTCCGGCGGGCGATCATCGCCGTCGACCGGCTCGTCCCGTCGGTCATCGCCGACTACCGGCTCGACTGCACCGGCTCCGTCGGCGACGGCGAGTTCCTGGACCGCTACATGCGGATGCTCGACCAGGAATACGAGGACTGAGCGCCAACGGCTACCAGGTGCTCCAGCCCCGCCTGCCGGCCAGCCACCGCAACGTGATCATGTGCCGCCAGCGTGAGGCGGCTCAGTGCTCAGGCACGGCGCAGTGCAATCCGCGCAGCAACGTGCGGAGTTTGGCGGTCGTCTCCTCGAGTTCGGCGGCCGGGTCCGACGCGGCGACGATGCCGCCACCCGCGCTCGCCCGCACCGATAGGCCGTCGGCGGACAATTCCGCGCACCGGATCGCGACCACCCATTCGCCGTCGCCGTCGGCGTCGCACCAGCCCACCGCGCCGCCGTAGAAACCGCGGTCCCCCTCGACGCGGGTGATGGTCTCCAGCGCGAGCGCGGTGGGCGTGCCGCAGACCGCGGGGGTCGGGTGCAGCATGATCGCCAGATCCAGCGCGGTCATCGCCCGGTCGCGCAGAGTGCCGGTGATGGGCGTGGCCAGATGCCAGACCTCCGGTGTGCTGAGCAGTTCGGGTCCGTCCGGGATGGACAACTCGGAGCAGACCGGCGCGAGGATATCGCGGATCCACTCGATGACATACGCGTGCTCCTCGCGATTCTTGGTGCTTGCCAGCAGTCGCGCGGCCTGCTCGGCATCGGCCATCGGATCGTCCGATCGCGCCAGCGTGCCCGCCAGCGGCCGCAGGGTCACGGTGGCGCCGTGGCGTGCGACCAGCACTTCGGGTGTCGCGCCGATCAATGTCGCGCCGTCGCGGCCAGCGGGCGTCAGATCCACCGTGAAGACATTGGCGTGCGGGTGCCGGGTCAACAGGTGCGCGGCGACGAGTTCGGGATCGAGCGCGCTCTGCGCCTCGGCCAGCACGGATCTGGCCGCGACGACCTTGCGCAATGGCTGCGTCGTATCGTTCAACAACTCGACGAGGTGCTGTACTCGGGTGATATGTTCTGCCGGACAGGGGATTTCGTCGACCACCCGCACCGGGGGCAGTGCGGGCAGCGCCGCGGGCCGCCACGGTCCGGCCGTGTGCCGAAACTCGCGTGGCGCGTGCAGCGCCGCGGGCCCGTTCGGATCGAAGGGCAGCGCGCCGACGATCAGTTCCGCCGTGCCCTCGCCCAACGCCCGAACGGCCGCCTCCGGTTCGGCGAAGACTCGGTGACTTCCGCGCGCGCGCAGCACGCTGCCGGGTTGGGCGAGCAGGAATTCGTTCATGATCCCTCGACACTAACGCTGTTCACCGCGCGTACCCGGCGAGGGCGATCGACGTCTCAGCGGCGCGGTTCCCGGCCGGGCGGTACCAGCAGGACCGGGCGATGGCAGTGTCTCAACACCGCGTCGGCGACGCTGCTGTGCAGCAGTGCGCGGATACCGGTGGCGCCTCGGGTGCCCGCGACGATGATGTCGACGTCGAGTTCGTCGGCGCATTCGACGATGGCATTCCAGACGGTCGACTCGCAGGCGGCGGTGCGCGCCTCGGCGTTGAGTCCCGCCAGTCTCGCCAGCCGCACACCCTCGGTATTGATGGTCTTGGCGTCGACGTAGGCGATGTCCTCGATCTCCTCGTCGGGCACCCACTCCGGCTGCATCACACCGGAGAGTCCGGACAGCCGGGCCGCTTGGCGGACCATGGGTTCCCACGCGGTGAGCACGACGGCTCTGTTCGCGGAGAGGAACCGTCCGGCGTATTCGATGGCGCGCTTGGCATTCTCGGAACCGTCGTAGGCGATGAGCATCAGGTCGCAGGGCACGATGACCTCCTGGTGGGGTCGCACGGCTGTTTTCCCAGATTACTCCCGGCGAGTCGGCGTCCGGCGGACCTCGCACGCGGATAATCGGCGCTACGACAGTGCGGTCGAACAGCGGAAACCGAAGGTGCGAGCACGTGATGGACCAGGCGATCGAATCGGCGTTCTTCGGCAGGCTCGAATCCGATCCGAGGGCGCTGCTGTACTTCGAGTGGCGTCAACGTCTCGAATCCGGTTACGCGGTGGCGCACCTCGAGCCGCAGGTGCGCGCACTGGTCGGCGCTGATACCTCGGCGGGCGCCTACGGATATCTGCTGGATCGGCTAGAGGCCGCGCCGCGCGATCCGGAGTGGCTCTACGACGAATCGGAACCGGGGCCGCCGGTCGCGTCCGTCGAGGCGACACCTGTGCCGTTCACCACGGCCGATCTGTTCGACCGGGTGCACGGCGGCTGGCTCGGCCGGTGCGTGGGATGTGCGCTCGGCAAGCCGCTGGAGAACGGATTCGTGTGGACGCCGCGACTGATTCGCGACTATCTGGAGCGGGCGGGGGCGTATCCGCTGACCGATTTCGTCCCCGCGCCCGCACCGCCCTCCTCGCGCTATCCGTTGAATCCGACGTGGACGGTGTCGGCGCGCGGACGGATCGACGGCGCCCCGCGCGACGACGATATCGACTACACGGTGCTCGGTCTGCATCTGCTCGAGACGCACGGCATCGATTTCACCACCGCCCAAGTCGCCGTCGCCTGGCTCGAACATCTGCCGTATCTGCAGACCTACACCGCCGAACGGGTGGCCTACCGCAATCTCGTCGACGGCCGGTCCGCACCGCGGACGGCGCTGCATCGCAATCCCTATCGCGAATGGATCGGCGCGTTGATCCGCGCCGATATCTACGGGTACGTCAGCCCCGGCGATCCGGCGCTGGCCGCCGCCCTTGCCGCCCGTGACGCCTACCTCTCGCATACCGGCAACGGCGTGCACGCCGCGCGGTGGGCCGCCGCCCTGATCGCGTCCGCGTTCACCGTCGACGGCCCGCGCGAGGCGGTCGAGGTCGCCTTGTGCCATATTCCGCCGCGGACCAGATTGGCCACCGCGGTCGCCGACGTTCTCGATGATCACCGGCGCGGGGTCACCTGGGAAGACGCCGTCGCGGCGGTTCATCGCCGCCACGGCGACTACAACTGGGTGCACGCCGTTCCCAACGCCTGCTTGATCACCGCCGGATTGCTCTGGGGTGACGGTGATTTCACCAGGACCATCGCCAAAACCGTGCAGGGTGGCTGCGATACCGATTCCAACGGCGCGACGGCGGGATCGGTCGCCGGAATTCTGGTCGGCGCCGCGGCGATTCCGGCGCACTGGACCGACCCGTTTCATGATCGCTTGCATACCGCGGTATTCGGCTACGAGGGTGCGAGTATTTCCGGTCTCGCCCGCCGCACCTGCGAAATCGCCGTCCCCGGCATCTGGGATCGAATCTGATCGCCCGCGCTCGCCAACCCGGGGGGCAGGCGGGCTCATCCCCGCAGTAGCGTGGACGTCTATGCGGAAGACGCCTCTCGTTCTGCTCGCAATCATCGCGGCGGTCGCGACCGCCTGCTCCGGCGGCGACACCGATACCGACACGGTCGCGACCTCGAGGACGGAATCGACGGGGCCGACCACCACCGGCGCGACCTCGGCCACCCCGGCGCAGCGTGACTGTGGCGCGGCATACCTGGCCCGGTTCACGCCGCGCCAGAAATTGGCGCAACTGCTGACCGTCGGCATCACCGGCGGCTCCGACGCGCTGAGCACGGTGAAATCCGAGCAGGTCGGTGGCGTTTTCGTGGGCGGGTGGACCGATAAGTCGCTGCTGTCGAACGGCCAGTTGGACGAGATCCAGCAGGCGGCGCTCGTGCCGCTCATGGTGACCATCGATGAAGAGGGCGGGCGCGTCTCGCGCGTCAAGGATCTGATCGGCCCCGCGCCCTCGGCGCGGGTGACGGCCCAGACCATGACCCCGGAGGAGTTCTACGAGGCCACCCTGACCCGCGGTCGCGCACTGAAGAATCTGGGTGTGACGGTGGATTTCGCGCCCGATGTCGATGTCAGCGGTCAGCCGGACGATTCCGTCATCGGCGACCGCTCGTTCTCCGACGATCCCGAGGTGGTCACCCGTTACGCCGACGCCTACATCCGCGCCATGCGCGAGGTGGGCGTCGGGACGGTCATGAAACATTTCCCCGGCCACGGCTCCGGCTCGGGTGATTCGCATACCGGCGCGGTGCGGACACCGTCGCTGGAGCAGATGCAGACCGTCGATCTCGTGCCCTTCCGCACTCTCATCGGCTCCGGCGCCGCCGTCATGGTCGGCCACCTCGACGTGCCGGGACTGACCGCGCCCGACGTTCCTGCCAGTATCAGCCCCGCGGCGATGTCGCTGTTGCGCAACGGATCCGGGTACGGCGCCGCGCCGTTCGACGGCCCGATCTTCACCGACGATCTGAGCGGCATGGCCGCCATCACCAGCAGGCTGGGGATCGAGGCCGCGGTGGAGGCCGCGCTGGTGGCGGGCGCCGACAATGCCCTGTGGATCAGCACCGACGCGGTGTCGAGCGTGCTCGATCGGTTGGAGGCCGCGGTGACGAGCGGCAGGTTGCCCGCCGCGCAGGTCGACGCCTCGGTGCTGCGCAACGGCAAATACAAGGACGCGGCCCGCTGCTGAATTTCGGCCCGAGCCGCCGACGGGGAACCGTCGGGTGCGAGCGGACGCCTTTTACCCCGCCATGCCGGTCACAGAGAGGCCGGGCCGTAACGTATGCAGGCCCGATCCACCGCCGGATCAACGAACCGAGTCCGGTCGGTGGTGACAGCGCACAGTCCAGGATGACGGCGAGTGGTGATCGATTCCAACCCGCCGAACTTACCTTGGAGTAATATAGGGCTTTCATCATGTGGTAGGAGAGTGGATGGCGGGCGGAACGAAGCGACTTCCTCGGGCGGTTCGTGAGCAGCAGATGCTCGACGCCGCCGTCGAGGTTTTCTCGCGCAACGGGTTCCACGACACATCGATGGACGCGATCGCCGCCGAGGCGAAAATCTCCAAGCCGATGCTGTACCTGTACTACGGCTCGAAGGACGAACTGTTCCGCGCGTGCATCCAGCGTGAGGGCCTGCGTTTCATCGAATCGGTCACCCCCGCTGGCAACCCGCTGCTGTCCCCCCACGAACAGGTGCGTACCGCGCTGGAGGGATTTCTCGGTTTCGTCGACCGCAACCGCCGCTCCTGGCAGGTGCTCTACCGGCAGGCGATCGGCCAGCAGGCCTTCGCCTCGGAAATCGAGAACGCCCGCGAACGCGTCATCGAACTGACCGCGAAACTGCTGGAGTCCAGCGCCAAACACCCCGAACCCGGCACCAACTTCGACGTCGTCGCCGTGGCCGTCATCGGCGCCGGTGAGGCCATCGCCGATCGGGTCGCCAGCGGCCGCATCGAAGTCGCCGAGGCGGTGGATCTCCTGGACGACCTGGCCTGGCGCGGTCTGGCCGGTCGGAAGAAGGCCGAATAGCCACCACCGCGGGTGGGGCGCGGGGATCGCGGTCGTGCCGAACCGGAGTCATCGGCCGTCGCCGAATACGCGCGACACACCCGTTCGGTTCGCCTCCTGATCGACGGCCTGCCAGGATGCGGGGGATCGATATAGAGGCCCGGCCGTCGCGAACGGTAACCGGGGAGTGAACGGGGCGCGATGTTCGGAATGCTGCGACCGTGCGCGCACGGTGCGGACAAGTACGGGGTGGACGCGTCGCAATGGCGAGCGCATATGTGCGGGCTGTGTCTGGGCCTGCGTGACGGGCACGGCCAACTGGCGCGCACGGCGACCAATACCGACGCGATCGTCCTCAGCGTGCTGATCGAGGCCCAACTGTCCGCTCCGATGGCGCGCACCGCCGCGGGGCCTTGCGCCCTGCGCGGTATGCGGCGCGCGGAGGTGGCCGCCGCGGACTCGCCCGGTGTGCTGCTCGCCGCGACCGCCTCGCTGCTGCTGGGATCGGCCAAGATCCGCGATCACGTCGATGACCGCGACGGATCCGCGCTCACCCGCCGCCCGATGGCGAAGGTGTCGAACCGCTGGGCCGATCGTGCGCGCGGCCAGGCCGAGCGGATCGGCCTCGATGTCGAACCTCTGGTCACCGCGATCGCCGCCCAGGCCGATCTCGAATATCGCGCGATCGGGCACGGGTCGTCACTCGATGAAGTCACCGGTCCGACTCAGCTCTGCGCCGCGGAATTCTTCGCGCACACCGCGGTTCTCGCGCACCGCACCGAGAACATCGCCCCTCTGCGCGAGGCGGGCAGGCATTTCGGCCGCATCGCTCATCTCGCCGACGCCGTCGAGGATTTCGCCGCCGACAATGCCCGTGGCCGGTTCAACCCGTTGGCCGCCACCGGCACCACCGTGACGCAGGCCTACGACCTGCTGCGCGAATCCGATTCGGCACTGCGCGAGGCCGTCGCCGAGGCGCAGTTGGCGGATCTGCCGACCGTGCGCTGGATTCTGCTCGATCCGCTGAACTCGCTGCTGCGCAGACTGCGGCGCGGTATCGGGGAGCCGATGTCGCACGTTTGCCACGCGAGCCGTGAGCACGCCCCGCACGCCCATCTGCCCGGCACGGGTCACCGTCCCCCGACGCGCCGCCCCGATCTCGGCACCGGAATAGCCCTCGCTCTCGGCGTCTACTGCACCGGCTGGGCTTGCTGCGCCGACCACACCAGTCCCTGCACCGGCGAGCGCAAGGACGCCTGGATCAAGAACTGCTGTGACTGCGGGGACTGCTGCGAATGCGCCGATTGCTGTGGGAACTGCGGCGATTGCGACTGTGGCTGCGGCTGCGACTGCTGAAGCGAAAAGGCCCTCGAATCACCAGGATTCGAGGCCTTCGGCGATTCGTTCAGCGCAGGGTCGCCGTCAGATGCGGGTACCCCTTCTTCGGATGCCGCAGCGCGAGATCCCAGCCGCCGTCGATCTGGTCCGCGTACACGTTCACCGTGGACGGCAGCAGAATCGGCTTACCGAATTTCACCGCGTAGGTGGTCTTTTCGGTGATCCGACCCTCGATGGCACCGAGAATGGCCGCTGCCGACCACATTCCGTGGGCGATCGGCTTCGGGAATCCGAAGGCTTTGGCGCCCAAGGCCGAGGTGTGGATCGGGTTGTGATCACCGGAGGCCGCGGCATACCGGTTGATCGTCTTCTGATCCGCCCGCAGCGTGCGCAGCGGCGGCGGGGGAACCTCGTCCGGCTTGGGTTCGGGCTTGGGCCCGCCCGACAGCGAGGTCCGCTGCTGGTGCAGGAACGTGGTGACCTGACGCCACACCAGTTCCCGCCCGACCTTCACCTCGGTGACGGCGTCGACGAGCAGGCCCTTGGGATGCTCGCGCAGATTCTCGATATGGGTGTCGAAATCCAGCGGCTCGGCCACCGAGATCTCACGCGCGCGCTCTATCCTGTTCTCCGCGTGCACCGCTCCCACCGCGACGAACGGGAAGTCGCGGGCCACGACCAGTTGCATGGCCAGCGGGAAGCTCAGCACGAACGGGTAGGTCAGCGGCAGCGAATCGCCGAAACGCAATCCGGTGGCCCGGCAGTACGCGGCCAGATGATCCGGGTCGACCCGGAAACCCTCGAGCCGCACGACCCGATCCGGCAGCGAGGATTTGCGCTGGGAAAGCAAGGGCACCGCGCCGAGTGCGGCCTTGACGAAGAGTTTGCTGTTCTTCGGCGGTTCGGTGAGCGAGATCGTCTGCGTCATCATGCTCCGATCAGGCTCTGCCCGCAGACCCGAACGATATTGCCGCTCACCGCATTCGACGCCGGGCTGGCGAAGTAGGCGATGGTCTCCGCGACATCGACGGTCTGGCCGCCCTGTAACAGCGAACTCATCAGCCGCCCGGCTTCGCGGGTGGCGAGCGGGATGGCCGCGGTCATCGCCGTCTCGATGAAGCCCGGCGCCACCGCGTTGATGGTGATGCCCTTCTCCGCTAGTTTCGGCGCTTCGGCGGCGACCATGCCGATGACACCGGCCTTGGACGCGCCGTAGTTGGTCTGGCCGCGGTTGCCCGCGATACCGGCGATGGAGGACACATCGATCACGCGTCCGCCTTCCCTGAGCGCGCCGCGCGCGACCAGGCCCTCGGTAATGCGATGCGGCGCGGCCAGATTCACGTTGATAACGGAATTCCAGCGGCCCTCGTCCATATTGGCGAGCAGTTTGTCGCGGGTGATGCCCGCGTTGTGCACGATGATGTCGATGCCGCCGAACCGCTCGGTGGCGAATTCGGCCAGCTTCTCGGCGGCGTCGGCGGCGGTGACGTCCAGCGCCAGCGCCGTCCCGCCGACCTTGTTCGCGGTCTGCGACAACGCCTCGCCCGCGGCCGGGATATCGGCCACGATGACGGTGGCTCCGTCACGGGCGAAGACTTCGGCGATGGTCGCGCCGATACCGCGTGCCGCGCCGGTGACCACGGCGACCTTGCCCGCCAGCGGCTTGTCCCAGTCGGCCGGTGCGGTGGAATCGGCCGAGCCGACCCGGATGACCTGGCCGTCGACGAAGGCCGACTTCGCCGAGAGCAGGAAGCGCAGTGTGGACTCCAGTCCGCTGGCGCTGGGGGCGGCCTCCGGCGACAGGTAGACCAGTTGCGCGGTGGAGCCGCGCAGCAGTTCCTTACCGACCGAACGAGTGAAACCCTCGAGCGCGCGCTGGGCGATCTGCTCGTCGACGCTCGCGGTGAGTTCGGGCGTCGTACCGATGACGAGGACGCGACCCGACGGGGTGAGGCTGCGCATGGCGGGTTGGAAGAATTCGAACAGCTGCGCGAGATCCTCGACGGAGCGGATGCCGGTGGCGTCGAAGACGAGCGCGCCGTGCTTCGCGCCCTGGCTCAGCGAGTCGGCGAAGGTGTAGTCGGACAGCAGTGCGCGCACCGGCTCGGCCACGCGGCCCTTGCCGCCGATCAGGACGGGACCGGGCAGCGGCGGTTCGCCCTTGGCGTAGCGGCGCAGATTCTCCGGCTTCGGCAGGCCCAGCTTGCTCGCCAGGAACTGGCCGGGGGCGGAGTGTACGAACGATCCGTAGAGGTTGGGTGCGCCCTTGCTCTTGCTGACCGAGCTCTTGCTGGCTGCCACAATTCCTACCTTTTCTGTGTCTCGTGGTGGTCTCGTGTACTCATGCCCCGAGGCGAACGTGCTGAACACGTGCGGGGTACGGTGTCGACAATTAACTTACTCCAGAGTAAGTTTAAAGTAAACCGATATCGCCGCTCGCCCGACTCGCCGACGGAATCTCCTTTCTCGGCCCGGCGTGACGGCGCGCGGACAGTTGTTCCCAACGCATATGCCCACCCACGAGACCTGGAGACTCGAGTGACAAGCAAAGCCCGTTCGGCCAAGACCCCACGGCAGCCGCGCCCGATCGCGATCGTGGGCGGTAACCGGATTCCGTTCGCCCGCTCCGACAAGGCGTACGCGCACGCCTCCAACCAGGACATGTTCACCGCCGCGCTGGACGGACTCGTCAGCCGATTCAACCTGCAGGGTGAACGTCTCGGGATGGTCGTCGGCGGCGCCGTGCTCAAGCGCGTCGGCGAGCACAGCCTGATCCGCGAGAGTGTCCTCGGCTCCAAGCTGAGCCCCTACACCCCGGCCCACGATCTACAGCTCGCCTGCGGTACCGGTCTGCAATCCATCGTCACCGTCGGCGACGCGATCGCCGCGGGCCGCATCGACGCCGGCATCGGCGGCGGCACCGACACCACCTCCGACGCGCCGATCGGGGTCAGCGAGGGCATGCGCGAGTGGATGCTCGACGCGAACCGCGCCAAGTCCAACAAGGACCGCCTCAAGCTCGTCGGTCAGCTGCGTCCCGGCATGCTCGGCATCGAGATCCCGCGCAATGCCGAACCGCGCACCGGACTGTCCATGGGCGACCACGCCGCCATCACCGCCAAGGAATTCGGCGTCGCCCGCGAGGCCCAGGACGAGCTGGCCTATCTGTCGCACAAGAATATGGCCGCCGCCTACGATCGCGGTTTCTTCGATGACCTGATCACCCCCTTCCTCGGTCTGACCCGCGACGACAATCTCCGTCCCGGCTCGACCGTCGAGAAGCTGGCCACGCTGAAGCCCGTCTTCGGCGTCAAGGCCGGCGGCGCGACCATGACCGCGGGCAACTCCACCCCGCTGACCGACGGCGCGTCCGCGGTGCTGCTGTCCAGCGACGAGTGGGCCGCCGAGCGCAACCTGCCGACCCTGGCCTACCTCGTCGATTCCGAGGTCGCCGCGGTCGATTACATCCACGGCCCCGACGGCCTGCTGATGGCCCCCACCTACGCGGTGCCGCGCATGCTGGCCCGAAACGGGTTGACCCTGCAGGATTTCGACTACTACGAGATCCACGAGGCCTTCGCCTCCGTGGTGCTCGCCACTCTGCAGGCCTGGGAATCCGACCAGTACTGCAAGGAGCGCCTCGGCCTGGACGGCGCCCTCGGCTCGATCGACCGCACCAAGCTGAACGTCAACGGTTCGTCCCTCGCCGCGGGCCACCCCTTCGCCGCGACCGGCGGCCGCATCGTCGCCTCCACCGCGAAGATGCTCGCCGAAAAGGGTTCGGGCCGCGCCCTCATCTCCATCTGCGCCGCGGGTGGTCAGGGCGTCGTCGCGATCCTGGAGCGCTGAGAAGGGTAGTGCGCGATCGCGCGGCATCCGGTCCCGTCGGTCGGGTGCCGCCGACTCGCGGTGAAAGCGGCGGGTGACTCGCACAGTGGAATCGAGAGGTGGCATCCGATCCTTCCCCGGGATCGGATGCCACCCTCTGCCGTATCCCGGTTCCGGCCGGATCGGTTGACCGCAGCGGAAGCCGTAGTGGTGCCGAAGCGGACCGGATGGGACCAGCCGGTGAAAAACTACTGCAATCGGGCTTTCGGGGTGAGCGGAACGGCCGGTTTGTTCTTCTGACCGGGGGTAATAGGTGCGGGCGTTCCAGCCGTGGGTGTGGTGACAAGAAGCCGTTTCGTTGTAGCCCTTACCCTTTCGGCAATTCGTGATGCCCGCCGAAGGCCTCGCGCATGGCCGAGAGCATCTTGTCCGCGTACAGCGAATCGCCCCGCGAGGAGAAGCGCTGGAACAGCGCCGCCGCGAGGACGGGAACGGGTACCCCGATGTCGATCGCGGCATCAACGGTCCAGCGTCCCTCGCCGGAATCCGAGACCCGTCCATCGAAGGAATCCAGGTTCGGATCGGCGTACAGCGCGCCCGCGGTGAGGTCCAACAACCACGAGGCGATGACCGAGCCGCGTCGCCACACCTCGGTCACCTCCGGAATATCGAGGCGATACCGGTAGTACTCCGGGCGTTCGAGCGGCGTCTCCTCGGCGGAGTACGCCCCGGACTGCTCCGCGCCGTAGTTCGCCTTGTGCAGGATGCTGAGGCCCTCCGCGTAGGCGGCCATCGCCCCGTATTCGATGCCGTTGTGCACCATCTTCACGAAATGTCCCGCACCCGCCGGACCGCAGTGCAGGTAGCCCTGTTCGGCGGTGGACGGCTCCCCGGTTCGTCCCGGTGTCCGTTCGGCGGCCTCGACGCCGGGCGCGATGGATTTCAGCAGCGGATCCAGATATTCGACAGGTCCGGTCTCGCCGCCGATCATCAGGCAGAAGCCGCGGGTCAACCCGAAAACACCGCCCGAGGTGCCGATATCCACGTAGTGAATGCCCTTGGGGGTCAACTCGGCGGCCCGCTCGATGTCCTGGTGGTACCGACTGTTGCCGCCGTCGATGACGATATCGCCCGGTTCCAGCAGATCGGCCAGCTGGTCGATCACCGCCCCGGTCGCGCCCGCGGGGATCATCACCCACACCACGCGTGGCGTGCGCAGCCTCGCGACGAAATCCGGCAGATCGGTACTGCCTTCGAAGCTGTCTCCCAGTTCGGCCTTGAGCGGGTCGATCTTGCCCGCGGCGCGTTCGTAGCCGACGCACGTGTGTCCGTCCCCGACGACGCGTCGCACGATATTGGCGCCCATACGGCCGAGGCCGATCATTCCTAGCTGCATTCGGTCCATCTCCCTCGTGTCTGGCGAGCGATGTGGCGAGAGTCACGCCCGATTCTTTCCGCGGTGGTCCTCACCGATCCTGCGTGAGTCGTGTAACGCGCTGTGCGCTGCGCCGATAAACAGATCGGCTCCGCGTAGTTGCCAGACCCCCGACCCGGCAACTGCGCGGGGCTCTTTCACGTGCCAGTGGTTTTCCTCGCGCGATACCATCCGCGCCTTCGTGCTGTGCGGACGTGGGCGATAGCGGCCACTATCGTTGGGGAGATCCGCACAGTGCGGGTTCCTTGAAGCTTCAGCGGGGAGGACGGTTCGTGACGAGCGAGTCGAGCACCGGAAGTCACGACCGAGGCCGGCAGCACGGCGAGGTCGGGCTACGTCAGCTCCTCGAATCGAACCGGGCGGGTGAGCCGCCGACCCAGGGCTGGGGTTCCGCGCCGACCCAGCCTCTGCGTACCCAGCGCCCGACGCCGCCAAACACCCCGAGACCGAGATCGCCGCGCCCGCCCGCGCAACCGCCGCGCTCGAACGTGGCGTCCGCACCGAACCCGTGGTGGAAATCGCCGACGACAACGCGGGTCGGCGTCGCGGTCGGCGCGGTGCTCGCTCTGGCTGTTATCGGTTACCTCGCGGACCGGGTGAGCACCTCCGGCGAGGTGCCACGTGGCGTCGTGGTCGCCGGTGTCGATATCGGCGGAATGGAACCCGCCGCCGCGGACTCCAAACTCCATGCCGCACTGGGTAACCGGTCGAACGAGGAATTGCCGCTGCGCATCGGTGACGTGCAGACCAGTATGGTTCCGGCCGCCGCGGGACTCCAGGTCGACTGGGACGCGACCTGGCAGCGTATCGGCGGTCAGCCGACCAATCCGTTCACCCGATTCGCCTCGTTGTTCGGCATGCGTCACGTTCCCGTCGCGAGCCGTGTCGACGAGGCCGCGTTGAATCAGCAGCTCACCTCGTTGCGCGTGCACGACCGCCCGACCGTCGAGGGCACCATCGAATTCCACAGTGGCAAACCGGTCGCGGTGCCGCCCGTGCCCGGCCGTGAAATGGACACGGCCGCCGCGCGCACCCTGCTCATCGACAGCTGGGTCCTCGGTGCGGCCGTCGACTTGCCCGTGGTGCCCGCGCCGTTGACGGTGCGCCCCGAGGCCGTCGACCAGGCGTTGCACCAGGTCGCCGAGCCCGCCGTGCGGGCGGATGTGTTCTTCGCGGGCAAGGGCGGCGACGCCAAACTCGACCCGGCCCAGATCGCGACCCTGATCTCCTTCGCGCCGGACGGACACGGCGGGCTCGGCCTCGCCGTCGACCAGAACCTGGCGGTCGGCCTGCTCGCGCCGCAATTGGCTGCCTCCGAGGTCCAACCCAAGGACGCGACCTTCACCGTCGCCGGTGGCGCCGCCCGGGTGGTACCCGCGGTGATCGGCGACAAGATCAATTGGCCCAAGACGTTGGAACAACTCCCCGCCCTGCTGGTCGCACCGCAGGAGCGCACCGGAAAGGCCGTCTACGAAAAGGTGGAACCGGCCCTCACCACCGAGGCCGCGGAGGCCCTCGGCATCGTCGAGCCCATGGGAGTTTTCACCACCGGCGGCTTCAGCGGTCCCTCCGGCGTCAACATCCGCACCGTCGCGCAAAAGGTCAACGGCGCGGTGATCAAACCGGGAGACACCTTCTCCCTCAACGAGTTCACCGGTCCGCGCGGCACCGCCGAGGGCTACGTCGAATCCGGCATCATCGACCACGGCCGCCCCAGCACCGCCGTCGGCGGCGGGATCAGCCAATTCGCCACCACTCTCTACAACGCCGCCTATTTCGCGGGCCTGGAGGACGCGGGCCACACCGAGCACAGCTACTACATCTCCCGCTACCCGGCCGCCCGCGAAGCCACCGTCTTCGACGGCGCCATCGACCTCCAATTCCGCAACAACACCCAATCCGGTGTCTACATCGAGACTTCGGCGACCGGCTCGGAGATCACCGTCCGGCTCTGGGGCACCAAAACCGTCAATGTCGAGTCCGTCACCGGCGAGAAGACCAAACCCACCGAACCCAATACCGTCACCTTGCCCAAGGGCAAGGACTGCATCGCCTCCGAGGGCGCTCCCGGGTTCACCATCTCCGACACCCGCATCATCACCGACCGCAAGACCGGACGCGAAATCTCGCGCCATACCCGGACGGTGAAGTACGACCCGATCCCGGTCGTCAAGTGCGAGTAGGCATTACGCTGACTGGTTCTGAAATCGCGCACCTGCGACGCTGATCGGCGGCGATCATCTCAGCGGTGCGAATGCCGAGGTATCCGCGAATCATTCTGGGGCACCGTGTCTTCGGCGAGCCGTAACTCGATTCCGATATCGACGCACAGCGCGCCCGACGGGTGCGACTCGGTGTCTGTCGTGTCCACTAGCGGTGCGGCATGGTCGATGACCGGGTTTGCCCAAAAGGTTGGCGTGATCGAAATGAGCATGCCTACGTTACATTCCCCAGTGGTGAATTTTGTCTCAAGATAGCTGAACTATTGCCATATGTTCGATAGCTGCCCCTCTAATTGGGGGGGTGCCGTGTTTGCTCGGAACGTAGCGTGCCCCCACAAGTTATGTCTCGCAATTCTGGAATCCGTCATCGGAACCCCGGAAAGCGGGGGCATCTCCGATTCGCCTGCGCATGCATTTCAGCGAGAAACCACCTGTTAGCAGTAGGGATCTACCATTGTGGGTAAATCCTTGCGATTTCTGTTTCCTTCTGAAGTCTCACGGATAAGTCACGCATTGTGAAACACCCGTTAACCTCAGGCAATGCCGATTGGATCTACCGGTTGGAATGTGCTGCCGGGTTATGCCGGGTCCGTGATAGGACTGTTCCCAGTCGTTAGCTGGTCCGCTAACGGCATGGGAAACAACTCGATGGGAATGATTCAGGTCATGAAGAAGATTTCGATGTTCGTGCTGACCGGCGCCGCCGCCGCAGGCATCGTCCTCTCCGGCGCGGGCATGGCCGCCGCCGCAGGCGAAACCACACCCCCGCCCGCTGCGGGCACGGGCTCCTCGGAGTCGCTGGCCAAGGTCTTGCAGGCCCTCGCGACCGGTTCGTCGAAGCCGGGCGAGCCCCCCGCTCCGACCGCTCAGTAATCTTCGCGGTGCGGACCGGCCCCACTGCGGCAGGCGCCGTCGTGGTGGGGCCACTCGTTTCGGCGGGTGTCCGCCCGTTCCGCGGGAATCCTGACCGCTGCCGTCCGGATCGAACGGACGATTTAGCACGTCGTTCGCTGCCCGTTCACCACCACGTCGCAGGTCGAAAATCTCGCGTGATGAGCATGTGCCGGTCGGCTGACTTTCGCGCCGACCGGACTTTCGAGAAAAGGGATATCTCCATGCGCATGATTCGCCTGTTCGGTACTGCGGTCGCGGCGGCCGGAATCGTTCTCTCCGGTGTCGCGGTGGCTTCCGCCGATGTGCCCACTGCCGCGCCGGTGCTCGAGCCGTACACCGGGTCGGCGTCGGGTTCGTCGAATTTCGGTACCGGGTTGTCGAATCTGCTGTCGACCGGATCGGGTGACGTCAAGCCGCTGCCGACGCGCTCGGAAATCGCGACCGGATACGACAACCCGTGGCTGGACGGCTGGGGCAACGGCTCGGGCAACCTGGCGATCGGGCTGTACCGCCTGTTCGGAAGCGGGTCGTCCACCCCGGCCTGATCCGCCCACGGCGACGCGACGAATACGGAAACGGCCCGGAGCGATCCGGGCCGTTTCGTCGTAGCCGCCACTACCCCAGCGGTGTTCGCATGAGAACGACGTTGTACTGGGTGTGGATGGTGAGCAGGAAGTACAGGTCACGCCCGGTCTGATACGGGAAGATCATCGGGGCGTAGGCGGTGGGCAGCGACGGCGCGTCGATGAGTACGCGCGGCGCACCCCACGGACCTTCCGGCGACGGTGCCGTGCGCATCACGACCGAATTCGCCGGATCGGTTGTCAGCATGACGTATTGACCGAGGTAGTCGTTCCACATCACCGACAGTTCGGCCACATCACCGACGACGGGCGCGGCGACCTTGATGTCGGGCTTCCACTCCTTGCCGTCCCAATACTCGTAGGTATCGAGATTCGCGATATCGGCTTCCTTTGTGCGGGAGACGAATCCGGGATTCGCGCGCCCGGCGGGGGTGCCATATCGGTAGACGTAACCGCCCGCCTTCACGAAGGCGCTCTGCTGGAAGTTCTGCCAGCCGTCGACATTCGCGCGGCGGGTGTTGGGCAATTGCGCCCAGGTCTGCCCGCCGTCACCGGAGACGGCGAGGGTGGAGAAGTTCGTCGTCCACTTGCCGTGCTCGCCCCACCCCTGCACCGACATCATGCTCATGTACTGCACACCGCCCACCGAAATGCCCGCGGTGGGAATGAAACTGATCTCGATACCGGGAATTTTGGGGCTCGGCAACGGATTCGGCACGACGCTGTCGAAGAATATCCCGTTCGACGGATCCTTGGTGGTGCTGCGGAACAGCACATTGGATGTCCACGCCCACACGCTGCCCGCCAGCAGATTGGGTATGCCGAGTCCGGCGCTGTCGCCGAAGGCGGTGATCATGTTGCCGCGGCCGTCATCCCACATGATGCCGAGGTCGGTGCCGAGCAGGTTGACGTTCTGGGTGCGGTTCGGGCTGTCCATGCCAGTCATCTGGAAGACGGCCCGGGTGGAGCCGGACAGCTGTGGAAGTCCGCGCCAGCCGTTCAGCCCAGGGATCGGGTTCACATTGTTCGGATCGGCGACGGACGGGCCGGCGAATCCGATGGCGAGCACCGCGCCGATGGCACAGGCTCTGGTCAGTGCCGACAGCGATCGTTTCATCCGGACGAATCCCTCCTGTGGCGCGCGGTCTGCCCGCAACATTGTGCCCGTTGATCGTGAATTCGTGTGGTGTACGGCACTGTGGGGCGGGACACGTTCACCGGATCGAGTCCTTCGGGGAATCACCAAGATCGTCCCCGCCGACTGCATATAGTGGGCTGGAGCACATATGCGCGCGTCGGGCATGCGTCCGCCGGTCCTAGACTGCTCGGATGACCAGGCGAGATCCGGCACCCGGTGATCTCACGCTCGGCGCTGACGATGATCGACGCGCATGGTCTCGACCACGGGTGAGCTGATGGATGACGACAAGACATTGCGTGCCTGGTGGCGCGACCCGGTCGACTACCACTGGCTGATCCGCACCCTCGCGGCTCGATCCGCGTTGCGGCCGCTGAAGTGGTTGGTCGGGCTGCCCGGGGTCAGCCTGGTCGTTCTGTCCATGGTGATCGCCGGGACCTCTTTCGGGCCCCCCGGCCATCCGAGTCCGGCGACTGTTATCGGGGTGGTCACCGGGGTGTGCTGGACACTGCGGTGGTGGCTGTTGCCCTGGCCGGGCAAGGCGGAGTCACTGCTGTTGATGGGATTCGTCGATGTGTTGTTCACTGTCGCGTTCCTGCAGGTGACGGACCGTCTGTTCGGGGCCATGGGCGCGATTCTGTTCGTGGCGTCCGGCAGCTACCTGGCTTTCTTCCACAGCGCCAAGGTATTGGCCGTTCATGCCGTATGGGCGCTCATCTCGGTCGTGGTCCTGTCGTCGCTGGTGGCGATCGACGGCGGTGATGTCCGGCTGGCGGTGGCCGCCGCGCTGCTCATGGTGGGGGCGGTCGCGGGCGCGCTGCCCGCCCTGCAGTTCATGTATTGGCTGCTGCGCACCGAATCGCTGTCGGACCCGCTGACGGAACTTCTCAACAGGCGCGGCCTCGAGAACCGCCTGCCGCGGCTGATCGACGGGCACAGCGCGATCTGCGTCATGACCTTCGACCTCGACCGATTCAAGAGTGTCAACGACACCTTCGGTCACCGGGTCGGCGATACCGTGCTGATCCGGACGGCCCGGCGGTTGCGCGCCGCCGCGGATACCGACGCGGTGGTGGCGCGCACGGGCGGCGAGGAGTTCGTCATCGCCGCGCCGATCACGCCCGCCGATGCCAGGGCCGAAGCGGAACGCCTGCGCCGCGCCGTCGCCGTGACGACCGAATCGGAGGTCGAGGTGACGGCGAGCGTCGGCGTCGCGGTCTTCGACGCCGACGCCCACGCGGACAGTCCCCGGCCCGCGCCGGAGATCCTGCTGCAACGTGCGGATGCCGCGATGTACCGGGCGAAGGAGTCGGGCGGGAATCTGGTCGTCATCGACGAGTTGACGCCGGTGCGCGGCGAGGAGTATCTGCCCCCGTTCTTCCCCGATACGAAATAGCGCTGACGTGCGAAACGGCCCGGAGACTTCTGCCTCCGGGCCGTTTCGCAGGTATTCAGCGACTCATCAGAACGCGGCTTCGTCGAGCTCCATGATGTCGTTGTCCAGGTTCGACAGGATGGCGCGGGTCGCGGTCAGCTCCGGCAGGATATTGCGGGCGAAGAACTGCGCGACGCCGACCTTGCCGGTGTAGAACGCCACGTCCGACCCGGTCGCGCCGTTGTCGAGCGCCTTGATGGCGACATCGGCCTGACGCAGCAGCTGCCAGCCGATGAGCAGATCGCCCACCGAGAGCAGGAAGCGCACCGAACCAAGACCGACCTTGTACAGCTCGGTCTGATCCTGCTGGGCTCCCATCAGGTGCCCGGTCAGGGTGGCGGCCATGGCCTGGACATCCTCGAGCGCGGTCGCGAGCAGCTTGCGCTCGGCCTTGAGACGGCCGTTACCCGCCTCCGACTCGATGAACTTCTGGATCTGTCCCGCCACGTGGGCCAGGGCGACGCCACGGTCGCGGGCGATCTTGCGGAAGAAGAAGTCCTGCGCCTGGATGGCGGTGGTGCCCTCGTAGAGGGAGTCGATCTTGGCGTCGCGGATGTACTGCTCGATCGGGTAGTCCTGCAGGAAGCCGGAGCCGCCGAAGGTCTGCAGCGATTCGGTCAGGTACTGGTAGGCCCGCTCGGAACCGACGCCCTTGACGATCGGCAGCAGCAGATCGTTGACGCGGAAGGCGATGTCCTCGTCCGCACCCGAGACCAGCTGCGCCACGTCGGCGTTCTGGTGGGCGGCGGTGTAGAGGTAGATGGCGCGCAGGCCCTCGGCGTACGCCTTCTGGGTAGCCAGCGAGCGGCGCACGTCCGGGTGGTGGGTGATGGTGACGCGCGGCGCGGTCTTGTCGGTCATCTGGGTGAGGTCGGCGCCCTGCACGCGGGTCTTGGCGTACTCCAGCGCGTTCAGGTAACCGGTCGACAGGGTCGCGATGGCCTTGGTGCCGACCATCATGCGGGCGTTCTCGATGACGTCGAACATCTGCGCGATGCCGTTGTGCACCTCGCCGACCAGCCAGCCCTTGGCGGGTACGCCGTGGCCGCCGAAGGTGACCTCACAGGTGGCCGAGACCTTGATGCCCATCTTGTGCTCGACATTGGTGACGAAGACGCCGTTGCGATCACCCTTGGTCTTGGTGTCGAAGTCGAAGTGCCACTTGGGTACGTAGAACAGCGACAGGCCCTTGGTGCCAGGTCCCGCGCCCTCGGGGCGGGCCAGCACCAGGTGCATGATGTTCTCGAACAGGTCGTCGGAGTCGCCCGAGGTGATGAAGCGCTTGACGCCCTCGATATGCCAGGAGCCGTCTTCCTGCTTGATCGCCTTGGTGCGGCCCGCGCCGACGTCGGAACCGGCGTCGGGCTCGGTCAGCACCATGGTGGCGCCCCAGTTGCGGTCGGCGATGACCTGGGCCCACTTCTTCTGCTCGTCGGTGCCGTTGTTGTAGAAGACCTGCGCGAAGCCCGCGCCCGCCGCGTACATCTGCGCGGGCGGGTTGGCGCCGAGGATCATCTCGCCGAGTGCCCAGCCGATGACGCTGGGGGCGCCGAGGCCGCCGAGCTCCTCGCGGACGGGAACCTTGGACCAGCCGCCGTCCTCGAGGGCGCGGTAGGACTTCTTGAACGATTCCGGCAGAGTGACGGTGTGGGTGTTGGGGTCGAAGGTCGGCGGGTTGCGGTCGCCGTCGGCGAACGAGTCGGCCAGCGGGCCCTCGGCCAGGCGACGCACCTCGCTGAGCATCTCCTTCACCGTCTCGGTGTCCAGATCGCCGTAGGCGCCGGATTCGAGGAGGGAACCCAGGCCGAGCACCTCGAAGAGGTTGAACTCGAGGTCGCGGACGTTGCTCTTGTAGTGACCCATTTCGGTACTCACTCTCCGTTGAGTTGGTGCGGTCGGTTGTCTGCCGTTCCCGCCCGTTCTTCGCTCCACCGGGTAGCCGGTTTTCCGCATGCTACTCGCGGGTAACTTACTCGGTATATTACCGGCCGGTAATCGAGTCGGCAAAGGCTCGAGCGGGGAATGTGACGCGGAGAACACCGCCACGCCGTTGCCGCGCCGCGACTCACCTAGTAGGTGAGCGCGGTGTGAGCGGAATGCGGGGCGCAGCCGCCGGTGTTGTGGCGGGTCACCAGCCCAGGGTGGGCGATACCGTGAGGTGTGCAGATCGAGACGAGTGCGGGGCCCGCCGAGGTCGAACTCGACAAACCGCGTGGCGCGCGCTTCCTGCTGCTGCTGACCCATGGCTCCGGCGGCGGTGTCGACGCCGCGGATCTGCTGGCTGTGCGTGATACGGCACTGGAATCGGGTGGCGCGGTGGCGCGGGTGGTGCAGCCGTACCGGGTCGCGGGCCGTCGCGCCCCCGGTTCCGCCGTCGCGCAGGACGCGGCGTGGCTGGAAATCGTCGCCGCGATGCGCAAGCGGGTGCGTAAACCGCTGATCCAGGGCGGTCGCAGCAATGGTGCGCGCGTCGCCTGCCGGACCGCCGTCGCCGCTCGGGCCCGCGGCGTGCTCGCGCTGTCGTTTCCCCTGCATCCGCCGGGTAAGCCGGAGAAGTCCCGGCGCGAGGAACTACTCGCCGTCGGCGATATCGAGGTGGTGGTCATCAACGGGGCCAACGACCCCTTCGGCATCCCCGACCCGGCCGATGCCGCCGAAGTCCGCGTCGTCCCCGGCCAGCCGCATTCCTTCCGCGGCGGTTTCGATGTCATCACCGCGACCGTGAGCCCATGGCTGCGGCGCTGGTCGCAGTGAGATCGCCGCGCTCCGGCGGATAGATCTCGCCGCGCGGCAGCCGTACATGGCGGCCGAATATGTCGGACAGTGCGCCTATAACTGGAATATGGCATTGAGTTGGAAGTTGGTCGTCGACAGCGCGAATGCGCCGGACCTCGCGGACTTCTGGGCCGCCGCGCTCGGTTACGAGGTGGAGGATCCCAGCGCGCTCATCGAACGGCTATTGGCCGCCGGTCATATCGGTGAAGACGCCGTCGTCGAGCACAACGGCCACAGGATCTTCCGCGGTCTGGCCGGTATCCGCCATCCCGACGACCCGTTCGACGACATCAGCGGCGTCGGCCACGGTCGTCGGCTGCTTTTCCAGGATGTGCCCGAGCCGAAGTCCGGCAAGAACCGTCTGCACGTGGATATTCACAGTGAGCCGGGTGGTCTCGACGCGCTGGTGACCCGGCTCGAAGTGCTCGGGGCGACCAGGGTGCACGAGGTGGACCAGGGGCCTGCCGGTCACTGGTGGGTGATGCGAGATCCGGAGGGCAACGAATTCTGCGCGGCGTGAGGCAGGCACGGCGGGTCGCCGGTCGGCGATAACCGCACCGGTGAGCGGCATCCGCTTCCTATTCGATTGTCGCGGAAGGGGTGTCGGGGGTTGGGGGACGAGTTGCCACCACCAGGGCGTCGATGGCGTCGCGGTCTTCGGTGGGCCGGTGCACGCGGCCGGCCAGGCGGATGTCGAGATGGAACGGGGCCAGGTCGGCGGTGATGTCGTCGGGGGTGAAGAGGATGGCGCGATCCTGGGGGCCGCCGAAACCTTCGGTGAGGTTGATCGTGTCGTGGCCGAGGACGAGCAGCGTGCCGCCGGGGGAAAGGCGGTTGGCGGCGTCGTGCAGAACGGTGCGGCGCTGGTCGGCGGGCAGGTGCAGGAAGACCATCAGGATCAGTTCGAAGGGGCCGGTGACCCCTGCCGCGTCCAGTTCGGTGACGTCGGCGCACTGCCAGGTGATGCGGCTGCGTACCGAGCGGGACAGCCGCGTCGCGACGGTTCTGCCCTTGTCGACTCCCACCTGGGAGTAGTCCACCGCGTGCACCTGCCAGCCGTGGGTCGCCAGCCAGAGCGCGTTTCGGCCTTCGCCGCACGCGAGATCGAGGGCGCGAGGCAGGGCGGGCGGTTCACCGCCGGGTATGTCGGGCAGCAGCGGGGTCGTGCGTTCCAGCCCGTACACGTGCTCCACCACGGTGTTGTTCGGCGGCGCACCCCACACCAACTCGCCCTGCGCGTAGCGTGCGTCCCAATCAGCGGCCTCCATAGTGCGGAGTCTATTCAGTCGGGCAACCATGTGACCGGCGATGTCGCCCGCACATGAATGAGCGCGTCGAAGGCGTCGAGCAGCGAATCCACCGCCATATTCGCCTCGGAATCCTTCGCCGCGTCGTAGATCCCGCTGATGACGCGCAGCTTCGCCGGTCCGCGCCGCCATCGGTCGACCGCTTCCGGCGCGCCGGCGCGCAGATCGATGGAGTACGCGGGAAGGTCCACCGTGCCGAGTTCGGCGTCGACCAGGTCGGCGGCGGGTGCGGGCGCCCGGCCCATCCCCAGGTCGCCGTGGTGGAATCCGACTGCCACCGCGATGTATTCGGCCCCCAGGTGTTTGCGCAGATGGCTGCCCGCGCTGCCGAAGGCGTCCGGACTGGTGCGGTCGACACCGACCGGAATTCCCGAGATATGCGCGCTCCCATCCCAATAGACGATTCTCGACTCGGCCGCCCGTTCCAGAATCCTTCGCGCCGAGCGGAGTTCGTCCCCGCCGAAACCGCCTCGACCCGCGACGCTGTTCTCGTGGAATTCCACGATGACCCGCGCGTGGTGCAGTGCCGTGTCCCGCTCCGGTGTCGCGGGCGATCCGTCGATCAGCGCGTACGCATCGCGGGCGTGTTCGGCGAACGGCCTTCCGGGGTGAACGCCGCGGTGACGTTGGACGTGTTCGTCCATCCGGTGCGCGGTGCGGATCGGTGTGAGATGGGATTCGACGGTCGGCGCCAGGTCCGGGGCCGCGGCGCGTAGATAGTCGAGAACCGCGTCGTAGTCGGCGGATTCCGCCTCCGGGGGGCGCACGCCGAAGATCGTGACGGGATCGTCCTGATGTTCGGTGTTGTACGCGCGAATCCACTCCATCGTCGCGATCGTCTGCGCGGTGCGCAACGGGCGCCAGGCTTGGGTGAGCACGTTCTCGGGCGTTCCCGCTCCGGTGCGCACGTAGGCGTCGAAGCGGTCGCCGGAGCGTGCGCTGTCCTGGATCGCGAGTGCGCGGAAGCCGTGCCGGAGCACCAGGGTGCGCAGGATTCGTTCGCGCACGCCATAGGTCTGGCGGGAGAATCGGGTGGATTCGCCGAGTCCGACCACGGTGGCCGAGCCGAGCCGGTCGATCAGCGCGTCCAGGTCGATTCCGGTGTGATCGCCGTCGGTACCGGTGATCGGATGCGCGTTGGCGTGTAACCAGTGTCGAACGGTCGCGGTGTCGCCGGGTGCGGACAGTGCGTTCACGGAGATCTCCCGAAGGTCGACGGTTGGGCGTGCGAACCCAGTCAATGACGTCAACCAACGTTGAGGTCAAGGGTGTCGAAACGAGAAAAGGGACCGACGCTCGCCCGTGGTGAGCACCGGTCCCGTCGTTCTCGTCGGGCTCAGAAAGTGGTGCGCATGAGCACGACGTTGTACTGGCTGTGCACCGTGGTCAGGAAGTACAGATCGCGGCCGGTCTGGTACGGGAAGATCGACGGCGCGTACGCGGTCGGCAGCTCACGGGTGTCGATGAGCACCTCGGGGGCGCTCCACGGGCCGGTCGGGGAGGGGGAGCGCCGCATCACGACCGAGTTGAACGGGTCGGTGGTGAGCGAGATGAACTGTCCGAGATAGGAGTTGTACATCACCGAGAGTTCGCCGACGCCGCCCATGATCGGCGCCGCGGCATTCACGTCACCCTTGCGCGACCAGTTTCCACCGTCCCAGTACTCGTATTCGCCCAGGTTCTGGATATCGTTCTCGGCCACCCTGGCGACATAGGCCGCGTTGTTCCGGCCGGAAGGGGTTCCGTACTCGTAGACGAATCCGCCGTCCTTCAGGAACGCGTTCATCTGGAAGTTGGCATGACCGCCCTCGTTCGGGCGACGGGTGTGGCCGAGATCGGCCCAGGTTTCGCCGTTATCGGCCGATGCCGCGAGTCCGGAGAAATTGGTTGTCCACTCGCCGACGTTATCCCAGGTCTTCACCGACATCAGGCTCATGTACTGAACGCCGTTGACCGCGATTCCCGCGGTCGGGATGCGGCTGATCTCGATGAACGGGATCTTCGGACTGGGGACGAGATCGCGTGCTTGGCCGACGATATCGCGTACCACACTGTCGAAATACACGCCGCCGGACGGGTCCTTGGTATGGCTGCGTACCAGGATATTGCTCCGCCACGCCCAGGTGCTGCCCGCGAGCAGATTCGGGAAGCCGATGCCGGCGGTGTCGCCGAAAGCGGTCAGCATTTCGTCCTGCCCGTTGTCCCACATGATGCCCAGGTCGGTGCCGAGCACGTTGTAGGACTGGGTGCTGTTCGGGCTCGCCATTCCGGTCACCTGGAATACGGCCTTGGTCCGCCCGCCCAGGTTCGGCAGGCCCGTGGTGCCGTTCAGCACCGGAATGGGGTTGATCGCGTTGGGGTTTGCCGCGGCAGGGATAGTCGCCGTGAGGAGCAAAACCGTGGCCCCCGCCAGAGTCGATAGCAGGACGGATGCGGTCTTGTTCAAGGTTGCGGCCTTCCGGAGTCTCGCCGAAGGCAGCACGATCCACAACCCCCCGTTATGTGTGTCGAGCCACATTTCAGCTGGCTGGCAAATCGAGCAAATGCTAGCAGCCGAACCATAGAAAATGGGGGCTTGCATCCCGAATCTAACGAAAATGGCGGCTATTTCGTTGTTCGTTCGCCGCTCATTCGGGCCCGGCGCACGACCAACGGCAGTTGCGTCGAGCGTTCTATCGCGAGGGTCCGGCGAGTGGACGCCTGCCAGGTGCGCTCGAACAGGCGCTTCGCCCCGGCGACGGCGTGCGGGGATCGAGTGGCGATGCGATCGGCGAGCGCTTCCGCCGCGGCTGTCGGGTCGGCGCTCACCTCGGTGATCAGGCCGATGCGTGCGGCGTAGGCGGCGTCGACGGTGTCGGCGGTCATGGTCAGCAGCAGGGCCTTGTCCATCCCGATGAGCCGGGATAGCGTTGCCGCGCCCGACATATCCGGGACCAGTCCGTGTCTGGCCTCCATCACCGAGAACTCGGCGTCGGGGGTGGCGAAACGAATGTCGGCGGCGAGGGCGATCTGCAGGCCGCCGCCATAGCAGCGGCCGTGTACCGCGGCGATCACCGGCACGGGAAGTCTGCGCCACGCCCAGCAGGCTTCCTGGAAGGTGTTGGTGCCGCGCCACGGCCGGGGGATGAAGTTGCGCACGATCGCCAGCGGATCGCGCGTCACCCCGGCGATGTCGAGACCGCTGCTGAAACTCGGGCCGTTGCCGGAGAGGATGACCGCTCGCACCCGGTCGCGACCAGCGACGGTGTGCGCCGCGTCGATGAGACCGTGCAGCATGTCGATGGTCAGGCCGTTGTGTTTATCCGGTCGGTCGAGGGTGACGTAGGCGCGGTCACCGTCGAACCGCACAGCGATGTGGGAGCCCATGCCCGGATGTTACCCGCGAGTCAGTTTGGGTGACGGCGACAGTTGCCTGCTCCGGGTGCGCTCTGCTGTAATCGAACGCAAGTTACCGTCAATATTGACGGTAAGTGAGATGGAGCGGAGGAATGATGCTGCCAGCCGGAATGGATCCGCGGACGCCAGTGCTCGTCGGTGTAGGCCAGGTGGTGCACCGTGGGGGCGAGCCGGGCCTGCCGGGGCCGGTCGAACTCGCCGCCGAATCGCTGCGCCGCGCCGGCGCGGACAGCGGCGCTGGGGATCGCCTGCTGCGCGATGCCGACGTGATCGCGTCCGTCGCCCCCGTGAGCAGGCCGTATACGGATCTCGGCGCGCTGGTGGCGGCCGAGCTGGGCGCGAGCCCGAAGCGGACGCTGCAATCGGTGCGCTTCGGCGGTGACGCGCCGCAGCGACTGCTCAATCTGCTCGCGCAGGACATCGCTGAGGGGCGGGCCGAGATCGCACTGCTCACCGGTGCCGAGGCCGTCGCCTCGGGCAATGCCGCGAGCCGAGGCGGTATCGCGGTCGACTGGCCGGACCAGGCCGAGACCGTGCTGCCGACCCAGATCATCGGATCGGACCGCGGTCCCAACTCGGATATGGAGAACGCGGCGGGTCTGTGGGGGCCGGTGTACTTCTACGCCCTGATGGAAACCGCGCTGCGCGCCCGGCTCGGACTGAACAAGGCCGAACATCTCGAGCGGATCGGCGGGCTGTGGTCGCGGCTGTCCGAGATAGCGGTGGGCAACCCGCACGCCTGGATGCCGGTCGCGCAGTCGGTCGCGGATCTGGTGACGCCGACGCCGGCCAACCGCTTGGTGTCGAGCCCCTATACCAAATTGCTCGTCGCCAATCTCACGGTGGATCAGGGCGCGGGGCTGATCGTGTGCAGCGCCGCGGCAGCCGACGCGGCCGGGGTGCCGCGGGACCGCTGGGTCTTCCCGCACGGCGGGGCGAGCGCCACCGAAGAGTGGTTCGTCACCGAGCGCGCCGATATGGGCGCCTCACCCGCCATCGCCGCGGCAGGGCGTTCCGCGCTCGCCGCCGCGGGTGTCGGCATCGATGACGTCGCGCATCTGGACCTGTACTCGTGCTTCCCGGTCGCGGTGCAGGTCGCGGCGCAGGCATTCGGGCTGCCGATCGATGATCCGTCCAGGCCGCTTTCGGTGACGGGCGGTCTCACCTTCGCCGGCGGTCCGGGGAACAACTACACCCTGCACTCGATCGCGACGATGGCGCAGGTGTTGCGCGCCGACCCCGAAAGCTACGGCCTCACCACCGCGCTCGGCTGGTACATCACCAAGCACGGTGTCGGAGTCTTCTCGACCCGCCCGCCGCGTCGCCTGTTCCGCGCGGTGGAGGCCGAACCCGTCGCCGCCCGCCGCGAGATCGCGCCCGGCTACACCGGGTCGGCGACAGTCGAGGCCTATACCGTCCCCTATCGCAAGACTCGTGACGGCGATGAGCCGGAGGCCGTTGTGATCAGCGCTCTGACTCCGGACGGCGCCCGTACGCTGGTCAGGGCCTGCGACGCCGACACCATCGCGGCGTTCACCGACGGTGATCCGCTCGGCGCGTCCGTCGAGATCACGGATGCCGATAAAATCACCCTGCTCTGAGAGAGGACACCCATGACCGACCCGATTCTGGTCGAACGGCGCGATGCGATCACTGTGCTGACCGTGAACCGTCCCGAGGCCCGCAACGCCATCGATCTGGCGACCGCGCAGGCCATCCACGCCGCGGTGGACGATTTCGAATCCGATGATTCCGCGCGGGTGCTCGTCCTCACCGGCGCCGGTGGAACCTTCAGTGCCGGAATGGATCTCGTCGCCGCGTCGAAGGGCGAGATGCCCATCACCGAGCGCGGTCCGCTCGGTATCGCCGCGCGACCGCCGGTCAAGCCGATGATCTCGGCGGTGGAGGGTTTCGCGCTCGCGGGCGGATTCGAACTCGCGCTGTCCGGCGATCTGATCGTCGCGGCGAATGACGCGCAGTTCGGCATCCCCGAGGTGAAACGCGGACTCGTCGCCGCGGGCGGCGGTGTGCTTCGCCTGACCCAGCGGCTGCCGCGTCCGATCGCCGCGGAATTGGCTTTGACCGGCGGACGCATCAGCGCCACGCGCCTCTACGACCTCGGACTGGTCAACCGGGTCACCGAGCCGGGCGGCGCGCTCGACGTGGCGCTGGAACTCGCCGCCGAAATCGTCGCTGCGGCACCGCTTTCGGTGACGGCCAGCAAGCGGATCATCGACGAGTCCCCGGATTGGTCGGTGGCGGAGGGTTTCGCGAAACAGGGGGAGATCGCGCTGCCGGTGCTGTTCTCCAAGGACGCCGCCGAGGGTGCGCTCGCTTTCGCGCAGAAGCGCGAACCCCAGTGGCAAGGACGCTGATTCGATGACCGAACGCGTCCGGGAGACGCAGGCGCAGCGCAGCGCGCGCATGCGGACGCGGCTCCTGGACGCGGCGGTGGCGAGTCTGGTCGAGGTCGGCTACGCGGGCACGACCACGCTGGCGGTGCAGAAGCGGGCCGGGGTGGCGCGCGGCACCCTGCAACACCATTTCCCGACCAAGGCCGCGCTGCTCGCCGGGGCGGTCGAATATGTGGCCGCGCAGCGATTCGACCAGCTCACAAGGGAATTCGAGGCCATTCCCGACGGCGCGGATCGGCTGGAGAAAGCCGTCGAGTTGACCATGCGGATGCTCAACGGGCCGTCCTTCTGGGCGGCGCTGGAGATGTGGGTGGGTGCGCGGACCGATCCGGAACTGCTCGCGGCCTTCCTGCCCCTGGAACATCGGCTGTTCGATCTGATGCACACCAGTATTCGCGATATCTTCCGCGCGGAGTTCCCCGACGATCCTCGGGTGCCGACCATTACCGAATTCACCATCGAGATCATGACCGGCCTCGCGCTGCGCGTGCTGCTCACCGGGGATCTCGATCGGAACCGAATCATCCAGCAGCGCTGGGGTAATGCGGTGCGCATCCTGCTCGGCACGGCGGATCCGGCGACGCTCACCGATCGCGGGTGAGCGCCGCCGCCTGATCAGGCAGTGCCCGCGGTGTCGAGCAGTACTTTCGCGCACGCGGCCGGATCGTCGTAGAACGGCGTATGTCCGCAGCCGTGCAGGGTGACATGTCTGGCGTTGGGCAGCGCCGTCCTGGCGCGACGACTCTGGGTGGCGTAGGTGAGCAGGATGTCGCGGTTACCCCAGGCGACGGTGACGGGAATGTCGGCCAGTGCGCCGATTTCGCCCAGTCGCGCGGTATCGAAGGAGGCGAGCGCGTCCGCGAAGGCCGGTGCGTCGCCCGCTCCGTTCGCGGTGTCGATGGCGATCGGCGCGTCCACCGCCCACGGCTTCCCGAAGACGAGGTAGAGGAAGGCCGTTCGTCCCGCCGCGGTGCCGAGAATGCTCGGCAGCACCGGTCGCAACGGCCTGATCAGTCCGCGTGATATTCCCAGCGACTGTTGGCACCAGATGCGACCGGCCTTGTCCCAGAACCCGATCGGCGAATACGCGGTGACCGAGCGCGCGAGTCCGCGTGCTCCGAGTTCGAGCGAGATGAGCCCGCCCATCGAATTGCCCGCCAGGTGCGGACGTTCGATGCCCTGTGCCGCAAGGAATTCCGCGAGCGCGTCGGTGAGTGTCGCGACGGTGGTGTGTTCCAGCGGTGCGGACCCGGCGAATCCCGGCAGGTCGACCGCGATCACGTCGAAGGTTCGGGCGAGGGTGTCGATGATCGGTTCCCACACCTGCCAGCGGCTGCCGATGCCGTGCACCAGCACCAGCGGTTCACCCCGGCCGACCCGGTGGTGGTTCAACGTCCTCATCCAGTCATCCCAACTCTGTTTCATTGGCGCAGCGCCAACAGTAGCAGCGCGGGTTGCCGTCGATGCCGAGACCATTGCAAAGCGACAAAGAGTGCCATATTGTCGCTTTATATCTACCGAGTGAGCGAGAGTGCGATGACGACGATGTCGATCGACATGGATGCCGAGACCGAGATGTTGGGGCCGGATTCCCTGCTGTGGAAATACTTCGGCGACTGGCGAGTCATGTTGATGGCGCCCGCCGCGGGGATCATGCAGCTCATGTTGCCCGCGCTCGGTGCGGGCGTCACTCAGCACTCGGATTTCTTCAACGAGCCGTGGGAGCGCATCTTCCGATCGATTCCGCAGATCGCCGGGACCGTCTACGACGGACCGGAAGCCGTGGCGACCGCCGCCGCCGTGCGCGACTACCACCGCGATATCAAGGGCGTCGACGCCGACGGGCATCGCTATCACGCGCTCGACCCGGAAACCTATTTCTGGGCGCACGCCACCTTCGTCTGGTCCGCGATCATGATGGCCGATGTCTTCGATCACCGGCTCAGCGACGCCGAGAAGCAGCAGCTCTACAGCGAGAGTAAACAGTGGTATCGGCTCTACGGCATCAGCGAGCGGCCGATGCCGCAGGATTGGTACGCCTTCCGCGCCTACTACGACCGGATGTGCGCCGACCGGCTGGTCCTCACCGAATCGGCCGCCTGGGTCGTCTCCCAGCTGGATCGGCCCGACGAAATGAGCCTGCCCTATGTGCCGGATGTGGTGTGGCGGCTGTTCGGCACCGCGTTCATGCATCAATATCGGCTGGTCGCGGCGGGCACCATGCCCCCCGTGCTGCGTGAACGGCTCGGCCTGCCCTGGGGGCCGCGGCAGCGCAGGCAGTTCCGCCTCCGCGTCGCGGTGATCCGCAAGGCCTGGCCGCTGCTGCCGGAACGGCTGCGATACCAGCCGCGAGCATTGGCTGGCATCGCGCGCGAACGTGCCGCTGTCGGGTGAAGACACGGTCCGCGCCTGCCCCGGCGTGGCAGCATGAACCCATGGCAGATGTCGAATTGCCTTCGCTCGCCACTCTGCTCGATCTACCGAGCGCGGCGTCGGATCCGATCACCGAGAGAATTCTCGACGCGGCGCTGGCCGAATTCACCGATTTCGGGTTGCGGCGCGCGTCCGTCGACGATATCCGCCGCAGGGCCGGGGTCAATCGCGCGACCGTCTATCGCCGGTTCGCCACCAAGAACGACCTGGTAGCGGCCACCTTCCAACGGTGGACACTCGGCCTGCTCGCCGAAACCGCCGCCGCGGTCGCCGACCGGCCGACCGTGCGCGCGCGGTTGGTCGAGGGTTTCGTGCGCTGTGTGCTGATCGTGCGGACCGATGCGCTGGTCGGGCGACTGCTGACCAGCGAACCGGAGATCTTCGTGCCGTACCTGACCACCGACGGTGCGCCGATCCTGCGGGCCTGCCGGGAATTCCTGGCCGCGCAATGCCGTGAACTGCTGGCCGAGGGCCAGACGATGGCAGTCGACGCCGACGCCGCCGCCGAGATCGCGCTGCGGTTGGCCCAATCGGTTGTCCTCACCCCCGACGGCTATTTCGACCTGCACGACGAGGCCGCGCTGCGAGATTTCGCCGACCGGTTCCTGGGCCCGCTGGCGGGATAGCGTCCACGTGCGCAACGACCTGTGCGCGAACGAATCTCGCTCGATCGACCACCGGCCCCGCGATGCGGCATTATCGTTGCGGCGCCCCACGGGGCGGGTGTCATCGAAGCGAGAAAGAGGAATCAGGTGCGGATCTTCCTGGTCACCGCGGCAATCGTCGCGCTGCCGATGCTGTCGGCGTGCGGTTCGGACACCGAGGCCGATCCCGCCCCGGTGACGGCGGCGGATATCTCACGGTCGTTGCAGGACAAGGGACTTCCGAGCAAGGGGCTCGCCGATTGCGCCGCCGAGCTGTACGTCGCCGAGGGAATCTCCCAGGCGGGGCTGCGCACGTTGATCAGCGACGAATACGACAACAAGGCCGTCGATCAAGAGACTCTCGGCATGAGCAAGGAAGACGCGGACCGCGCCCGCGCCGCCGCCGCCAAGATCGGCACCGAATGCGTCGGCAAATCCTGATCCGACACCGGCTGTAGACCGCAGGCCCGCATACGCGCAACCGCCCTTCGGCTGGAGCGCGAGCGACCGAGTGCGGGCGGTGGAGTCGAGATGCGCGATCAGGGAGCTGCCGCGCGTTGTGCTCGACTCATTCGGCGTCGGGCAGCGATTCGAGGAATACGCGCGCGACGGCCTCGAGTCCGTGCCGATCCGTATCGTCGAATCGGCCGGGATCGGGGCTGTCGAGATCGAGGACGCCGATCAGCGTGCCATCGCGGACAAGTGGCACGACGATTTCCGAACGGGAACCCGGGTCGCAGGCGATATGGCCGGGGAAGGCGTGCACGTCAGGAATCACCTGCGTCTGCTGTGTCCGCGCCGCGGTGCCGCAGACACCGCGGCCGAGGGCGATCCGCACGCAGGCCGGTTTGCCCTGGAACGGCCCGACCACGAGTTCTCGCCCGTCGAAGAAATAGAACCCCGCCCAGTTCAGTCGAGGCAGGGCGTGGAAGATCAGCGCGGACAGGTTCGCGGCATTCGCGATGCGGTCGGATTCCCCGGCGATCAGCTCCGTGGCCTGCGCATTCAGCTCGCGGTATTGTTCGGTGCGATCCCCCGACAGTTCGGCAACGGTGAACGACATGCGTGCATCGTAGGCCCGCACCGCGATCGCGGATGGCTATCCGTCGAACCGCGATTCGCGAGCGTGCCGGTCGGATTACCGCGTCATCCGCACCCGTTCCTCGGCTCGAATCCGTCGATGATCGGATCGCGCGGATTCAAACCCTCCTGCCGATCCGGTCCCGGTGTTGAAGCGGAGTACAGACCGGCCGATTCTTCGGACCTATGGAGTAGCTATGACCACCGAGCAGATCGCAGAGAGATCCGGTTCGCCTACCGGGTCCCCACTGTCAGCGGCGGACCCGGTGAGAAGGTGCTGTCGCTGGTGCGGGAATCGGCGGCTGCCGGGCAGCCCGTCGCGGCGGTGCAGTGATGACCGCGGTCATCGCCGACCGCATCGAATCGGCAGCTCAGGCGATCGATATCGCGCGAAATCTCGCGGCGGAATTCGCGGTGGGGGCCGCCGCGCGGGACCGCGCAAGGCAGTTGCCGTATCCGCAGGTGGACCGTTTGGCCGCGAGCGGCCTGCTCGCGATCACGGTGCCCGCCGCTTTCGGGGGCGCGGATTTGGCGCCAACGGTGGTCGCGGAGGTGGTGCGGATCATCGCCACCGCCGATCCGAATATCGCCCAGATTCCGCACAGCCATTTCGTCTACCTGAATCTGCTGAGGCTGGCGGGCGATCCCGACCAGCAGGCGCGCTACTTCGGGGCCGTTCTCGACGGGGCGAGAATCGCCAACGCGCAATCCGAGCGCGGCGGCGCGACGGTCGCCGATATCGCCACCACCGTGCGGCCCGCGGGGAGCCGTCTCCGGGTCGACGGCACCAAGTACTACTGCACCGGTTCACTTTTCGCTGATCTGCTGGCCGTACTCACCCGCCTCGACGATCCGGACGAGGAACTCGGCCTCGCGCCCGGCGAATACGTCGTCTACCTGCCCGCCGATACGCCCGGTGTGCGGATCGTTGACGACTGGAACGGAATCGGTCAGCGCACCACCGGCAGCGGAACCATCGTGTTCGACGGTGTGCTGGTCGAGCGGGATCAACTGGTGGCGCGGGCGGCGGCAGTACACGCGCCGACCGGGTACGGCGCGTTCGCGCAACTCCTGCACGCGGCGATCGATGCGGGGATCGCGCGTGGCGCACTCACCGCGGCAACGGATTTCGTGCGCCGGTCGAGTCGGCCCTGGTTCGAGGCGGGTGTGCAGCGGGCGGTGGACGATCCACTGCTGATCCAGCGTTTCGGGGAATTGGCCGTCGGTGTCTCGGCCGCGGAGGCGACACTGGGCGCCGCAGGCGCCGCTGTCGATGCCGGTGTCGACCCGGGTGGTGCGGGACTCGCGTCGGGCGACGCCGTCGCACGCGCGTCACTGGCCGTCGCCACCGCCAAGATCCTCGCCGACCGTGCCGCGAACGAAGTCTCCGCTGCTCTCTTCGAGGTGGGCGGAACCCGCAGTGCGGCAGCGGATCTGAATCTGCATCACTACTGGCGCAATGCCCGCACGCACACCCTGCACGATCCCGTCCGCTGGAAGTACCAGCACATCGGCCGCGCCCTGCTGCACGACACCGCGCCGCCGCAGCACGGTGTGTTCTGAGCCGTCGAGCAAGAGAAGGATACGAATATGTCAGTGACGGTCGTCGTCGGAAACCCCAAACCCGCCTCGCGCACGCTCACCGCGGCGACGCTGGTCGCCCAGGCACTGCGTCCCGATTCCACACCCGCCGTCATCGATCTCGTCACGCTCGGCTCCGGCCTGCTGTCCTGGGGCGATCCCGCCGTAGCGGAGGCCGCGCACACCGTCGCCGAATCCGAACTCGTCGTCTTCGCCAGCCCCACCTTCAAGGCGACCTACACCGGTCTGCTGAAACTGTTCCTCGAACAATTCGACGGCGGCACCGGACTCGCCGGGGTAGTAGCGGTCCCGCTCATGCTCGGCGCCGGCCCCGCCCACGCGCTAGCACCGGACCTGCTGCTCAAGCCGGTGCTGGTGGAAATCGGGGCGACCGCCGCGCTGCCCGGTCTCTACCTGTCCGATCGCACCTTCCTCGAAGACGGCGCGATCGCCGCCTACGCCGAGCGCTGGCGTCCTGTTGTCGACGCACTCACCAACAGCCCCCTACAGTCGAGCACAGAGAAGGCGACGAATCATGCATGACCTCTTCGAGTTCCCCGCAGACGGCGACGGACTGCGCCGCGCCTTCGCCAACTTCCCCAGTGGTGTCGTCGCCGTCTGCGCCGAGGTCGACGGCGTCCCACATGGACTCGCGGTGAGCACCTTCGTCCCGGTCTCGCTCGACCCGCCGCTCGTCTCGTTCTGCGTGCAGAACTCCTCTGCCACCTGGCCCCTGCTCGAGCGCGCCGACCACCTCGGGCTGAGTCTGCTCGGCACCGATCAGCAGGCTGCCGCCAAGGCGCTCGGGGCGCGCAACGGTGACCGTTTCCGCGATTCGGAACTCCACCGCGGCACCGGTGACGCGGTATTCATCGACGGCGCTTCGGCGTGGATCGAAGGCGTTCCCGAGGCGCGGGTTCCCGCTGGTGATCACACGGTCGTCATCCTGCGGATCCACCGCTTGGCAACGCGGGCGGATATCGAGCCGTTGGTCTTCCACGGCAGTAGGTTCCGTCGCCTGCTCGCCGGTTGAACGTTTGATCGCGGTTCGCCTGCCGCTCGCCCACACGTGGGCAGTATGTCCGGCGACGGTTCAGGTGGCCGGTGAGCCTGAGCGGTCGCGAACCCGCGAACCCGCGAACGAGCTGACGCTGCCGCGCCGTCGCTCGTGGTTCGGCCTTCACCCGGGAGTTGGTCCGCGGGTGCGGCGGGTCGTCTCGAGCGCCGAGTGGCTACGGTCTGGAGCGATTGCTGTCACTTCGCCGAAGAGACGACTTCTCAGCTGGTGCCGAGTCGAAGCCGAACATCACCTCGAGCCATTTCGCGGATCCCCGACCCTTTTCCCTCGTCGTCGACATCACGCCGCGCAACGATCGTTGCGCTGTTCCAATACTCGACCTGATGTACTGAACCAAACGACCATTTCGGACAGTGCGCGACCGGGCGGATATATGTAATCCGCCCGGTCGTATTCCCTAACCTTGATTCGGTTCTTCCGGATCGATCAGAACGGCGTCAAGAAGAAGCCGATCGAGGCACCGACTGCAGCGCCGACCGCGCAACCGAAGACAGCGCCGACGACGAAGAACCAGATTCCGATGGCAATGCCGATCGCGCAACCGATCGCCGCGCCCACCACGGCACCGCCGAGCAGGGCGTCATGCATCAGGCCCTGAAGCTCGGGTGTGACCGCGGCGGGTGACGGCACGCCGGCTGCCGGTGTCAGCGTCAGCGTCCTAGCCGACGGGTCGAGCGACGGTGTGACGCTGAAGTTCTGGCCGGTCTCCATCCGCAGTGTCGTCGGAATCGTGCCGACGATCGCGCCGTCGTCGGCGATCACATTGATCGCCGCCGGCGTCACTTCGAATCTGCCGGCGGCCAGATCGACGACTGCGCTGCTGTGATCTGCGGCCAGGGTGGTGGTGTAGGCGATGGGCCCGTCCACTCCGTTCATCGTGAGGTTTGTCAGAGTGCCCTCACCGTGCGCTGTGGCCATTGCTATGCCCATTGACGCGATGGCGAACATTGCGGTCGCCACTAGTTTCCTGATAATCATTGGGAGTCCAATCATCGGACCGATGTGTGGATTCTTTCCCGGGCGGGCGACGTTGACCGTCCAACCTGATCTTTCTACCGGATGGATGAAATGTCGATAGGTTTCCGGTACGAGAAATTTTTCGAACCGTGAGTCGGGAATTGCCTCCCATGCCCCCTATTCGTCGATAGTCCCGATCTGCCTTCGGGCGAATAGGTTCAGGACTCAGGTTGGGTGCTGCCGGGTAGGCGAATCGGTCCGGCCGGGACTTCGGCTCGGCGCCCGTGGTTGCGTGTCGGCGACCACAGGTCGGTTGCTCTCCGATTGCCGAAACGTCCAGGTGCTGGAGATCGTCGGACGTTCGCGATCATCACCAGGACCCGAGCCCCGCGACGGGTATCGGTTCGCCGTGCCGGAGACCGGGCTCACTGCGATCGAACCAGCGCTGCGAGCTAGGACGGCGCACCGCCCACAGCACGGAACCCGAACATCCGGTCGTGCCGTCCGCGCGTTCGCCCGGTGACGGAATGCAGCTCGAACCCAAGCGCCGGATCGCGCCGAACGACCACCTGGAGCGACGACGCTCCTGGGCTAGGCTCTGAACCTCCACCAGCCGGAGTGCATAGGGTATAGTGCCCGTGCCCGCTGTGGTGCGATGGGTGAAATCCCTTGTCTACCAAGTGGTTTCGTGGAGCCGATGACGGGAATCGAACCCGCGCTGTCTGCTTGGGAAGCAGAAGTTCTACCATTGAACTACATCGGCGTGCGTCGTGACGCGACCGTCAGCCTAGCAGACCAGGCATGATGCTATGCAACTGTGCTGGTACGAGTAGAGACCTGGGCCTGAAAACGGCCCAGGTCTCAATTTACTCTAAAGATTGCTCAGATCTCGGCGAAGTCCTCCAGGTACTCGCGGGCGTCGGGGCCTTCGTGGGCGGGCTCGACGTAGTGCCGCCGGGTCGTCGCGCTGCTGGCGTGACCCAGCTGCGAGGCTGCCTTCTCGATGTCGTTGCGGCCGATCTTGGTGCCCACGGTCTTGCGGTAGGTGTGGGGGTTCATCGGCAGATCGGTCAGACCGACGCGGTTGCGTGCCTCGGTGATCTGGGTGCGGACGTTGTTCGGGTGACGGATGGTCGCGGCCCGTGACGGAAAGATCAGGTCCTCGGGATCTGGATCTGACACCGCGCGTAGTGATCGCAGGACGGTGGCCAGCCATTCGGGCAGCATCAGCCGTCGGCGGGCTTGGGGGCCGCCCTTGGGGTAAGGCTGGGTGTACACGGGCTTACCTTCACCCCACGCCGCGGTGCCCTCGATCAGCAATGTGGCCCCCGACGCTCTCGGATCGAGGTCGAGGTGTTTCCATCGGAGCACCACGACTTCGCCGATGCGGGCGCCGGTGCCGAGCATGACGTCGACGATGTCGGCGATGCCGTTGCGACCGGCCAACCGGTCCGCGCGTAGCAGCCTGCGCACGATCTTCACCTGCTCGGGATTGAGTGCCACGACCTGCTTCTTGCCGACGCGGATGGTGGAGGTGAGTTTGACGAGATTTCCGAACCGCGCGGCGCCGAGGCGTGTAGCCAGATCGAACATCCCGGTCAGGCATACCCGCGTCAGTTGCGCGGTGGGATATCCGATCTCGCGTTTGACTCTGTCGAAGAACACTTCCATTTTCGCGGCCGTGAGTTCGTTGATGGTGAGTCCGCCGAGCCCTTTGGTGATGTGCCCCAGCGTGACTGTGCGGTATCGCCGATAGGTTGACCACGGGCTGGATTCCTTGACCTTTTCCAACCACATGTTGGCGAGAATCTCGATGGTGGTCTCCGGTGTGAGTTCACCTTCGGCGTCGCTGGTCTTGTAGCGTTGGTCGAGCTTCTCTCTGAGCGTGGTCTCCGCCTTCGGTGCCGTCGGTCCTGTCGCGGTGACAGGACGTAGGCGACCATCGAGATCGCGGTATTGCGCTCTGGCTTCCCACTTCTCCGGCTTGACACCCTTCGGTGTCAGTCGCTTCCGGGTGATTTTGCCCCAAGTGCCGGGTTTCGTTCTGGCTCGAGGCATCAGTGATCGCCGCCCGCGTCGAAGGCGGCCGTCTTCGTATTCATTTGAACTCCCGTAGAAGGTATTCCGGGTGCTAGCCGGTATTGACATTCCAATTCTACGGGGCGGCAACACATTTAATTCACATGGATACAAACGGTCGAGAGAGGTATTTGTTCGAGAGTCGGGTGTTCTGCTCAGTCGTCGGTCGAGACGATGAATCCGGTGGTTTGGATCTTCAAGGGTGGGCGGGGATGTCGGTTGGTGGCCACGAGTGCGCGGATGAGTTCGTTGACGAGTTTGCGTTGTTCGCGGCTGAGCATCGTCGCGTCGGGGGTCGGGATGAAGGGTTCGTCGGTGTCGAGGTCCAGGCCCGCCCAGTGGGATACGTCGCGGACGTCGAGTTTGAGGGCCTTGGCGACGGCGCGGAGGGTGTCGAGGGTGGGCAGTAGTTCGGGATTGTCGATGAGTCGGCTGACGGTGGTGGCGTGGAGTCCGGCGAGGTCGGCGAGTTCGTTCCGGCTGTCGATGTTGGCCGCGGCCATCGCCGAGGCCCACGGTTCGGGAACAGCGCGCTTGCGTGGCATGTCCACAAGGGTAGGGCATTTTTCTACATGTACATAACAGTAGATGCGGAACCATTCGGGAAGCGCCTGATTTGTTCGTCTAGTAGTGCGTCTGCCAGCTGAATCATTCGCGTTGATTGCGACTACCTGTAGAACTCGGCCTCTACTGCTGGTAGGTTGAGAGTGGGAGGAACCAGGAGGGGCAGATGAGCTATCGAGCGAGACTGACATCGCGGACCGTGCTGCGGGATGCGATGTCGGCCAAGGGAATTCCGGTGCGGACGCTGGCCGGGCGAGCGGGGTGCGGCAAGAGCATAGTCGGCCTGCTGCGCTCGGGAGCGCGAACCACCTGCACTCCCGCCACTGCCGCGAAACTCGCTGCCGCACTGGATATCCCCGCACAATCGCTGTTCCGGATCGAGGAGGAGTAACCGCCACAGCACAGTCGAACCTACGGGAGACATAAGTTGACCCGACGGGCTAGCACCCCGCCGGGTCTGTGCACATCTACGGGAGTAGTCATGCGACCCAAGTCTAACCCGGCTGCCGTCGAATATGCAGCCGGGATCGTCAACGACCGCACATCACGGCGGTGGTGGTGATGGTGATCGAGTTCAAACCCGCGGTACGCCGCAAGTCCCCTGCCCGCCTCGCTTTGGCTGGTCCGTCCGGTTCGGGCAAGACCTACACCGCCCTGTCGCTGGCGTGGGAATGGGCCCAGCGCGAGGGCGGCGGGATCGGGATGGTCGACACCGAACGCGGCTCCGCGAGCAAGTATCAGGGCACCAACGGCTGGCAGTGGCGCACCCTGGACCCGGACCGGTTCTCACCGACGAGCCTGGTCGAGATCTTGGGAGCTGCTGCCGGAGAAGGGTTCTCGGTGTTCATCATCGACACCTGGAGCCATTATTGGATGGGCCAGGACGGGATGCTCGAGCAGGTCGACCGCCGCAAAGCGGGCAACAACTCGTTCTCGGGCTGGAAGGAAGTCAACCCCGACGAGCGGCGCATGATCGACGCGATGCTCACCTTCCCCGGGCATCTGATCGTCACACTGCGCACCAAGACCGAATATCTCGTCGTCGATGACGACAAGGGCCGGTCGGTGCCGCGCAAGGTCGGCACCAAGCCGGTGCAGCGCGACGGCCTCGAGTACGAGTTCGACATCGTCGCCGACCTCGACCTGTCCAACAATCTTCACATCTCCAAAACCCGACTGCCCTTCCTGAACGGGCAGGTCATCGCGCAACCGGGTGCGGAGCTGGCGACCCGGATCGCTGATTGGCTCGACGGCGGCGAAGAGGTCCCGACCGTGGCGGAGTTCCGCCAACGCGTTCTGGATGTCGAGTCCCTGGAAGAACTGCGGGAGCTGTATCGCGAGATCGCCTCCTACCGACTGCTGGGTGCGCCGACGGTCGATCACGAGGGCACACCGACCACGCTGCGGGAGTTGGTGGTCGCGATCAAAGAGGCGATGGAGACCGTGGATGCCAAGCTCGCCGCTCAACGCGGCGCACGGGATCACGATGGGGAGAGGGGGTGAATCAGAATGGCGAGACGATGTGACACGCCGGGGTGCGGGCACGGTTTGCTCACTACCGACGAGATCGCGGAGCGGTTGCGTGTGAGTCGGCAGTTGTTGTTGCAGTGGCGGTCCCAGCCCAAACCGCACCGGTTGGCGGATAAGGGATTTCCGCTCAACGGTGAGTCGGGGCCGTTGCGGTGGCTGGAATGCGACTGGCACGCCTACCTCGAAGCTATCGAACATCAGAGGTCGGCGTGAGTACGGTGCGCGGGCGTTCCTCGCTTCATGCCAGGAGCATCGAAGCGCAGGACGCCCGCCGCATCTTCATTGAGGAGTACCGGTTCCTGCGCGAGGGTCAGATGTCGCACGAGTCGATCGCACAACGCTTCGGGATGAGTCTGACCACGTTGCAGACGCGGGTGCTGCGTTACGGGTGCATGGTGTTGACCGCGGCCGAGCAACGCGCTTCCGATCGCCTCGATGCGTTGATCGAGCGTGGTGACCCGTTCACTCTCGATGAATTATCGGGTGTCGATGACACGGCCGCGTCCTGGCTGGTCGGGATGGCGCTCAAACGTGGCCGTGTGCGTTCCTCGCAGGCCGAGACCGGGCGCAAGCATCGGCCCTCGGTCTACACACCGGTCGATGAAGGTCGTGTCTCGTGACCGGGGCGAAGACCGCTCCCGCCTATCCCACTGTGCCGGTCGTTGTTTCGGATCCCGGTGACCCGTTCGGCGACGGCCAACCGTGGCACGCCGTCGGGCAGGTGCGTGACGAGGCCGGGCGAGTGACGCGGGTGCTGTACGAGTGCCGCTACCTCATCGAGAGCGATACCGCTGCGGCGTGGGTGCGCGAGCGGCGTTGGCACGACGGCGTACCGGAGTCTCGTGATGTCGAACAGGTCGCCTGAGCGCGACCTCGGCGATGCGCGTGGCGGGTCGGACACCGAGCCGGTGTCCGACCCGTGCGTGCCCGCTGAGGTTCGCAGGGATCAACGCAGCTATATCAAGCTGAGCATCGACTTCCTGGAGAACCGTCGCACCGGCCCGCTCTCGCCGGTGACCAAGCTCGCCTTGATCGAGTTGTGGATCTACTGCCACCGCAACCGCACCAACGGCATCATTCCCGCCGCCCACGCCCACCGCATGGTGCACAAACGCCTGCGCGAGGTACTCGCCGCGGCCGGATGCTGGCAGCACTACACCTGCACCCCGCAGTCGCCGTGCCGACACAATGGCTGCACCTCGTCGACACCCTGCCGCCAGGACGGGTATGTGATGCACGACTACGGCAAGCACCAGTCCCGCTATCCCCGCGAGGACGGGCGGCGCCGAGACCCGCGTCCCTACATCAAACTCGCGGTGGACTTCCTGGAGAACCACCGCACCGGGCCTTTGTCGCCGGTGGCGAAACTGGCACTGATCCAGATGTGGATCTACTGCCACCGCAACCGCACCAACGGCGTCCTACCGTTGTCGGCGTTCCGCAAGATCGCGACCACCCGCGTCCGCGAGATGCTCCTCGCGGCCGGATCCTGCCACCACCACGACGACACCACGCCGACAGGACACCGGCACCATGTCGGCACGACGGCGGCCTCACGTCGCGACGATGACGGCACGGGTATCTCGGCACAGCGTGGGCACGACGGTGGCAAGGCGGTGCCAACACGGCGGCAAGACGACAGCACCACGGCGGCGTCATCTCGGCATGGTGTCGTCACCATGCACGACTACCGACACCACCAAACCATCTACCAAAACCCCTCCGAAACAAGGGAAAAGGCCAGCCCAGACAGTGAATACGACGCTACGGCGAAGGAGGCGGAAATCCGCGACCCGGCTACCGGACCCGCTGGCGAGTCGGGTGGCGAAACCGTGCGGCCTCCCTCGCGTGACGCGCGCGCGTCTCATAAGTCACAAGTCATAAGTACCCCTGGTCCTTACGTTGGTATCCCCCCTCCAGTAGGTGACGCGCGGGAGGAAAAACACCCAGACCCACCACGACCACGGCCGCCGTCGCCGCCGGTTCGTGTTGCGCCGCGGGCCCGTCACGGCGGCGACGACGCCGCCGACCGGATCAACGCCTCCGCTCCGGAGGTCCCCGCGACTGCGGCGATGCGTCGGCGCGTCGTGGCTCGGTTGGCGCCCAACGCGGTCGCGGTGCTCGCCGAACCCGATGCCGATGAGCTCCGGCGCGAACGCGCCCAACACGAAATCGACTGCGCTGAAGCGGTCATCGATGCTCGCGCCGAGTACCTGGAAACCGGTGATCTGGCCTCGAACCCGGAGGCGGACTTGCTGTTCGACCCCTTCGGCGACAACGGGTTCATGCGGCGGATGTCGGCCGCGCAGCGACCGCTGCCCGTGCCGGACCCGGTCACGGTCGGTGAGCGGCGCGCGCTCGCGTTCCGGCTGGCACGCGAGCACATCGACGACATCACCCGCTACGGCGGACAACCTCCCGGCAAGGCGCGTGAGGCGATGCGCGCCGAACTCGAAGCGTTGCTCGAGGCCGGGGTGAGCCAGGACGTGCTGTGCTCGGAACTGCGCAGCATGCTCGAGGTCGGGTTGTGGTCGGCCTCGAAACTGCGTGAACGGCTGTCGGGAGACAGCGCATGACCGGCAACGGGGTGGACTGGGACACCCCGGAGATGTGTGATGTCGAGGCCGAACAGCAGCTCCTGGGCGCGGCGCTCTACGCCGAAGGCAACCTCGACGTCGCGCAACAAGTCGCCGGGATCGCGAATCAGGCGTTCTACGTGCCCGCACACCAGCTACTGCACGCGTCCCTGGTGGAGGTGCTACGTGAGGACCTGATACCCGATCCGGTGGTGATCGTGGACCGCGCCGCGCGCCGGGGTTCACTCGGCGGCAACCCCGACCGGCTACGCCGGATGAGCCTGGAACTACTCGGCAAGGGCATCCCGGCCTCGGTCCCGTACTTCGCCGACCGGATCATCACCCTGTGGCACGCCCGCACCGCCGTCACCGAGGCCACGCGCCTCATCCAGCAACTCCACGGCCTGCACCGCTCGGGCGACCTCGAATTCACTGGTGAAGTCCTTGCGCGCGCACGCGAGGCCCTGGACCTGGATTTGTCCGACCTTGCCGCGCCGGACGTTTCGGCGCTGCCGCCCTCGGTCGCGGAGATCCTGTCCGGCTCGGATTCCTACGACTGGTTGATCCCGAAACTGTTCGAGTACGGGGACCGCATGATCCTCACCGGCATCGAAGGACTCGGGAAATCGACACTGCTCGCGCAGATCGCGGTCGCGGTCACCGCCGGACTGCACCCGTTCCTCGCCGCCCCGATCATCGGGCCGGGCGCGCCGCGGGCGCTCTCACACCGGGTGTTGGTGATCGACGCGGAGAATCTTCCGGGGCAGTTGCGCCGTCGCTACGGCGATCTCGTGTACCGGGTGAACAGGACCTGTGACCGGCTGGGGCATCCGCGCCCGGACTGGGACGACGAACTGCGCATCGAGGCCCGCCCCGACGGTGTCCGCCTCGAAGACCCGCGCGAACTGCGCCGGATCGAAGCGGCGATCGCCGCGCATCAGCCGGTGCTGGTGGTGGCGGGGCCGCTGTACCGGCTCAACGCCCTTGATACCGAGGCCGCTGACGGTGCACGGGAGTTGGTGCGGATTCTCGATCATCTGCGGGTGAAGTATCGGTTCACCCTCATCCTCGAAGGCCACATTCCCCATGCGGCAGACGGGCGATCGCGGTCGGTGCGCCCGATCGGGTCGTCGTTGTTGTTGCGGTGGCCGGAGTTCGGGTACGGCATCGTTCCGGCGAAGGGGCACGAGGACGACGAACATCCGTCCGTGGTCGATCTGCGTCAGTGGCGTTACGCCCGCGACGAACGTCTGTTCCCGCGCGAGCTGTACCACGACAAGTCCGGGTTCCCGTGGACTCCGAGTGGCGGCTATTTCGCGATGTGTCGCGACAAAGGCGTCTATGACCGATGAGGCTGAATCGAATGTTGTTGGGAGGCACTCAATGTGAAGTGTTGAGAGCGCACATGAACTGAAATAGACTGGTGTGTAGGGGATTTCAGTGGCTAGCACCCACCGCCCCCTTGAATTGAATATCGCTTTCTACGGGAGATGACGAATGAGAATCGTCCTGGAATTGCAGTGCCCGCAGGTCCACGAACCTGTCGGGGATTTCGCGGACACCGACACCTCACGGCTGGTCACCAGCCTCGCGCGGCCCTTGGCGCAGCGCCGCTGCCCGGCCTGCCCCGATTCGGTCCTCGAACCGGGGCTGACCGTGCTCGAGGGCCACAACCGGCGTACCGCCTACTGCCCGTGCTGCCAGGCCACCTGGCTGCCGCAGCGGCCCGTGCGGTTGCTCTCGGCCGGACGGCTGCTCGGTACCGAGCCGGTGTCGCGGTCGGGGGTGCGGTCATGATCCGCCGCCTGGCCCCCGATATGCGGTTCGCGACACGGGTGCTCACCACGATCGCCGACCTACCCGACCATCCACGCCATCCGGGCCTGACCTGGGACCAAACCTATTACCGCGAAGTCGACGTGGAGGATGTGGTCTACGCCGACAACGGCGCACCGGTATGCGCGACCGCGATGTGCTTCGCCGGATGGGTCGTGGAACTCGACCCCGAGGTGGACTGGGCGTACGACTCGATGACCCTGCGCGTCAACGAACTCACCGACCACACCACCTCACCGCCGATCACCCTGAGTGCGGGTCTGACCACCGCGGTCGACCTGTCCACCGGTCACCGGTTGTATGCCGACGAGTACGCCCAACGCCGACTCGGACTCACCTCCGACCAGGCCGCGACCCTGTTCCTGTGGTCCAACACCCTCGACGACCTCGCCGAGATCATCGACCGCATCAGCCGGGGACGACTGTGACCGCCACCGTCATTACCGCCACCGCCCTGGTGAACCGGGTCCGAGCACTGGCCACGGCCACGCCGGAGGGGACCACGCCCACCGGCAGCGAGCACCCGCACGGGGATCGCTACGTCATCCGTGACGACCAAGGTCGGTGGCGGGGCTCGCGCCTGCTCGGGCGCGCCCTGCTCGACCTCGGCGCCGACCCCGACGCGCTGGCCGAGCACGACGCCTATGCCCTGTCCGCGGCGAGCACGGTCATGTGCTTCGTCGGATTGGGCTTGTGGGCGCAGGAGCTGTTGTGGCTCAACGTCGTCCAGGTCCAAGAGGGCAGGGGCCGTTGCTGGTGTGATGCGGTCGCCTACGCCGACCTGCGCATCCCCGGCGTCGGTGATCCCCGGTGACCGTCCACTCGATCGCGCCCGGTACCGCGGCCGCCGAAATCGTGGTCGACAAACTCCCCGCCTATGCCGGGCAACCGCAACGCTGGTCCGCGCGCATCGCCTACTGCGACCAGGCCGGGCGCATCCGCCACCTGCACGCCATCCACACCGATCCAGACACCGCCGCCGCTGCCGTGCAGGATCGCCTCGACGAACTCGGAATCCGCTGATGACCAAGCACGAGAACAAGACTCCCGACCAACTCCTCACCGACCGCATCGACGCCTTGGCCGCCGAACCCGACACCCCGGTGGAACCGCAGGCTCCGCGGCCGGAACAGTGCCCGAACTGTATCGATGACTGGCACGCGCTGCCGATCCGCCGCGACCTGGTCGTGTTGCGGCAGAACTACTGCGGGTGCGCCGACTGTGACCGGGAGCTGGACGCCTACGACTACGCCACCGACACCAGCGAGATCATCTGCCCAGGCTCCACTATCGAAGGCCCGATCGAACCCCTGGAGGTGCGCCTGGACCGTGCCGGGTTCGACCTCACCCTCGACATCGTCGAAATCCAGCTCGTGACAATGCCTCTCGATACTCCCGCCGACCCGGACCTGTTTCCGGCATCGGGGGTGACGAGCGCGATCGAGTTCCCTGACCCGTTGTCCTACCGGGCCGCGGTTTTCGCATTCCGGCTCGGGACCACCTGGCGGGGAGCCGATCACGTCGTGGTCATGCACCAACCCGACGACAGCGGCAGCGGACCGTTGACTGTGTTGTTCCGCTACCACCCACCCGGTACCCCGCAACCCCCGACAGGTGCCACCTACCTTCTCGGCAGCCTGATGCTGACCGTCCTGGACGACGACAGCGACGCCGAAGGCTACCGGGCCGCGATCGACCCCCACGGTGTCGTCATCGAGATCGACGATCGGATGCGAGGCCGCTACCAGGTCGACGGGCACATCGACCCCCGCACCATGGTCACCCACGTCACCGGCCAGACCGTGACCGACTGACCCGACCCGACCCGTCAGCGTGAGGTTCGGCACTGGACGGTATTCACCTCGGTACCGGACCTCACGTTTCGGATTACGGTAGGTCGGTATGTGGGGGGAATGGTTGTTGATCGAATGCATCCAGGCCGAACCGACCGTGATGGCCATCGGCCGCAGGCCCGCGCACCTGGTGCCGCTCAAACGTGCACTGCGCGGCCCGGCGCTGCGGGTCGCACGTCGGCTGACCATGCAGGTGAGGGCCAGCGGGCACTGCTGGGAGGAACGCTCACGCGAGCGCGATGAACACCTCGTCGCCGAACCTGTGTGCAACCTGGCCGGGAGGGTGCACGGCGTGCGGATCTGGACCGGCGCCTACGACCAGGAACCACCACCTGCCCCGCGCTCGGGGTGCTTCGACTGGAACCTCGAGGCCACCACGGTCCTGCTCACCGACGAGATCTACGACATGCACGCCGTCGCCGCCCAGGCGCGGCGCCCGGAGATCACCCGCATGCAGGCGATGCGGTGGCTGATCCACGCCGAGGACGAAGGTACCGCGCTCGCGCTCGCGGCCGAATCCGACGAGCGCACAGTGCATTACGCCACCTGGCAGATCCTGCGCGACGACAGCGTCCCCCGCGACATGCACTTCGCCGCGCGCGGCGCACGAGTCGACGGCCACAGGTTCGTGCACGGATTGATGCTCGACATCAGCGAGGGCCGCGACATCCCCGCCCCGCCACCACCGTTGACCTTCGCCCAGGCCGTCATGCACGCCGAACTGTGTGAACCCGGCATCTACCACGCTTCAGTGGACCTGGCCACGCTCACTCCTCACCGCTGGCTCGGCCCCCCGATGCCCGGCATCGCCTGGGAACTCGGCGACGACCCCGACCGTGGCCCGGGTCTGCATCCCGACGACCTCCCCGCCGCCCGCCAACTCGCACGCGACCTCAACAAGGGACCGGTCACCGGGATCGTGCGACTGCGAAACACCCAGGGCGGGTGGACATCGGTACACCTGAAAGCCAAACGTATGCTGCTGACCCGCGAATCACACGCGACAGCCGCACTCGTGAGCGTGTCCCACACCACAACAAGACGGTAGAGGGCATCGATTCTCGTGTCACATGACACAGCCGAGGGTTAACCAGAACCCTTCCTATATAGCGGATCTCACGTTTACGATCTCCTGTTCGGGATCAGGCCCCCTTGCCTCACTGGCCGACCCCGCCCCCCTGAGAACCGACCACCGAAACGGCGCGCGCAGCCAATCCGCTGCCCCGCACCGCCCGCACCCGACCGGCCACACCAACGGGCCGGACGCGGGTTTCGCCGTGTCACCCCAGGAGATACCGGTGTCACCAGTACTGAACCTACCGCTCGCCCGCAAGGTGCTGCGCGCCCTGCACACCCACCCGCACCTGCACAACGCCACCCTCTGGCGCAGCGAACACGACGGCGAAACCGCCCACAACATCGCCGGATGGGCCGTCACCCTCGCCGGAGCCGAATGGATCGGCACCGGCGAACTCGTCCGCTACCGCGACCGGACCCGCAGCGTGCCCATGCTCGCCCGAGAACTCCTCGGCCTGGCCCACGCCCAAGCGCGGCAACTGTTCTACCACTGCAACGAGGAACAAGGCGTGCGCCTACTCGCCGACCTCATCGCCCACGGCACCCGCGTCCAGCGCGCCCAACTCGAAGCGCTCCACATCCAGTTGTGCCCTATACGCTGACACGCCGAAAGATTCTCTAATGTTGCGCGCTACAGTAGAGACATGCTGCCGCTCTCGACGGACACGCACCCATGACCGCCACCGGACACGCCATGTCCCGCGAACTCGACGACGCCGTACATGCCCTTATCGGACACCGCCTGCACACCCACACCGACCACGACGGCCAAACCCGTTCCGGCTACCGCGAATCGGTCTACGACGAGATCCGCGCCGAACTCGCCGCCCGCACAGGCGAGGGCGGAACACTACGTCCTCGCAGCTTGCCCCCGGCCTGGGTCGAGGGCCTGGACTGGCTCACCACCATCGACACCGCCGTCGCCCAGTGGTGGCCCGATCCAGGACCGAACGACGGGCAACCCGAGACCGTGCGGCGCCTCAATCTCCTCGCCGCCCACACCTGGGCACCCGAGGACCACGAAGCCATCGCCTGGTGCATCGACGATCTCGAGCACTGGGCGATGGCCGGAAAAGCGCTACTGGAACCGGTACGACGCTGGGAGCTGGTCGCGGCGTGCCCGGCTTGCGGGCAAACCACCGTGCATCGACCCGACCTGAGCGGGGAGATCGTGCGCCAATCCGCCCTCCAGATCACCGCGGCGGGCTGCGGTTGCCAGTCCTGCCACACCAGATGGGCACCCACGCACTACCACCTGCTCGCCGCAGCGCTTGGATGTGAAATCCCGGTCGGCGTAGTGGAATAGCACGGCAACGCGGCCGATCCGAAACCCCTTGCAGACCCGCCCACTACATCGATCCATGCCACCCGTCAGCCGACGAACACCGGGCGCGCTATCTGCTACGGTCGCATGAGACGTCGGATCGGGGGATGAGCCAGTGGCGCAATCGAGTATCGACTACGGGCAGGCAGAGATCGCCGCATTCAACGAGGCGGCGCGAGCAGGAACAATCCGATACGACGAAGGCGTCGTACGGGAGGCTGTACGGCTCTACGATCAAATGATCGTTGGCCTGCAAACCATTCGCGGCCGCCTCAAGCGCGCTCAAGAGGCTACCGGCTTCGGAGGGTTCCAATCCTCGGTCGAGCTCCAAACTGGGTTCGCGAACAAGGCTGCCAACGGCATCATCGTCCTCGATCAGTTGATCGCAGGTGTGATGCGATTGCAGGAAGCCTATTTGCGCGCTGGCAATATGCTTTCCGAAGCGGATCAGATGAGTGCTGATGCGCTCCGCTTCCTTGCCGGCGAGGAAGCGGGAACCGAGTGAAAAAACACCTGACCGGCGCGGCATTCGGATTGATGGTTGCCCTCAGTGTCGCTGGTTGTGAGAAAGATCAGACGCCAGACGTTCAGGCTACAAGCATTCAGCCATCTTCAGTGCAGATATCTGTGTCTGTTCCGCCTGCACCGCCTCAGGTAAATAACGGCCGCAACAGTGTTCTCTTCGATCCATGCTTCAAAATTGGCGACGACACCGTTTCAAAGATTGGATACGACCCGGCTACGCGAAAACGCAACGACTTCATTTTCGACAACTATTCCTTTATCGGATGCGCTTTCGATCGCAAGGGAAATGTTAGGGGCCAGATGCTGCCCGTCGGGTCCTTGGCCGTGTCATCGACCAATATCACCCTCGGCGAGTTCCGGAGTCGTGAAGGCGATAAAGCAAGAACAATCAGTGTGAGCGGACGCGAAGCCATCACTTATAAAGATGCCAGTAGCGAAACATGCACTATCGTTGTAGCGGCGGCGGATGGCGTCGTGAATATCCAAAAGAGTTCATACGCCGCATTCACCACCGAACGCCCCTGCGATCGTCTCGAAGAGATCGCAGCGATAGTCGTCTCCGAAGTGCCGAACTGACTGCTCGGGAATACCGTGCAAGCATCCATCTGGCTGACTTTGATCAGGAGCCTGCTGGCGACTCGTTCATCTTTGCGGTTGCCGCTATCAACGCGTCGGCCAACTGCGATACTTGGGCATCGGAAACTGGTAGCGGCTTCTTCCCTCCGAAGAGTTCGATCGAGCCCTGCCATCTTCCCACGGTAGTCGTAAAGTCTGCTGTGGATTTTGTCTGGAACTTTTCGTCGAATTGTCGAGCGTCTCGCAGCCAAACCGGAGAGGAATGACCGTCCAGGTACACGTACCCTCGTACATCCGACGTCAGAAACTTGTTGGTCTCGTCGAAATTGAACTCACCCTCGACCGGCGATAGGATCGAGATAGCATAGACTCCGTCGGAATCTGCCGATTCGTAGTCACACCTGATCTGATCGTCAGAAATATCCTTGACCTGTTTGTTCAGCCGGTTCTGAAACGGCTCTACCTTTGCGTCTCGAACAATTTGTTGCTCGGCGAGGAAATCGCGGAGCGGCTCGCAAAATTCCCCCAGAGTTCGAGATGGCGGAGATTCGACCGTTGCGGGCGTGCACGACACGGCGGCAAGAGATGTCGATATCACGAGAGCCATAAGCGCGCCACGGCAGAGTGCGCGGGCTCGACCGGTGTCGAAACGCTGTCCGCGTCGGGCGTTGTTCGGTGTCATTTGACGGCCGTCCGTCCGTTGGTCACATGCTGATCGAAGGTGGTCAGTTGACCTGCGAGCCCGCCGTCGCCGTAGTTTCGAAGCACGGCGTTCAGGTCTTCCGACAGTTGGCCGGGGCTGATGTTCTGGTTGTTGATCAGGCTGTCGTAGCCGAGTAGTTTGCCGGACGAGTCGAACAGATAGTCGAAGTCGGCGTCGTGGGTTACCGGTCCACGGAGATCTTCGAGTTGTTGGGTCGTGCGGTACCAGCGTTGGGGGTCGATAGGGCTGGCCGCCCCGTCAGCGTTCGGCGTGGCGGGGTCGGGTGCCATGTAGAGGCCGAGGGTGGCGTTCTTGACGTAGGTGTTGGCGATGTCGATGGCCGGTGACGCGGAGTTCGAAGCGATGTCGCTGACTGTCGGTCCGACGATCGGTAGGTATTTGATGCCGGTGGTCAGTAGCCCCTTGGCTGCGTCGTAGCGTTCGCTCTTGTCGGCGTATTCGCGTGCGGCCTCGGCTGTTTGGTCTCGGGTGCGGTCTGCGGCCTCGGCGGTAAGACCTTGGTCGATCAGGCCCTGGATCACGCCGACCGAACTCGCATAGTTCGAATTGCCCCCGTGCGGGTTGTCGAGCGCGCTGGACAGCCACTGAGATTCGAGCTCCGAACCGGTCGCCATCGCCTGAGCGTTCCAATAGGCCGCTACGCCCTTGTCGGAATCCATGACCGCGAAGACAGATTGAGCGTTCTCGAAATTCCAACCGCCTCCCTTGCGCAGATCGTCGGGAGGGGTGAAGCCTTCGGTCAGTGTCGCGCCATCGGGAACACCAGCCATGTTCGCGATGTAGGGGGACAGCGATTCGGCCATCCCCTGAAGGAGTGCGGGGTTACGTTGGCCCAACGACTCGGTGCGGTCACCGTCGAGGTCGAGTAGGTGATCGCTGTTGGCAGCGACGTAGCTGGAAATCGCGGACGCGCCTTGGCCTGCGCGTGCGGCGGTGTCGTGGTCGGGGGAGGTGGCGTCCTCGTTGATCCAGTTGAACAACCCAGCCGCCGATTGACCGTCGTCCTGCCATCGGTGTTCGAGCATGGGGGCGATGGTGGTGTCGAATTTGTAGTGGTCGTTGAGGGTCTGTCCGGGATCGCCGCTATGGATGAGCGGGTTGTTGCCGTTGTCGGTGAGGATCGCGTGGTTGGAGACTTCGTTGCGTGTACCGACATCGAGCAGGGCTTGGGCGGTGCTGTTGACGCGGCTGTTGATGAGGTTGGTTTCGTTGGGGTTCATCTTGCTGCTGTATTCGCCGCTGTCGGCCAGCCAGATCTGATGTGCGGCTTGGCGCGACAGTTCGACACCGAGTCGGTCGCCGGGCTGGTAGCCGTCACTGGAGGCGTTGAGGAAGTCGCCGAACTGGTTGAGGTCCTGGACGTAGTCCTTGTAGGAGCCGGTGACGTTGCGTGAGTCCCAGGCGTTGTTGCGGTAGTCGTCGGGCAGCCGGGTGGTGTTGGCGTCGGGGGCGTCGGTGCCCAGGGCGGGCCTGGTGCCGATGATCTCTCTGACTTCGGGGTCGAGTTTCTCCCAACCCCCGCGGTCGTCTTTGCCGGTGCGGTAGTCACGTCCGACGACGTTGTCGTTGGAGACGGTGAGCAGGCCGTTGGCCAGACTCTCGCGCAGCTTGCCCGAGGAGGGAGAGCTGTCGCTGCGGAGCTGTTCGGAGACGCCGATCAATCCGTCGCGTCCGGCTTTGTCGTAGAGCTCGGTGAGGTAGTTCATGGTCGAGGCGGGGATGGTGACCTCTTCGCCGCGTTCGAGCGCGGCGAGCTGGCTCGGGGTCAATCCTGCGGCGGTGAGGTTTTTCGCGATGCGTTCGATCTCGGCGCTGGACAGTTTGCCGTCGGCGAGGGTTTCGCCGTCGGCGCGTCCCTGCTCGGCGGTCAAACCGGCGTCGAGGCCGGTGCCCGCGTCGATGCCGTTGCCGAGCAGGTCGCCCTTGGCGCGGATTTCACCGGCCTCGGTGTTGAGGGCCTGGTCGACTTCGGTGACCGCGTTGGCGAAGTTGTAGTAGGCGGTGTTGACGGCGGTCTGTCGTGCCCGGATTTCGTTTTGCAGTGTGGCGAGCGCGTCGGCGGAGACCGGTCCGGCGAAGCTCGATGTCGTGGTGACTTCCCACTGGTCGGTCACGGTGATGTCGATGGTGTTGCCGTTCAACACGTACGGGGTTTGGGCGTCGGTGACCCGGTCGAGCAGTACTCGGCGTTCACCGCCCAGGCGTGCGTCGGCCGCGCGCAGGGCGGTAACCAGTTGCGTGACTTCGTCGGCGAGTTTTCTGTCTTGGTCGTGTTCGGTGGCGATGCGGTCGTAGGCGGCGTCGTGTGCTTTGCCCGACCAGGCGCTGTCGAGGCTGGTGAAGTGACCGCGCATGCGCGCGAGGTGGTCCTGGAAGGTTTGGTTCTGGGCTTCGATCAGGGCGGCCCAGTCCGAGAGTTTCCAGGTCTGCCATCCCTCGACCTGTGTTTTGGTGAGTACCAGCATCAGCGGGCCTGGGGCTGCTGGAACGCCATCGTGCCCAGTTGTTGGGCGAAGGTCTCGTCGGTGGCCTGGTAGTCGGCGGCGCATCGGTTGGTGATGGCCGCGAGTTGACGGATCCGGTCGGCGACCCGCAGCCAAGCGCCTTCGGTGAACTCTCCGGCTTTGGCGCACGTGGCAGGGATCGGCGCACCGGGCAGTGCCGCGGCGAGTTGGTCACCGACGGTGCGGATTTCGAGTGCGTCGATGCCGTTGCCGACATCGTTCAACACGCTCACCAGACTGTTCATCTGATCTATGTCTGCACGAAGCACCGTCGATTCCCCCTGAGTCGTGCCGTGCCGCCGTAGCGGCGAGCTCTCGCTTTCACCCTATCGGTGGCCCGGGCCAGCAGCCAACCACCCGGCGACCTCCAGCCCGCTCGCACCACGGACTCGGCGTGAGTCTCCTCGGCCGATCAGCGGCCGGAGAGCACCGTTTCGGGCACCTCGAGGTCGATGTGGGCCGTGTTAGGCTCGCGGCAGGGAGACTCTGTTCGCGACATTTGGGGGAGCAGTGGGGGACCACGACGGACCGGCTACCAATCCCGTTGCGCTACCCGGGATCCCGAATCCCGTCCCGGCGCAGGGAACGCTCGACGCTACCGCGATCGCGACGGTGACCACCGCGCAGCAGAACGCGGCAGCGGCGCAGACGCGGGTCAGTGCCGGTGACGCCGAACTCGACGACCTCGGCGCGGGAACAGACCCGGCTTTCGTGCAGACCATCGAACATTTCGAAGGCATGACACACGAACAGATGTATCAAGCCGTCCACGGTCCCGGCGGCATGGACGCGGCCGGTTTACGGACGCTGCAACGGACATGGTTCGCGAGCTACTCCGATCTGGCCAACCTGTCCACGTTCAACGCCATGGGACTGGCCCGGATCTTCGGCAACGGCCTGTGGGACGGCGCCAGCGGTGCCGCGGCACAAGCCGCCTCGACGCGGTTGTCGGCCGCGGCCAACCAGATCGGGCGTGTCTTCGACTCGGTGGCCGACCGACTCGATGCCCTGTCCTGGTCCGCCGAAGCCGTGCGCGCGGCGGTACAGCCCCCTCCCGCCGCCGCGCCGCCGCTGAATCCCGACAACCAGGTGGAGTCGATCCTGCCCGGGCTGATCAATCCCGAATACGACGACCAGACCCGCACCGCGCAGGAACAAGCACGCCAAGCCGTGATCCGCGCACTCAACAGCGCCTACACCCCTGTCTTCCCACCCGCAGGCACCGACGTCCCCGCATACACCTCCGTCCCGCACATCGGCGGCACCGACACCACAGCGGGAACGAACACGAACCCGGGAACCTCAGCTCTTGGATCCGGCAACCAGTTCGGACCGAACGCGGGTGCGGGTCAACAGAACCCGGAGGGCGCCGCGCCCACACAGGAGTCGCCGTCGGGTATCCAGTCGCCTGCCGCGTCGTCGGCGAATGAGTCCGCGACCGTGCCGTCGGGGCTCGACCTGCCCGATGGGCTGTCGGGCACCGGCCAGAACACCACGCCGAGCACGGCGACAACACCGGCCGGAGTCGGCACCGCACCCACATCCCCGACGAGTCCCACGCTCGGCCTGAACGGGTCCGGGCACGGCAGCGGGAACAACCCCGGATCGGGCACCCCGGGATCGGGCACGCCAGGATCAGGCACACCGGGATCGGGCACGCCAGGGTCTCCGGGGCTCGGGCGCAGCGTGACGAACTCGCCGCTGCCGGGCGCTACCGCGAACTCGGCAACGTCGGCGTCGGCGGCCAATAATCGTGGGGCGACGCGAACCCCGATGGGGTCGATGGGTCCGGGTGCGGGGACACGCGGGAAAAAGGACGACGACGACAACACCCACCAGTCCCCGGATTACCTGCGGCAGGTCTACTCGGACTGGACCCAAGGGCTCGACAGCCCCGCCGGAGTCATCGGCGCCGACGCCTCCGACTTCGGACGAGAACCCCACAACCCCACCACGGCCTTCACCAACCCGGCGGCGGCCTACACCGATTCACCCGCATCCCCGGCGCGTCCCCAGAGCCCGAGCGCCGCACACCCACGCCACGAGCCCCAGGCCCGCCCCGAAGTACCGGCACCGCCGCAGCGGCCACCGGCACGGCCGACGCTGCCACAGGCCACGACCCCCGCCGTCGTGAATCCCGCTGCGACTTACCCCGCCACCACACACCCACACCAGCCGCCCGCACCAGCGAGCGACGATTCCGCGTTCCGTGGCCATGTCGAGCCGACCGCCAGACCCGGTGACGCGCACGGTGAGGCGAACCCGCAGTCGACATTCGCAGGCGCTGCCACCCTGCCCGCCGACATCGGGCCAGGCGGCGACGGTGGCAACCCGGGCGAAAGGCCAGCGGCGGAACCTGTTACCGGCAACGATCCACAGATCGGCGAGACCTCCGAGGGGGACTCTGCTGGTGAGCAGGTCGTGACGATCACCGGCAGCGGGCCGTTCGCGGGCGGAGGGCCGGGCAGCGGCGACGACCTGACCACCCGGATCACCACAACGACCAGCACCGACCGGGCCTCCGATGACGAGGCCGGACGGGCCAGGTGAACCCGCAGACCGTATGGGAATTCAACCCGGACGAATTCGCTTGGATATGGGGCGCTGAAACCGGAGCCGACGAATACCCCGATCCGATCAGCATCCTCGAAACACCCACCACCAAAAACGATTACGACCTGCTCGCCGCCGACATTCGTCGCCGCTTCCCACGCCATGCCGATCCCGACCTCACCGGCCCGCTGCGCGCACTCGCCGACCCGGAACTGCGCATCGTGTGCGTCGGACGATCACTTCGCTCCCACAAGCGAGTCCGCACGCTCGGTGTCGCTGTCGCCGACCTCGCGGTCGTGCTCTATCAACGCTCCGGCGCCACAGCCGATTTCGGTGGTGACCTCAAACTGGTCGTCACCCAACGACACCACCTCGCCAAACACATCGCCCACACCATGCCCAGGACACCCGCTGGCACGGTCGCTGCGATGACCGGATACACCCCCCGCGTCCGTGGTGAAGAACAACCCACCGCGTGGCGGGTATCGGCCGATCACGGGCGTCCGGTCGAAGAACGCATCCGCAGTCTGATCCGACTACCCCGCAGCGCCGAAGGCCACCTCCGCGTCGAACGCCACCTCCACCAGCCGCGCCCCTACCCGCCGACCTACCTGAGCTGGATCGACATCCGAGACGACCAACCCGCCCACGGCCGCTACCTGATCACCGTCGACAACAACGACACGACCGTCACCCCCGCCTCCCCCGAGACCATCGCCCAGCAGCTACACCACCGCGCCGACCTCGGCCAATGAACCCGCTTTACCGCCGCGACCGGGAATGCGAATCGCGGGTGGCGGGCCAAGGCGAGGTAGACGGGTCACCATGATCCGCGGTTCGGGAACGGTCGACATCAGAACCTCGGCAGGCGACGCGTCCCCCGCGCGATCTCGAAAGCGAGATCACCATAGGCATCGGCCAATTCGGTGAACCGATCGCGAGCCCGCCCCGGACACGACACCGAACCCGGCTCGGCATCGGCGGCACGGGCATCGACCGAAAGCCGAGCGAGGCGATCGACGATCATGCCGACGGTCTCCGAATGCAGGTACGCGGCACCCAGAGTCGCCGGGATCACCGCGGCCACCCATTCATCGATACGGCCGACCAGTCGCGTCCGCTCACAGTCGAAGGCGTCCACGTTGGTGTGCTCCCGTGCCTGGTGGAGCTCGCCCAACTCCCGAGCGGCATGCAGGACCGGATGGTCGAGGGCGACAATCCCGGCGCACGCGCTCGCGACCATGTCTTTCGAGGGCAACGGAGTACTCATGAAGTCCTGACTCGAGCGCCTATCCGGCACTCGTTGGCTGTGGTGACAAGTCGTCCAAACCCAGACCGTGTATGGCTTGATCGCGCACTTCTCGCTCACCACGCAATGGCGCGACCGCGCAGCCGAAAACCGCTCCGACGGCACGTCGACGAGCGGCTGGGTGCGTGGTGGTTCACCACGAGAGCACCTGGTGCAGCCAGCGCAGGAAACCCGCGTAGTCGGCCGCGACCGAAACCTGCATGACCCGCCCGTAGGGGTCGCGGTAGAGGCGGGCGTCGTCGCCGATACGCAGACGTTCTTCGGCGAAGCTCACGAACGGCAGGCCCAACGCGGCCGACAGGGTGAGCGGGTCATGCATCCACGACCCCTCGTACCCGCGCGCGATCCACCGATGAAAATGCGCCGACAGCAGCCGCGCCCATCCCGGGGCGGCGTCGGACTCCCACGCCTGCATCAACGCCCAGTCGGCGGTCACCTGGATCGCCGGGTGATTGGTGTGATCGGCCAGTACGAGTCGTGGTGCGGGCAGTATCCGCAGCGCCCACCCGGTCGCGAGGCTATCGGTACGCAAGTTGTGTTCAGCGCGTTCGGGATCGCGGTAGTGATCGACCCATCCGCCCATCTGGGTGACGGTGATCTGCTCGGCGATCTCCGGTGCCGCCCGCAGCAGGGTAGCCAGGTTGGTCATCGGCCCGCAGCCCACCCACCGCACCGGCCCGTCGGAATTCACGATCCGCTGATTCAACGCATCGGCCAGTTCGTGGCGGCGGTCTTCGCGCTCCTCCACACTCGCCAGCACATACGGCGGCACCGACTGGCCTGGATCGGGCAGAAACAAACGACGCCCGCCCAGATCGATCCCTTCGATCACCTCGACATCGCCTCGCCCCAGCAGCTCCAGCACCCGCCGCGCCAGCTCCGCACGCAGACCACCGACCTCGTCAGCGGTGACCACCAGCAGCTGCGGCACCAACCGCGCCGCGATCACCAAAGCAACGAAATCATCGGGGTCACCCCCGATATTTCTATCGCCAGTTCGAACCTGTTGCTGGATTGGTTCTTGTTGCATGGTTTTCGGCTGGTCAGATGATTCCCGAAAGGTTGGTTGTCCG
>NZ_JBEXFQ010000020.1:0-149007 GCF_040606855.1 Nocardia sp. NPDC005366
TGCGACACCGCCACACCCTTGGGCCTACCCGTAGAACCCGAAGTGAAAATGACATACGCGACATTCGAAGAACGCAGCGGCGCACGACGATCCGCATCCGAAACGGGGGCGTCGGAATAGCCGTCGAGGTCGAGATCGTCGATATCGACCGTCTCGACCGCGCCCGCGTCGAACCCCTCACGCGAGGTCGTGAGCACACAGACAGGTGCCGCGGTCTCGAGGACGTAGCGGGTGCGATCGGCCGGATGATCGGGATCCAGCGGCACATACGCACCACCGGCCACACTCACCGCGTACATGCCGATCACCAATTCCAGCGAACGGCTCATCCCGAGCGCGACCATCGACTCCGGGCCGACGCCGAGCGAGATCAGATGCCGGGCAAGACGATTCACCCGCGCCGCGAACTCGGCGTAGGACAGACTCGTCCCCTCGAAGCTCACCGCTGGCGCCTCGGGCGTCAGCGCGACCTGCGCCTGGAACATCGAATCCAGCGTCGCGGCGGGCACCTCGTGCGCCGTCCGATTCCAGCCGGTGAGAACCTGTGCGCGTTCGGCCTCGTCGAGGATGTCGATATCGTGCACCATGGATTCCGGTGCGGCAGCTACGGTTTCGAGCACGCGAAGGAAACGGCGACCGAACTCGGCGACCGTTTCGGCGTCGAAGAGATCGGTGGCGAAGGAGACCACCGCGGCCATGCCTGCGGGTTCACCCTGCCCGCCACGTTCCTCTGTCACCGTCCACTGCAGATCGAATTTGGCGATGTCGACGTCGAGCTCATCGGCGGTCACCGACAGACCGGGCAACTCCAACGCCGCGTGCGACATCTCCTGGAACGACAGCATCACCTGGAACAGCGGATGGCGCGCCTGGGAGCGGGTCGGGTTGATGACCTCGACGAGGCGCTCGAAGGGCACATCGGCGTAGGCGAACGCCGCGAGATCGGTTTCGCGCGTGCGGGCGAGCAATTCGGTGAACGGCTGACCGCCGTCGACATCCGAACGCAGCACGAGGGTGTTGACGAACATGCCGATGAGATCATCGAGCGCCTGTTCGCCACGACCGGCCACCGGTGTGCCGATGGCGATGTCGTTGGTGCCCGACAGCCGCGCCAGCAACAGCGCCAGCGACGCGTGCATCACCATGAACAGGCTGACGCCCTGCGCACGGGCCAGCGCGACGAGGCGGGTATGCAGATCGACATCGATATCGAAACCGACCCGGCTGCCGGCGAAACTCTGCATGGGCGGGCGCGGGCGATCGGTCGGCAGGTCGAGCTGATCCGGCAGACCCACCAATTGCCTACGCCAGTAGGAGATTTCGCGAGCGGCCATGGAGCCCGGGTCGGATTCGGAGCCGAGCAGTTCGCGCTGCCAGATGCTGTAATCCTGGTACTGCACCGGCAGCGGCGACCACGCCGGAGCCTCACCGGCGGCGCGCGCGAGGTAGGCGGTGGCGACATCGCGCGAGAGCGGCCCGAAGGAGAAGCCGTCCGCGGCGATGTGATGGACGACGAACGCGACCGCGTGATCGGGGGTGCCGTTGGTCGAGCCGCCGGTGACCTTGTAGATGCGGACCCGGATCGGCAATTCGCGCGAGACGTCGAATCCGGTCGACGCGAATTCGGTCAGCGTGGCCTGGAGTTCGGATTCATCGATCGAGTCCACCGCGACGGCGAGGTTGATCTCGTCGTCGGGCACCACCTGCTGGTAGCCGCCGTCCCCGGATTCGGGGAAAACGGTACGCAGCGATTCCTGGCGCGCCATCACATCGTTGAGCGCGGCCTTCAGCGCCGGGATATCGACATGTCCGCGCAATCGCACCACGAACGGCAGGTTGTAGGTGGGCGCGGTCGGATCGAACTGGTTGATGAACCACATCCGCTGCTGCGCGAGCGACAGCGGCACCCGCGCGGGCAACTGCTGCGCCACCAGTGGCGGACGGGAAGTATCGGCGGGGGTGGCTTGTTCGGCGCGGGCGGCGATTCCCGCGACGGTCGGGGTCTCGAACAGCGCACGCACCCCGATCTGGGTGCCGAACGCCGCGCCGATCCGCGACACGACCTGGGTGGCGACCAGCGAGTTGCCGCCGAGATCGAAGAAGTTGTCATCGATGCCGACCCGGTCCTGGGACAGCACATCGGCGAAGATTCCGGCCACGATCTGCTCGGCCTGGGTGCGCGGTGCACGGAAACCCGCCGCGTCCGCGCTGAAAACCGGCTCTGGCAATGCCTTACGATCCAGCTTGCCGCTGGTGTTGAGCGGGAATCCGTCCAGCACCATCACCGAAGCGGGCACCATATAACTGGGCAGCTGTTCGGAAGCGAACCGCGTCAGCTCGACGGGATCGATCGACTGACCGGGCGCGGCGACGACGTAGGCGACCAACTGCTGTCCGGTCGCGGTGTCGACCACGAGCACCGCGGACTGGCTCACCGCGGGATGGGCGAGGGTTACGGTCTCGATCTCCCCCAGCTCGATGCGCTGACCACGGAATTTCACCTGGAAATCGGTGCGCCCGATGTATTCCAGGGTGCCCGCGGCATTCCAGCGCACCAGGTCGCCAGTGCGGTACATGCGCTGCCCGCCCGCGCCGAACGGGTTGGCGACGAACCGATCCGAGGTCAGATCCGGTCGGCCGCGATATCCACGCGCCAACTGGCGGCCACCCAGATACAGTTCACCCGGCGCGCCGATCGCGGCCGGGCGCAGCCGCGCGTCCAGGACGTAGACCTCGACATTCCATTCCGGAATACCGATCGGGACGGTGATCTTATCGGCGGCGGTGGCCTCCCAGAAGGTCACCGACACCGCGGCCTCGGTCGGGCCGTACAGGTTGTGCAGACCGGCGGTGGAGATCGCGCGGAATCCCGCGGCGGTTTCCGGGGGCAGGGCTTCACCGATCACGAAGACCGCGCGCAACGTGGCGCACTGGGCTTCGGTGGCGTGGGTGACGAAAACCGTCAGCATCGACGGCACGAAATCGGTCACGGTCACGCCGTGCCGTTCGATCATGTCCGCCACATACAGCGGGTCGCGATGCCCGTCCGGTGCGGCGATGACGAGTTTCGCGCCCACCATCAACGGCAGGAAATAACCCCACAGCGACACGTCGAAGGTGGTCGCGGTCTTCTGCAGGTAGACGTCATCCGCGCTCAACCGGTACTCGTCGAGCATCCACAGTTCTTGGTTGACGATCGCGTGATGGGTGACCGCGACACCCTTCGGACGTCCGGTCGATCCCGACGTGTAGATCACATAGGCGGTGTTGTCCTCGCGCAGCGGCGCCCGCCGCTGCGCGTCGGTGATCGGCGCGTCCGAGAACTCGGATACGTCGAGGGTGTCGATCTCCACCCGCCGCACCGACTCCGGCAAGTCCAGCACGTCGTGCGAGAGGGTCAGCACGCACACCGGATCGGCGGATTCGAGGATGTAGGCGGTGCGATCGGCCGGGTGATCCGGATCGATCGGCACATACGCGCCACCGGCCTCGAGCACCGCGTGCATGCCGATGACCAATTCCAGGCAACGCCGCATCCCCAGCGCGACCAGCGACTCCGGGCCGACGCCGTCGGCGATCAGGTATCGCGCCAACCGGTTGACCCGCGCGCCGAACTCCGCGTACGTCAAGGTCGCGCCATCGAAATCGAGCGCGACATTGTCCGGCGTCGCCTCGATCTGCGCGTCCAGCAGCGCCGACAACGTCGTCGCCGGGACATCCTGCTCGGAGTCGTTCCACTCCAGCAGCGTCAGTTCCCGCTCGGCCTCGGTGGTGACCGGCAGATCCCACACCGCGGCATCGGCGTCGGCCGCGAGGAATCGACCGAAGAATTCCATGAACCGCGCGTGATGCGTGCGCGCCTCGTCCTCGGTGTAGAGATTCGGGTTGGTCTCGAAATCGATATGCGAGCGCGTGCCCGCCGACTGGTAGAAGTTGACGCCGAGATCCTCGATGCTGCCGGTGGACAGCACATTCAACTGGCCGACCATCGGACCGAGCACCATCTCGCTGTGGAACAGCATGATGTTGACCCACGGACCGAAGAATTCGGTGGTCACCACACCATCGCCCGCGGCATCGCGGCGGATGTCCTCGTGCCGGTACCGCTGATGACGCAGCGCCCCCGACACCTCCACCGTCACCGACTTCAACAGATCGGCGACAGTCGTGTCGTGCGCGACCGTCAACCGCAGCGGCACGATATTGGACACGACGCCACCCGAACGCCGCATCGCGGCGGTCGTGCGCGCGGTCACCGGCAGACTCAGGATCACGTCTTCCGCGCCGGTCATCTGGGCCAGATACGCCGCGAAACCGGCGATCAGCAGACCGGCGGGCGAATTGTCGTGCCGCTTGACCGCGGCGCTGAGCAGATCGTCCTGCTCGGCCGACAGCGCCGCACTCGCGACTCCGTTCACCGGCGACGGCGGCGCGGAACGACCCGCGAGACTGGAACCTTCCTCCAGCCCCTCGACCCGATGGGCCCAGTGCTGTTTGTCGGACTGGAACCGCGCGCTGTCGCGGTAGGCGATCTCCTGCTCGTAGAGCGTGCGCAGATCGGTGGCCTTCGCGGGCTTCGGCTCCTCGCCGTTGACCGCGGCCGTATACAGCTCCGCGATCCGGTTCATGAAGGTCATGGCGCCGAAACCGTCGAGCGCGATGTGATGCGCTCGCGAATACCAGTACCAGCGCGAATCGGCCAGGCGCAGCGCGGCGGCGCGAATCAGGCGGTCACCGACGATATCGAGGGGACGGCTGTACTCCGCCCGCATCCACTCCGCGGCCGCGGCCTCGGGATCGTCGGCATCGCGCAGATCGATGTACTCCAGGGTGGCGTCCAGCGACGGGTCGATCGTCTGGGACGGTTCACCGTCGTGCTCGACGATCCTCAGGAAGCCCGAACCGATATCGACGGCAGCGTCCCGACTCGCCTGCTCCAGCGCGCCTACGTCGAGATCGCCGTGGAGGTCGACATACTGTGCGATATTGATCGGCACCTGCGGATCGACGTGCTGGGCATACCAGATGCCCAGCTGCGCGGGCGACAGTGGGAAGTACTCGCCACCAGCTTCGCCGTTCCCGCCGAAATCCAGCCGGTCCAACCCAAACCTCGCTTCCGGAACACCACGCAAGCGCTCCCCGACGACACCCGGACAGGACGCACACCTATTCGAGGGTGGCGCCTGCGCATCCGGGTTCAGTTTTCATAAAAATCAGGCAAAAATGTTCATTGGCACTATCTGTCCAAGGCCGATCTTGTTACATGGGCCCGACCGTGCCACTTACCCGCCGACCGGCCGAGCCGGGATCTCCAGTGCTGATCACCGGAACAATCTACCGTTGCCCCCCGTGCCCGACCAACCAAGATCCATAGCCGAATTGCATCACGCCTGGCAGTGGGTGCGAGGCCCATTTGCTGGGGATGTGTCGGCGTTGTCACAGGAGCAATCCCGGGCGATCCGTTCCGCGCGGGTGTAGATGCGGTCGGGTTCTTCCTGGCCGGGACTGAGAAGTTATGGCCCGAGGCCCGGGCGGCGGCCGACGACCATCACGACGTCCGGGTCGAGGGTGCGCTGCGGCTGGAGACTCAGCCCGTTCGGGGACAGGCAGATTGTGTGCGCCCGCACCCGGGGACGAATCAGCTGGGGACGGCGGGGCGTTCGCGAGCGGGGTCGTAGAGGTGCGAGGTGGTGCAGGTGATCGCGGGGGTGAGGGCCCGGCCGACGAGGATGACGGCGGCTTGGCGAAGATCAGCGGCCTCGGCCTGGTCGGCGATATCGGCGAGGGTGCCGCGCAGGACCAGCTGGTCCGGCTGACTGGCTCGGTAGACGACGGCGGCGGGACAGTCGGGGCCGTAGTCTGCGGTGAGTTCGGCGGCCAAGGTGCGGATGCGCGTGATGGCCAGGTGCAGGACGAGCGTCGCTCCGGTTCGGGCGAAGTTCGCGAGCGCCTCGGATTCGGGCATCGCCGTGGAGCGGGCCTGGGTGCGGGTGAGGACAACCGATTGGACCACTTCGGGGACCGTCAGTTCGGTGCCGAGGAGGGCCGCCGCGGCGGCGTAGGCGGGGACGCCGGGGGTGACGTCCCAGGGGATGGCGTTGGCGTCGAGGCGGCGGGTCTGTTCGGTGAGGGCGGAGTAGATCGACGGGTCACCCGAGCACAGGCGGGCGACGTCGCTGCCGGAATCGTGGGCGCGCACCAGGTGGGCGGTGATCTGGTCGATGTCCAGGTGCTGGGTGTCGATCAACTCGGTGCCGGGCGAACAGTGCGCGAGGACTTCCGGGTCAAGGTAGGTGCCCGCGTAGAGGCAGACCGGGGAGGTACGCAGCAGGGCGACCGCTCGTACGGTCAGCAGGTCCGCCGCGCCCGGCCCGGCCCCGATGAAGTGCACGGTCATGCGGGTGAGTCTAGGCGGCGGGTCGGCGACGATCGGAGGCCGACCGACCCATCACGCGGTGGCGTCGAAATGCGCGATGACCTTCGCCGGGTGCACGCGCACCACGAGTTCGCCGGGAACCCCGTTGCGCTCGCCGAACTCCTCGGCACGGTCCGCGCCCATATACCGCCCGCCGAGTTCGGTCGCGGTGCGCAGAAGTTCGTCGGGATCTTCGGAAAGGGTGACCGTGCCCTGGATCTGGACGGACCCGTAGGGCGGTTCCTCCTGGTCGACGACGAGGGCGACGCGGGAATCCCGTGCGAAAGCCTTGCCTTTGGCGGTGGTCTTGCCGGTGTTGAAGACCACGGTGTCGCCGTCGAGCAGGAACCAGACGGGGGTCACGAGCGGGCGACCGTCGGCCGCGACGATGGCCACCTTGCCCGTTCGTGTTCCGTGGGACAGGAATTCGCGCACCGCGGGGTCGGACAAAGAGGCCATTGGCCCACCCTATGGTCCGACAACGACACCTGCCTGGCAACCCGGCCCGCGTGTCCGCGCCCCTGAACCCAGCTATGCACAAACGGGAACGTACAAGCCGTGGCCCGAACGACGGCGGATTGATGGGGGCCGGATGAGCGGGGCTGGTGTGGCACTCACAGGCAGATCCGTCGTCCGCGCGTCGACGCGTCCGCGACGCGTTCGCCGAGCAGTAGTGCGGCGACGGCCTCCGGGGCCTCACGCATGGCATCGTGGCCGGTGGGGAGGTCGTGGACCTGCCACTCGGGATCGGCGTGGAGTCGGGTGCGGAGTTCGGCGAACGGCGTCCGGTCTTCCCATCCAGAGCAGTAGACGAACTCCCGACGGGGGATCTGTGCGAGTGTGCCTGTGAGCCGGATCGTCTGCATGAACGAGGCGAGGGGATGGGGACGGCGGCGGGGATCGCCGCCACCCGGCGGTCGGACGGCGTAGCCGGTGGTCGCAGCGCCGGCAGCGAACACTTCCCGGAAGTGCTCGCTCGTCGACGACCAGCACGACTCGCCGTCGCGCGGTACGTAGGCGTCGAGATGCACCAGTCGTGAGATCCGGCCTTCAGCGCGATCGGCGGCGGCGATCACCATCCCGCCGTAGCTGTGGCCGACCAACGTCACGCTGGTGAGGTGGGCGCGATCGAGGAGTCGCAATACGTCGTCGGCGTGCGTGTCGAGGTTGGCGGTCGCGACCGTCGCAGTGTCGTCGTCTGGCCGCAGACCGGTCAGGGTCAGGGCGTGGACCGCATGACCGGCACGCTCCAGCAGCGGCACCACCGCCTCGAACGACCAGGAGCCCTTCCAACCGCCGGGCACGAGGACGAACGTCGCCATGCGTTTCTCCTTCTCTCGAGTCGCGGCATCGAGGCATGTCGCCTCGATGACAGGTGTTCGGTCGGGCGCTCGGCGCGACGGAAGACCACTCCGCATGAGGCAATATCACCAGGTCGAGGCGTGGCTTGCTACCGATAGAATGCCAACTGATGCCCGTTCACCGCCAACCTCGCCTGATCTCCGGTGTGACGTCACATATGTGGCCGTCCGGCGGACGCCACCTCTGGCCATCCGGCGAAATGAGTACGGTGCAATCGCACGCACGGGGACACCTGACATACGCGGCCTGCGGCGTCTCGGCGGTTCACACCGAGCGCGGCACGTCGATCGTTCCCGCCAACCGGGTCGCCTGGACCCCCGCCGGGTTCACGCACTACCACCGCGCCCACGGCGACACCGATATGCGGATCGTCTTTCTCACGCCATCCCTGGCCCGGCTCATACCGGACCATCCCGCCGTATTCCTGGTCTCCGACCTCGCCCGCGAGGTCCTACTCGCCCTGACCGGCCCCCGCAACTACGACGCCGCCGCGCCCGGCTACAGCCGCTCCGCACGCTCTCGTCTCCTTCGAGTCCTCGTCGACGAACTCCGCGAAGCACCCGAACAGCCACTGCACCTGCCGGAGCCACGCGACGACCGACTGCGAGCCATCGCTCGGATGCTGTACGAGAAGCCGGCAGACAACGCCACGCTGACCGAACTCGGGAAGACGGTCGGAGCCAGCACTCGCACCCTCAGCCGACTGTTCCGCACCGAACTCGGCATGACCTTCTACGAGTGGCGCACGCAGCTACGCGTCTACCACGCGCTCGTGCTCCTCGCCGACGGCCACGACACCACCCGAACCGCCTACGCCTGCGGATGGGCCAACCCCAGCGGCTTCATCGCGGCGTTCACCGACATCATCGGAACGACCCCTGGCCGTTACCGAACCAGTCCCCGGGCCACCGCCCACGCACCTCACCGCTCGACAGTGGCCGAATCCTCGGGGTAGCCGCGTACTCGCACCCCACGACGACCGATATCGGCTCCTCCGGCGGCGCCCAGAACCTTCCGTTCGGCGGCACCGCGGTGCGGGCGTCAACTCAAGGCCGTCAGTGCCATCCGTCGCAGAATCGGCCGGGTGCGGGCGGCGGTGGCGGAGGTGGCGCTGTGCGGGGTCGAGTTGATCAGACCGAACGCCGCGTGCGCCTGAACTCGCGCCGCCTCCTCGGGCAGTCCCGGATGCAGCTCACGCAATACCCCTACCCAGATCTCGACATACTGCCGCTGCATACGTCGCAGCTCACGCCGTGACGACGCGGGCACATTGTCGAGGTCGCGGTCCTGGATGCGAATGAGTTCGGGCTCGCCGAGAGCGAAGTCCAGATGGAAATCCACCAGGCCCGCCAGCGCCGCCTCGGCCGACTCGGTTTCCGCGACCACCCGTTTGCCGCCGTCGAGCAGCCGTCGGCTGATGCCGACCAGGAGTTCGGTGAGCAGCGCTTCCTTGCTCGGGAAGTGCCGGTATACCGCAGGACCGCTGATGCCGACCGCTGCGCCGAGGTCGTCCAGGCGGACGCCGAGATAGCCGCGATCGGCGATCAGCCGGGCTCCCGCGTCGAGCAACTGTCTGCGACGGTCCGCCTTCAGTTGCTCACGGCGGGTGAGAGTGCCGGGCTCGCTATCGGCCATCCGTGCCCCCTTTCCCCGGACTCTGGACATCTCGGTTAATCAAGATTAACCTGAATTCCAGTTATCGGCGACTAACTGGATGGCAGGACGGCGTGATGACGGTTACCCGAGAAGTCGACAATCACAGTGCCCACCGGGTGCTGGTCGGCGACCTGCGGGATCGGTTGGCAACGGCGGCGCTCGGCGGCCCCGCCAAGGCGCGGGAGCGACATGTCGCGCGCGGCAAACTCTTGCCGCGCGAGCGCGTCGATCAACTCCTCGATCCGGGCAGCCCGTTCCTCGAGCTGTCCCCGCTGGCCGCCACGGGGATGTACGACGACGAATGTCCCGGCGCGGGTGTGATCAGCGGCATCGGCCGGGTCTCCGGGCGCGAATGCGTGATCGTCGCCAATGACGCGACCGTCAAGGGCGGCACCTATTACCCGATGTCGGTGAAAAAGCATCTGCGCGCCCAGGAGGTGGCGCTGCAGAACGAGCTGCCGTGCCTGTATCTGGTCGACTCCGGCGGCGCGTTCCTGCCGCGTCAGGACGACGTGTTCCCCGATCGCGAACATTTCGGGCGCATCTTCTACAACCAGGCGACCATGAGCGCCAAGGGGATTCCGCAGATCGCCGCGGTGCTCGGTTCGTGCACCGCGGGCGGCGCGTATGTCCCCGCCATGAGCGACGAGGCCGTGATCGTGCGCGATCAGGGCACCATCTTCCTCGGCGGTCCGCCGCTGGTGAAGGCCGCGACCGGGGAGGTCGTCACCGCCGAGGAACTCGGTGGCGGCGCGCTGCATTCGCGGACCTCCGGTGTCACCGATCATCTGGCCGAGGACGATCAGGACGCGCTGCGGATCGTGCGGCGCATCGTGGCCACCCTCGGACCGCGCCCGGCCAGTCCGTGGGAGATCCTGCCGAGCACCCCGCCCGCCGCGCCGGAATCGGAACTGTACGACGTGGTTCCCGTCGATCTGCGCACTCCCTACGATGTGCGCGAGGTCATCACCCGCATCGTGGACGGCGGCGAGGGCTTCCACGAATTCAAGGCCGAGTACGGCAAAACCCTGGTGACCGGATTCGCCCGCATCCACGGCCATCCCGTCGGCATCATCGCCAACAACGGGGTCCTGTTCAGCGAATCCGCCATGAAGGGCGCGCATTTCATCGAACTGTGCGACAAACGCAAGATTCCGCTGCTGTTCCTGCAGAACATCACCGGCTTCATGGTCGGGCGTGACTACGAGGCGGGCGGTATCGCCAAACACGGCGCGAAGATGGTGACGGCGGTGGCCTGCGCGCGGGTGCCGAAGCTGACGGTCGTGATCGGCGGCTCCTACGGCGCGGGCAACTACTCCATGTGCGGGCGCGCGTATTCGCCGCGCTTCCTGTGGATGTGGCCGAATGCCAGGATTTCGGTGATGGGCGGCGAACAGGCGGCCTCGGTGCTGTCGACGGTGCGCGGCGACCAGCTCGACAGCAGCGGCAACCCGTGGTCGGCCGAGGACGAGGAAGCGTTCAAGGCGCCCATCCGCGAGCAATACGAGCACCAGGGCAATCCGTACTATTCGACGGCGCGCCTGTGGGACGACGGCGTGATCGATCCCGCCGACACCAGAACCATTCTCGGCCTTTCCCTTTCGGTCTGCGCGCAGGCGCCGCTCGAACCCGTTTCCTACGGCGTCTTCCGGATGTGATCGCGATCATGAGCTCACCCACCCCACTTCCCGGCAACAAATCGCAGACCGCCGAATTCGACACCGTGCTCGTCGCCAATCGCGGCGAGATCGCGGTGCGCGTCATTCGCACCTTGCGCGCCATGGGTATTCGATCCGTCGCCGTCTACAGCGACGCCGATGTCGAGGCCCGCCATGTTCGCGAGGCCGATGTCGCGGTGCGTCTCGGCCCGGCCCCGGCCCGCGAGAGCTACCTCGATATCGCGAAGGTCGTCGCGGCGGCGGTTCGCACCGGCGCGCAGGCGGTCCATCCCGGTTACGGATTCCTGTCGGAGAACGCCGCGTTCGCCGCCGCGCTGGCCGAAGCGGGCATCGTCTTCCTCGGCCCGCCCGCGCGCGCGATCGAGGTGATGGGCGACAAGATCACCGCGAAGAACACCGTCTCGGCCTTCGATGTGCCGGTGGTCCCCGGCATCGCCAAGCCGGGACTCTCCGACGACGATCTGATCGCCGCGGCAGTCGAAATCGGCTACCCGGTGCTGGTCAAGCCTTCGGCGGGCGGTGGCGGCAAGGGTATGCGCATGGTCGAGGATCCGGCGCGACTGCCCGACGCGCTGGCGAGCGCGCGCCGCGAGGCCGCCTCCGCGTTCGGTGACGACACCCTGTTCCTGGAACGTTTCGTCACCAGGCCGCGCCATATCGAGGTGCAGATCCTGGCCGACCGCTTCGGCAATGTGCTGCACCTGGGCGAACGCGAGTGCAGCCTGCAACGCAGACACCAGAAGGTGATCGAAGAGGCCCCTTCGCCGCTGCTCGACGCCGCGACCAGGGCGCGCATCGGAGCCGCGGCCTGCAATACCGCGCGCAGCGTGAACTACATCGGCGCCGGCACGGTGGAATTCATCGTCTCCGCGGATCGCCCGGACGAATTCTTCTTCATGGAGATGAATACCCGTCTGCAGGTGGAGCATCCGGTCACCGAATTGGTCACCGGCATCGACCTGGTGGAATGCCAGGTGCGGGTCGCCGCGGGGCAGAAGATCGGGGTGTCCCAGGACGATATCCGGATGGTCGGCCACGCCATCGAGGCCAGGGTCTACGCCGAGGATCCCGGGCGCGGATTCCTGCCCACCGGCGGCACTGTGCTCGCGCTGACCGAACCCCACGGCTCGGGCGTTCGGGTGGATTCGGGGTTGCGGGTCGGCACCGTGGTCGGAAGCGACTACGACCCGATGCTGTCGAAGGTCATCGCCCACGCCGCCGACCGGACCGCTGCCATCGCGAAACTCGATCGGGCACTGGCCGATACCGTGCTGCTCGGCGTGACGAGCAATATCGAATTCCTGCGTTTCCTGCTGGCCGATCCCGATGTCGCGGCGGGACGTCTCGACACCGCGCTGCTGGATCGCCGCGTCGCCGATTTCGTGCCCGCGGCCGTGGGCGACGACGAGTTCATCGCCGCCGCCGCGTATCACTGGCTGCGGCGCTGGCCCGCGCCATCGGCCGACCCGTGGGAGATTCCGTCCGGCTGGCGGCTCGGAGTCCCCGCGCCGACGACCATCCGGCTCTCGGGCAGCGAGCGAATCCAGCACGTATATCTGACCGGAACGCCGCACGCGGCCACCGTCCGGCTCGGCGATGACGAAACCTCCACCACCGGAAACGAGTCCACGCTCACCGCCTCCTTCGCCGATGCGGAGGTCGCGGGCGCCGGGACGCTGACCGTGGCCCGTGACGGGGTGCGGCGGAACTACCGCGTCGCCGAATACGACGGACACCTCTGGGTCGCCGGACCGTCCGGTGTCGCGGTATTGCGCGAAGTCGCCGAGGTGAATGTGCGCGGTGGCGCCGATCACGTCGGTGACGCCGAAATCCGCAGTCCCATGCCGGGTTCGGTGATCGCGGTGCCCGTCGTCTCCGGTTCCGAGGTCGCCGCGGGCGCGGCCGTGGTGGTGGTCGAGGCCATGAAGATGGAGCACACACTCACCGCGCCGGTGGCGGGCACGGTCGAGATCCTGGTCGAGGCGGGCGCCCAGGTCCGGCTGGACCAGCCGCTGGCCCGCATCGCCGTCACCGCCGATGCGAAAACCACCGAGGAAGAAGGAACTCCCGCATGACCGATTATCTGTCCACCGGCACCTTGCCCGAGGATTATCGGGATCTCGCGCTGACGGTGCGCGATTTCGCGCAGACGGTCGTCGCCCCGGTGGCCGCCGAACACGACGCGAACCACACCTTCCCGTACGAGGTCGTCGCGGGAATGGCCGAGATGGGTCTGTTCGGGCTGCCGTTCCCGGAAGAGTTCGGCGGTATGGGCGGCGATTACTTCGCGCTGTGCCTGGCGTTGGAGGAACTCGGCAAGGTCGACCAGAGCGTTGCCATCACCCTCGAGGCCGGAGTCTCGCTGGGCGCCATGCCGATCTACCGCTTCGGCAACGACAAGCAGCAGCAGGAATGGCTGCCGCAGTTGACCAGCGGGCGGTCCCTCGCCGCGTTCGGCCTCACCGAACCGGACGCTGGCAGCGACGCGGGTGGCACCAGGACCACCGCGTCCGTTGACAGCGGTGAATGGATCATCAACGGACGCAAGCAGTTCATCACCAACTCCGGTACCGATATCACCACACTGGTGACGGTCACCGCGGTGACGGGGCAGTCCGGCGGTAAGAAGGAGATCTCCACGATCCTCGTGCCCACCGATACCCCCGGCTTCGTCGCCGAACCCGCCTACAACAAGGTGGGCTGGAATGCCTCCGACACCCATCCGCTGACCTTCACCGATGTCCGGGTGCCCGAAGAGAATCTGCTGGGCGAGCGCGGCCGTGGTTACGCGAATTTCCTGCGGATCCTCGACGAGGGCCGCATCGCCATCGCCGCGCTGTCGGTCGGCGCGGCCCAGGGATGCGTGGACGAGAGCGTCCGTTACGCGAAGCAGCGCCTGGCCTTCGGCCAGCCCATCGGGCGCAATCAGGCCATCGCCTTCAAGATCGCCCGGATGGAGGCGCGCGCCCACGCCGCCCGCACCGCCTACTACGACGCCGCCGCCCTGATGCTGTCGGGTAAGCCGTTCAAGAAGGAGGCCTCCATCGCCAAGTTGGTGGCCTCCGAGGCCGCGATGGACAATGCCCGCGACGCCACCCAGATCTTCGGCGGCAACGGCTTCATGAACGATTACGCGGTGGCGCGGCACTACCGTGACAGCAAGATCCTCGAGATCGGCGAGGGGACCACGGAGGTACAGCTGATGCTCATCGGTCGGGAGTTGGGACTGTGAAACATATTGTGCAGCGCGGACTCTGGTTCGAGGAGTTCGAAACCGACGTCGTGTACGAGCACCGGCCTGGCCGCACCATCACCGAGGCCGACAACGTCCTGTTCACCACGCTGACCATGAATCCCCAGGCGTTGCATCTGGACGCGGCGTTCTCCGATCAGCAGCCGCCCTTCAACCAGCGCCTGGTGAACTCGATGTTCACCCTCTCCACGCTGATCGGTCTCTCGGTCGGGCAGCTGACCCAGGGCACACTCGTCGCCCAGCTCGGCTTCTCCGAGATCACCTTTCCGAAACCGCTGTTCCACGGCGACACCATGTACGTCGAGACGGTGGTGACCGGGAAGCGCGAATCCAAGTCACGCCCCGGTGAGGGCGTGGTGACCTTGGCCCACACGGCCCGCAATCAACACGGCGACGTCGTCGCGACCGCGACCCGTAACGCGCTGATCCGCAAGACACCGGAGGAATCATGAGTTGGGAGATCGCAGGTCCGGGCTGGCTCTTCTGCCCCGCCGACCGTCCCGAGCGTTTCGCGAAGGCCGCCGCGGCGGCCGACGTCGTCATCCTCGACCTCGAGGACGGCGTGGCCGCGGGCGATAAGCCCGCCGCTCGCACGGCGCTCATCGAGACGCCGCTGGATCCCGAGACCACCGTCGTCCGGGTCAATGCCGCGAGCACCGACGAGCACGCGCTCGACCTGGCGGCACTCGCGAAAACCGGTTACCGCCGCATCATGCTGTCGAAAGCGGAATCGGCCGAACAGCTCACCGCGCTCGCGGATTACGAGGTGATCGCGCTGATCGAATCCCCGCTCGGCGCGGTCGCGGTGGAGCGAGTAGTGCAGGCGCCCAATGTGATCGGCGCGATGTGGGGCGCGGAGGATCTCGTCGCCGGACTCGGCGGCAAATCGAGCAGGCGTCCCGACGGGAGCTACCACGAGGTGGCGCGCTACCTCCAGTCGGCCACGCTGCTCGCGGCGAAGGCATACGGCAAATTCGCACTCGACGCGGTGTATCTGAATATCCGCGACCTCGAGGGGCTGCGGGCGGAGACCGCCGACGCCGTCGCCGTCGGCTTCGACGCGAAGGTCGCTATTCATCCGAGTCAGGTCGCCGTCATCCGCGCGGGCTACGCCCCTTCCGAGGACGAGATTTCCTGGGCTCGCCGGGTGCTGGAGGAGGTGCCGAACCACCGGGGCGTCTTCCAGTTCGAGGGCCGCATGGTCGACGGCCCCATCCTGCGCCACGCCGAGCAGATCGTGCGAAGGGCCACCGTCACCGCGTAGCGTCGATCGCACCGAGACAGCAGAGCCGGAAGGATTTGCGGTGCGACCACAGTGGGTGCCGACCGATCGGGATGTCGACGAAGCCGCCGTCACCGAATTCGCCCGGTTCGCGGAAGCCGAGACCGGTATCACCGCACCGGATTACCGAACACTGTGGCAGTGGTCGGTCGACGATCCCGCGGCCTTCTGGCGCGTGCTGTGGAAGTACTTCGAACTCGGCGAGATCGGCGGCGAGGTGCTGGCCGATTCGGCCATGCCGGGGGCGCGATGGTTCCCCGGCACCCGGCTGAACTACACCGATCAGGTGGTGCGCCAGGCCCGTACCGATGGGCGGCCCGCGATCATCGCGCTGCACGAGGACGCCGAACCGCGCGAGGTCTCGTGGTTCGAATTGATCGACGAGACCGCGGCATTCGCTCGCACACTGCGAACTCTCGGGGTGCGTCCCGGTGATCGCGTCGTCGGATATCTGCCGAATATCTCCGAGGCGGTGGTCGCCTTCCTCGCCACCGCCGCCGTCGGCGCGGTCTGGAGTGCCTGCGGCCAGGACTATTCGGCCAAGGCCGCGCTGGATCGGCTCGGGCAACTCGAACCGACGGTGCTGATCACCGCGGACGGATACCGTTTCGGCGGTAAGGCCCACGACAAACGCGACGATATCGCCGCCCTGCGGGCCGGTCTGCCGAGTCTGCGCGCCACCGTCGCCGTCTCGCGACTGGGATTGCCCGTCGACAGGGCGACACCGTGGCGCGACGCGGTCGACAGCACCGATAACGCGGGCGCGTTGATCGCGACCGAACCGGTGGATTTCGACCATCCGCTGTGGATCGTCTTCTCTTCGGGCACAACCGGTCTGCCGAAGGGCATCGTGCACGGCCACGGTGGCGTTGTGCTCGAACACCTCAAAGCGATCGCGCTGCAATCGGATATCGGCGCCGATGACATCTTCTTCTGGTACACGAGCCCGAGCTGGATGATGTGGAATTTCCAGGTCGCGGGCTTGCTGGTGGGCGCGACCATCGTCTGCTACGACGGCAGCCCGTCCTACCCGGCCCCGGACGCGCTGTGGCGCATCGCGTCCCGGATCGGCGTGACGGTGCTCGGCACCAGCCCCGGCTATGTGCTCGCCTGTATCAAGGCGGGTGCGCGCCCGAGTGCCGAGCACGACCTGACCGCGCTGCGAACGGTCGGCATCACCGGTTCACCACTGCCTCGGTCCTCGGCGCTGTGGCTGGGCGAGAATATCGGCGAACATGTCCGGATCTCCTCGATCAGCGGCGGCACGGATGTGGTCTCCGCCTTCATGGGCGGGGTCCGCACGGTGCCGGTCTGGCCGGGCGAGTTGTCCGCGCCCTATCTCGGTGTCGCCATGGACTCCTACGACGCCGCGGGCGAACCGGTGCGCGAGGAGGTCGGCGAACTGGTGATCACCAACCCCATGCCATCCATGCCGGTCGGCTTCTGGCGCGATGTGGACGGCACGCGCTACCGCGACGCCTATTTCGACATGTTCCCCGGCGTCTGGCGCCACGGCGACTGGATCACCATCACCGACCGCGGCAGTATCGTGGTGCACGGCCGTTCCGATTCCACGTTGAACAGGAACGGCATTCGGATGGGCAGCGCCGATATCTACCAAGCCGTCGAGCGGCTGCCCGAGATCGCCGAGGCACTGATAATCGGCGCCGAGCAACCGGACGGCGGGTACTGGATGCCGCTGTTCGTCGTCCTCGTACCCGGCGCCGGGCTCACCGACGAACTGCGCGAGCGCATCGAGACCACCATCAGGACCGAGGTCTCCCCGCGCCACATCCCCGACGAGATCCTGCTCGCCCCCGGTATTCCGCATACTCGCACCGGTAAGAAACTCGAGGTCCCGATCAAGAAGTTGTTCCAGGGCGCCGACCCCAGCCGCGTCGTCGAGCGCAGCGCGGTCGATGATCCCGACCTGCTCGACTGGTACGCCGCGGTGCGCCCGCCCACGGCCCACTGACCGCCTCGCGCCACCCCGTCACCGCGACGACCCGCGGCGCGGGAGTCTCGGCGAAGGTGTGTGTGACACCGAGCGCGAGCACCCCCGCCGTCGACCAGCACCGGACCGAGTTCGTGTCCCCCGACGAATCGGATCTGCGCGCCGGGCGCCAGCTGCGGCACCTCAACACCGAGCCGCACGGTTCCACGAGCAATAAGTGATCTATCATTCACATATGTCTCATGGCCTTACACTGGTAAAATATTGAGGTAAGTTTCCAGCTGTTCGGCGGCGATTCGAATGATGCCCCCGGTGCCCACCCGCATCGTCGGAACCCGCCCGCCGGCACTCGGGCGCACCGGCGCGAGACAAAACCGCCTCGTCGTCGCGCCGGTGCGCCCGTCCCGCACGCTCTGGCCGACACGGACGAAACCGCGCGGAGTCCTGGCTCGTTACCATGTCGGACATGAGTGTCGACAATCGCCGAACCGCGCGTAAGGCCGTCACCGGCGATTCGGCACCGCGGGAGATCCGGCGGCGACCGAAGAATCGGCGCGCCCAGATCGCCGCCGCGTCCGCCGCGGCCTTCGGGTCGCTGGGTTACCACGGCGTCAGCATGGAAGATATCGCCTCGGGACTCGGCATCAGTTCGGCCGCGCTCTACCGCCACTATCCCAGCAAATACGCGCTGTTCCGCGAGGAACTGCTGCGGGTGGGCAGGGCGATGACCGAATCGGTCGAGCTGCCGGAACAGGCCGAGGCCGAGCCCGCGCCGCCGCGCGAGCGGCTGCGGCAGGTGGTCGACGCCCTCATCGGCGCGACCATCGAGAACCGCCCGAGCGTCACCCTGGTCCGCTGGGAGGGTCGCTACCTCGAGGAGCCGGATCGACAGACCCTCGACGAACAGCAACTGACGGTGCTTAACGCGCTCGGCGACCGGCTCGGCGAACTGCGGCCCGAACTGACCGAGAACGACCGCAGGGTGCTGCGCGCCGCGATGCTCAGCGTGATCACGAGTATCGCCGACCACCACGCCACCTTGCCATCGAAATCCCTTGTGCGACTTCTCAGTTCGGCCTGCCTCGCCATCGCCGACGCACCGCTGCCGCCTGCGGAGAAGACGGCGCGGATACCGGTGGCGATCGAGATCCCGGATTCGTTCAAACACGAATTACTACTGCGCAAGGCCGTCGAACTCTTCCACGACCGCGGCTACCCGAACGTCAGCGTCGAGGAGATCGCCAGCGCCGCAGGGCTTTCCGCCGCCTCGGCGGTGTATCGCTTCTACCGGGGCAAAAGCGATCTACTCGCCGCCGCGTTCCGCAGGGCCGCCGAGCGGGTCTCCGGCGCGATCGGGCCCGCGGTTGCCGCGGCGTCGGGGCCGGAGGCGGCGCTGACGGATCTGATCGGCCACTACGTCGAGGGCTCCTTCGCCGAACGGGCGCTGACCTTCGTGTACTACACCGAATTCCAGCATGTTCCGGCCGAGGAGCGGACGGTACTGCGCAATATCCAGCGACTCAGTGTCGAGGAATGGGCGCGGTTGTTGCGCGAGGTCAGGCCCGAACTCTCCCCCGCCGAGGCCAGGTTCCTCGTCCACGCGGCCTTCGCGCTCGTGGTGGATCTCGGGCGGTCCTTCGACTCGGAACCCTTCGCCGCCCAGGCTCGGGTCAAGCTGCTGATGCAGGTGGTCCTCTTCCAGCGCCCCGCCCTCGCATGAGAGGCACTATGTTATTAGATATTCTCCACCTGGATATGTAGATCGCGCACGTTGAGGGCCGTGTTACCACCTCTTTGTGACTTTTCATTCAAATATTCTCCGCCCCACGTCAACCAGGGTTTAGCGATCGTTCGCCTGGGTTACCATCGCTGAATGGATGCCCCGAAACGTCGCGCTCCCCGGCAGGCGAATGCGGAGGACGGCACCGCGCAACGAGTCGTCCGTCGCCGCCCGCGCGATCGCCGGGCGCAGATCGCGGCGGCCTCCGCCGAGGCGTTCGGCAATCTGGGCTACCACGGCGTCAGCATGGAGGACATCGCCTCCCGTCTCGACATCAGCTCCACCGCGCTCTACCGCCACTACCCCAGCAAATACGCGCTGTTCCGCGAGGAAACGCTGCGGCTGGGCACCCTCGCCGTCGAGGCCCTACGACTACCCGACGAACTGGCCGACGCGCCCGCCGCGCAGCGTCTCGAACACATCCTCGACGCGTTGATCACCCAATCCATCGCGAATCGCCGCAGCGCGGCGCTCCTGCGCTGGCAGAGCCGATATCTCGAACCCGACGACAACCGAGTGCTCAGCGAGCATCTGTTCCGGGTCTACACCGTGGTCCGCGATCTGCTGGTCGAGTCGCGCCCGGATCTGGACGGGGGCGAGCGGTCGGTGCGCGCCTCCGCGGCCCTCAGCATCATCGGCAGCATCTCCGACCACCACGTCTCGGTTCCGGTGCGAACGCTGACGAATCTGCTCCGTTCGGCCTGTCACACGGTCCTCGACGCCGATCTGCCCGCCCTCGACTCGCAGGCCGAATCTCCCGGCGCCACCGAGGTTCCGCTCACCTTCAAACACGAGTTGCTGCTCAAACGGGCCATCGAACTGTTCCACGAGCACGGCTACCCCCAGGTGAGCGTGGAAGATATCGCCCATGCGGCGGGATTGCCCGCCTCGTCCGCGGTGTACCGGTTCTACCGCAGCAAAGGCGATATCCTCGCCGCGGCGTTCCGCCGTGCGGCGGAACGGGTTTCGGCCGCCATCGGACCCGCTATCGCCGCTTCCGAAAGTCCGGAGCAGGCGCTGAGGACCCTCATCGAACTGTACGTACGCGGTTCGTTCGACGAGCGGGAGCTGACCTTCGTCTACTACGCCGAGATCAGCAACGTACCGGCTGAGGATCGCACGGTGCTGCGCAATATTCAGCGCCTCAATGTCGAGGAATGGGCCAAGCTGGTCGGCGGGATGCGCCCGGAGCTCTCCGCCGCCGAGGCCAGGATGCTGGTCCACGCCGCATTGGCCCTCGTGGTCGATATCGGACGCTGGCACGGTCCCGACAATCCGATCTGTTCGCCCGCACGCGTCATCCGTTTGATGCAGGTCATCCTGTTCGGCAGGACCGCCGCGGGGTGATCGGCCCGGGATCGGGGAGTCACTGCTGTGGTGACGGCGCCAACGGCGAATTCACCTTGTTGACGAGCCAGACGCCGTCGACCTTCTCCATACGCATCACCATCGACAGCTGACCGGGGGCGGGTTTGCCCTGCGTGCCGAGGCTGGTGATGGTCTGCCCGATCACCACGATGGCCTCGGCGGAGGTCTCGTCACCGGATTTGATCGCACACTGCACGTCGTTGGCCTTCGACACCACTTCGCCTTGGGACAGCACCTCTTTCAGCTCCCTGCTGGTGTCGTCGAACTGCTTCTTCCAGTCGCCGGTCGCACCGGCGAGCACCGCGGCGAAGTAGCTGTCGAGATTCTTCGCGTCGTAATCGGCGAGGACGGGAGCGTATTTGCACGCGGCGGCGCGCGCCTGCTCGTGCGCCGCCAGCAGGCCGTCGCTCGCACGGTCCTGGAGGAAGAAGTAGACCGAGGAGGCGAGGGACGCGCCGAGCAGCAACGCGGCGGCGGTGCGCACGGCGACCGCCCCCTTCTTCCCCACTCGGACGCGGCCGAGTACAGCGCCGATGCCGGAGCGACCGGCCGATGCGACGGTGCTGGATTCCGGCGCGCTCGAATCGGCGACATCCGCACCAGCGGTGGCGGATTCAGCGGTGGCGGATTCGGCGGTGGCCGATCCGGCGGTGCTCGATCCGGCGGTGCTCGAACCGGCGACATCGGATTCGGCCGATCCGGAATCCGCCGCCTGCGGTTCGGAGGCGGTCTCCTGCGCGGCAACCTTCGTGATGTCCACGGCCTGCGCCGTCGTATCGACGTCTTTGTCACTCATGTCGAATCGTTCCTATCTACCGGGTGCTGGTCGAGACAGTTCGTTGCCGGTGACCCCGGGCGGCGGCCCGGAACCGTTGTCCGGCACATTCGGCCGGGGGGCGTTCGCCGATCCGCGGACCTGCAGGGCCGGGTCGCTGGTGACGCAGTAGTTGTACAGCCGCACCCTGGTATCGGTCGTCTCCAGCGTCGGGACCACGGGGATGGTGTCGTAATCGCAGGTCGGCCGGGGCCACGGGTCGACCAGGGTGTGGAACGAACCGTCGTAGGACGGGATGCCGACCGCCTCGACCCCTTCGCGCAGAGCGGGGAACAGCGCGGCGATGGCGGGCGCGCGCAGTTTCGCCGATCTGGTGATCGCGACGAAATTCGTCACCAGGTTCGTGATCGGGTCCTTGGTCTCCTCCACGAATCCGCCCAGTGTCGCCAATTGCCCGGGCGCGAGATCCAAGAAGCGGCGCACCTCCTGATCGGCCGCTGTCAGCTGTTCGAACAGCGCGCCAGCGCCGGTGGTCAGCGTGGTCAGATCCGGTTGCGCGTGCGAGGTCGTCTCCGAGATCACGCCGAGGTTCTCGATCAGCTGACGGGTCTGCGGGAGCAGTCCGTCCAGTCCTGCCATGGCCCTGCTGATCCCGGAGATCATGTTGCGCAGACGATCCGGACCGCCCGCCAATGCCTTGTCCAGCTCATCGATGATCACGTTGAGCCGCTGCGGATTCATCCCGCCGATCAGGCTGCTCACATTGGTGAGCAGCGATTCGATCGTGACCGGCGCCTTGGTCCGCGCTCGCTCGACCACCGATCCGTCGACCAGATACGGGCCGGTGTCGGAATCCGGCCGGAAATCCAGATATTGCTCGCCCGCCGCCGAGAGCCTGCCGACCGCGACCGTGCCGCCGACGGGAATCTTCGCGCCCGAGTTTATTTCGGCGATCGCGGTGATACCGGTGTCGGATATCCGCACCTGCGCCACCTTGCCGACCCTGGTACCGCGGAAGGTCACATCGTGATTGGCCAGCAGCCCGCCCGAGGTCTCCAGTTCGACGGTGACCCGATACGTGCTCGGCAGCGGGTTGAATCGCAGCACCGCGGCGCCGAGGTAGGCCGAGCCCAGTATCAGCACGACGATCAGCCCGATATTCGCGACGCCGATCCGGTGGCGAACCAGGTAGTTCCACAACGGGATATTCATCGTCCGCCTCCCGGCCGCGGTGTGCTGTTCAACCTGCCGATGACCTTCTCGATCACCTGGGTGAGACTGCCGATGAAGGCGGGGACATCGCCGAGTTCGGGTGCTCTGCTGCCCGCGGGATCGGTCAGCGCGCCGATGCTCAGGAACGAAACCGTCGCGGCGACGGCCAGGGTCGGTCCTTCGAAAGAGGCCATGACGGACGGGTAGACCTGGTCGAAACGCTCCAGCGCCTGGCCCAACTCCGTGGACTGGGTGAAACCGGACATCAGTTTCTGGACGCTGTCGAAAAGACTCACGAATTCCGGCGAGGTGGTCTCGGTGAAATCGCCGAGCGCGGCCATGGTCACCGAGACCTTCTCGATGAGACCGGCGATATCCTTGTTGTTCTCTGCCACCAACCCCAACAGCCCGGGGAAGGTATCGGCGGCCACACCGAGTTCGGCCTTGCGCCGGGCGAGTTCACCGGTCAGTACGGTGATGCCGGACAGCGTGCCGTCGATATCGGCTGTGCGCGCGTTGAGCGCCGCGATCGCGCTGGACAGTTCGTTCAGCACATGCGCCAGTTGCGGCGCCCGCCCGGCGAACATGGAATCCATCTCGGAGGTGATCTTGGCGGCCTGATTCAGGCCGCCGCCGTTGAGCAGCATGGAGATGGAGACCATCAACTGCTCGACGGAGGCTCCCGCCGCGGTGTGCTCGACACCGATGGTGTCGCCGGGACGCAGCAGCTGCGTGTCCGGTGCCGTGGCGGGCAGTGTCATGGCGATGAAGATGTCGCCGAGCGGGGTGGCCTGGCGCAGTTCGGCCGTGGTGCCGCGCGGCAACTGGATATCGTCACGGATCAGCATCTCGACGTCGGCGATGAAATTGGTCGACTCGATCTCTGTCACGACCCCGATATCGGTGCCGCCGATCTTCACGTGGGCGCGCTCCGGCAGGTTGAGCGCGTCGTGGAAGGCGGCGTGGATGACGTAGCCGTCGCCGCCGATACCCGGTTTCGGCATCGGCATGTTCGCCACGGTGACCGCGCATCCGGTGGCCGCGCCGATACCGACCGCGGTGACCAGCGCGACCATCGCCTTGATCGCGTAACTACCTGTGCGCGCGCTCATTTGGTGATCCCGAGCAGCGCGGCGGTGAGACCGAAGTCCGGACCCATATCCTGAATCTTTCCGGTACGGCAGCCGTCGAGCCGCATCTGCACGCGTTCGCAGAACAGCCCCAACGCCTCGCCATCGAGCACCGCCTTGTCCAGCAGACCGTGCAGGCGCAGCGCACGCTGATCCCGGCTCACGGCGTTGGAGAAGTTCTGGAGGAACAGCGGTGTCACATCGATGATTTCGGTCAGTCCGCGGGCGTTGGCGCGCATCTGCTCGGTGATGGTGACGAATCGGGTGAGTGCGCCTGCCAGCTGATCCCTGTTCTGACCGACGACCGCCGAGGTATTGGCGACGAAATCGTTGAGCTGTGTCAGCACGGCGTGCAGGCCGGGAGCCTGCTCGCCCATCAGCTGCACCAATTCGGTCAGCCTGCCGCTGAAGTCGCGCACCGTCTGGTCGTTGGAGGCGATCACCTGGGTGATGTCGTTGAGTTTGACGATGGTATTGGCGATCTGGTCCTTGTTGGCGAAGGTGACCTCGAAGGCCGAGGACAGCGCGTCCAGCGTCTCTCGCAGCCGATCACCGTTGCCGTCGAGCAGCGGGAAGAGCACCCGGCTGGCCATCGGGCCGTTCTGGTTGTCGCCGGCGAGCGCCGCGCCGAGCTGATCGAAATTCTCCAGGATCCGATCCAATTCGACAGGGGTTCTGGTGCGTGCCAACGGAATATGATCGCCGTCGGCGAGCACCGGCCCGTCGCCGGTGTAGGCGGGAGCCAGTTCCACATGCCGGTTGGTGATCAGCTGCGGGGAGATCAGCGCTGCTATCGCGTTCGCGGGCAGCTTGACGTCCTTATCGATCGACATGATCACTTCGACATAGCTGCCGCGTGCGGTCACCGTGTCGACTCTGCCCACCGGAACGCCGAGCACGGCCACCTCGTTACCGGCGTAGAGACCGGCCACATTCTCGAAATCCGCGCTGATGCGCAGATGTTCGTCGAGATACTCTCCCGGCAACGAGGCGATGCTCTCCGGCAGAATCGAGCATCCCGAGGCGAAGGCCACGGCGGCGCACATCACCACGAGTTTCGACATGGTACGAAAATTCATCAGTTGCATCCCGGTACCGCCTGTGCGAAACAAAGCCAGTTGTCGGGGAGGAACCACGGCGCCCAGACATCACCGTACGGCCCGTTGCCGAGCGCATTGTTGAACTGCCGGAACGCGACCGGCATGATCTCGTAGAGCCGGTCCAGGTTCTCCCGATTCTTCTCCAGACCCTCGGTCATGGTGTTGAGATTCTCGATGAGCGGACCGAGCTGGCCGTTGTTCTCGACGCCCATGTCCTGCAGCAGACCCGAGAGCGCGGCGACATTGTCGAGGAGCTGGCGCAGCAGAGTCTGCCGCTTGGCCACGGCATTGCCGATCGCCTCGCCCCTGGTCAGCAGCACCAGCACGCTGTTCTGATTATCCGAGACCAGTTCCGATACCTGGTCCATGCTCTTCAGTAGCGTGTCGACTTCGTCACGGCGTTCGTTGATGACCTTCGCCAGCGCGCCGATACTGTCCAGCGCCGCGACCGTCATCTGCGGGGAATCCCCCATCTGACGATCGAGCAGGTCCAGCGATTGCCGTAATTTATCGGGGTCGATCCGCTCGATCCGCTCGAACGACGAGGTGTACTTCGGATCCTGGATCACCTTGGCCAGGTTGTAGGGCACCGCCGTGTTCTCCAACCGAATCGTGTCCTGCGGCAGTTCTTTTCCATTTCCCGGAGTCAGTTCGATATGGAGCCTGCCGAGGATGGTCGACATCTTGATCGCCGCCCTTGCATTCGGCCCGAGCCGCAGATCGCGGCGCACGCGCAGGTCGACGACGACCTTGTCGCCGACCAACCGGACCGCGCGCACCGCGCCGACCTCGATTCCGGAGACGTCCACCGTCGCGCCGGGGCGCAGCCCGGCGGCCTGTGCGAATTCCGCGTGAATCGTCTTATCCGCCAGCCGCGCCTCGGAGACCGCGCTGGAGACGACCAGTAACAGCGCGACCGCCGCCGCGGCTGCCACACCCAGCCAGAGATACCGGTTCTTCGAGTACCAGGACCATCGACGTGCCGTCGTCATCGGCATACCTCCGATTGAGAGTCGCCGCCGACCTGGGAGAACAATCCCGGTGGCAGGAGTACACCCCACAGCGACACGTCGAGTCGGCAGATGTAGGCGTTGGCGTAGCCGCCGTAGCTGGTGAACCGCGCCAAGGCGTTGAGCACCGTCGGGAATTGGATCGCGGCGTTGTCGAGCGCCGCGCCGTTGACGAGCAGCAGCGCGATACCGGTGGTCGCGTCGTTCTGCGCCCTGGCCAAATCGGGTTTCACCTGGGTGATGAGCCCGACCAGCGAATCGGTCGCGGTGGCGACCTGGTCGACGGAATGTTTCAGCGACTCACCCTCCGCGTAGAGCGCCTCCACGAGGGATCGGGCCTGGGTGATGAGGGTTTCCAGTTCCTGGCTGCGATTGGCCAATCCGCTCAGCACACTGCTGAGGTTGGTGATGACATCGCCGAGAATCCGGTCGCGCTGGCCGAAGGTGCCCGCCAACTCCGCGGCCTGGGTGATGAGCATGCTCAGTGAGACGCCATCGCCCTGCAGCGCCTGGATCAGCGTCTCCGACAGCGAATTCACCTGATCCGGTTGCAGCACGCCGAACAGCGGTTCGAACCCGGACAGCAGCGAGGAGACGTCGAAGGACGGCTCGGTGCGTTCGATGGGGATATGCCCGCCCGGTCGCAGCGCCTCGCCGCCGCCCTCGCCGGGGATCAGGGCGATATAGCGCTGACCGATCAGATTCTGGTACCGGACCAGCGCCTTGGTCGCGGTGGTCAGCCGCTGCCGGTCCTGGATCCGGAATTCGATCCTGGCCAGGTAGTCGTCATCGAAGTCGATCGCGTCGACGCGGCCGACGCGTACGCCGGCCATCCTGACGTCATCGCCGATCCGCACCCCCATCACATCGGAGAAGGTCGCGGAATAGGTCGCGGTATCGCCCGGCACCGATCGTTGCAGGGTGGACCAGATCGTGTAGGTCAAGAAGATCGCCAGCACCGCGAAGAAGCTGAATCCGACGAGCGCTTTACCGGATTTCACGGTCAGTTACCTCCTTCTGCGGTGTCGTAAACGGTCACCGTTCCTCCGGCGAGCAGCGGTGTGATCAGCAGCAGTTGCGCCGCGGTCGGCGCACCGCCGACGACGGCGGCGACGCCCGCGTACCCTCGTCCCGCCGCGATCGGCCGGACGCCGGGAACGGCCGCGGTATGGCCGGTCCCGGTGGTGTCGGAAGCCGGTGCGGTGAGTCCGGGAATCGCCGGAAGTCCAGGAATCGCGGGCAGTCCTGGAATAGCGGGACTCCCGGCCGCCCCCCCGCCCGTCGCCCCCTGCGCGCCGGGCACGATCGAGACCGGCGCCGGCCCCGCGGCGTCGAGCCAGCGCGGCATCATCTGCGGCGGATACACCTGCTCCGGAGCGACCTCGGGAACCGTCGGCCCGCCGCAGCGCGGACCGTACATCGGGCCGTAGTGCGGACATTCCGAGGCGGTGTACTGCTGGAACGGCGTGAGACTCACGTCCATCGACCACACCATCTGGCGCTTGGGACCGAAATGGAAGACCGAGCCGAGTTTGCCCAATGTCGCGTTGAGATTGCGCACCGTGAAGGGGATTGCCTCCGGATCTTTGGCGAGATCGCCGAAGACCTGGTCGAGGCCTGGCACGAGTTCCTTCGCGGAATTCGGATTCGCCGCGAACAGACCGTTCACCGAGTCGATGGTGTTACTCGCGTTCGCGAGCAGGGCGACCAGATTCGCGCGGCGTTCGGTGAGCGTGCGCGCCACGGTCACCGATTCCGTCAGCACACCGACCAATTCGGGCGCGGAGCGGCTCAATTCGGTGCTGGCGCGGCCGAGATCGCCGAGGAGATCGCCGATGCCGGGAGTCGAATGTATCTGGGACAGCCAGTTGTCCAGGCGCTCGACGGTGGAACCGGGGGCACGGGCGCCAGGATCCAGTGCGGCGGCCAAAGTGGCGAGCACCCGGCCGAGCTTCTCCGGCTGGATATTGTCCAGCACATCTCGCAGCACGGTGAGAGTGGTCTGCAGTTGGACGGCCCCCGCACCGGTATCCTCGGGAATCGTCGCGCCCGCCGACAGCTTCGCGCCGCCGGAACCGGTGTCCACCAATTCGATCGCGGTGACGCCGAAGAGGTTGTTCGGCACCACCCGCGCCTTCACCCCGGCCGGAATCGTGTGAGCGACATCGGGTTTCAAATCGACCTCGGCGCGTTGACGCACGCCCTTGCCAACCACCTCCACCTCGACGACGGAACCGACGACCATGCCGCGGAACTTCACGTCGGCACGGGCGGGCAGTCCGTCACCGGTGCTGGTGAGCTCGACGGTCACCGGCACCTTCTCCTCGAAGTACCCGTTGTATCGCAGTGCGAGCAGCGCCATCGCGACGACGAGCGCCACGAACATGGCGAGTCCGGACAGGGTGAGCTGGCGGGCGGTCGGGCCGCGTCCACTGGGATCGAGCAACATCGGCGGCCCCTATCCCGAGATCCGGAATCCGGGATCGATGCCCCAGATCGCAAGGGTGAGAAACAGATTGGTGAAAACCATGACGACGATGACCATCTTGATCGCGCGGCCTGCCGCCACCCCGACACCCTCGGGGCCGCCGGTGGCGGTGTAGCCGTAGTAGCACTGGATGAAGGTCGCGAGCAGCGTGAACACCGCGACCTTGAGCAGGGAGAAGAAAACGTCGGGGCCGACGAGGAATTGGTAGAAGTAGTGGTCGTAGGTACCGGCGGAGGTGCCGCCGAGGAACAGGACCGACAGTTTGGTGGCCAGGTAGGCGGTGGCGAGACCGACCGTGTACAGCGGAATGATGGTCAGGGTCGACGCGATCATCCGGGTGGTCACCAGATAGGGCAGCGGGCGGATGGCGATGGATTCGAGCGCGTCGATCTCCTCGGAGATCCGCATCGAGCCGAGTTGCGCGGTGAAACGGCACCCGGCCTGGATGGCGAAGGCCAGCGTGGCCAGGATCGGGGCCAGTTCCCTCGTGGTCGCGAAACCGGAGATGGCGCCGGTCAGCGGCCCCATGGTGAGCAGGTTCAGCGCCGAGTACGACTCCATGCCGACCGTGATGCCGCCGAAGGCGCACAGGATGATGATGACACCCACCGTGCCCCCACCGACCACGAGCGATCCGTTACCCCACCCGACGTCGGCGGTGAGCCGCAGCACCTCTTTGCGATAATGCTTGAGCGCCACCGGAATTGCCATCAACGCCTGGAAGAACGTGATGACCTGGTGCCCGACGCGCTGATTCATCCGGTACGGCACGGCCACTGCCGTACCGACCCCCCGGAATGGTTTCAGCGCGGGCGGGGTGTACTGCGAGCCCATCTCAGATGACCTTCGTCGGAAACAGCGTGTTGTACAGCTGCGTGAGGATGATGTTGGTGGCGAACAACATCAGTGCCGAGGTGACCACCGCCGAATTGACCGCGTTCGCGACACCACCCGGACCACCCTTGGCGTGTAATCCGATGTCGCAGGCGATGATCGCGGTCAGCGCGCCGAATATCGCCGCCTTGATCAGCGCGATGCTCAGATCGTTCGCCACCGCGAAGGACGCGAAGGAGCTGATGAACGATCCCGGCGTCCCGGACTGGGCGTAGACATTGAACATATAGGCGGTCGCGAATCCGACGAAGACGACGAATCCACACAGCAGCATGCTGACCAGCACCGCGGCCACCAACCTCGGTGCGACGAGCCGCCGTACCGGGTCGACGCCCATGACCATCATCGCGTCGATCTCCTCGCGGATGGTCCGCGAGCCGAGATCCGCGCAGATCGCCGAACCCACCGCGCCCGCGATCATCAACGAGGTCACCAGTGGCGCACCCTGGCGAATGATGCCGAGGCCGGCGACCGCACCGATGAAGGTGGTCGCACCGACCTGATTCACCAACGCGCCCACCTGGATCGAGACGACGACGGCGATCGGTATCGCGACGAATACCGTGGGGGCCGCGGAGACGCTGGCCATGAACGCGCACTGCCTGATGAACTCGTGATACGGGAACCGGCGCGCGAAAATCGCGCGGAACAGCTCGATCACCGCGTCCCGGCCCAGCATCACTTGACGGCCGAGCGTTTCGAGCGAGCGCTGTGGATGCCGCTGCCACAACCCCTTCAGGTCCTGGACCGCCAATCCCAGATCTGTCTGTTCAGGCGGTCGTTCGGTGATGGTCACTGGTGCCCGAGTCCTTTCCCGGCTGTCCGTCGCCCACTCGCCGACCGGCGTGCCGGTCGCCCCCGGGCGAGGCGCGGAGCGTGTGCAGTGTCGCATAGGTACGACGTGAGACACAACACAGATGTGAATGCTAATTCTTATAAGGAAACCTGTCACCGCTTCGCAAAAGCACCTCGTGAACGGCGAAATCAGCAGGTGGTTAGAGCTGATCCGAGCAGCGAACAGCCACGCGGTCGATCTAAGTGTCCAGTAAGTTATCGTCCGGATAGATCTCGATACGGCCGTTGGCGGCTACGCGGCCCCGCTCAGGTGATGCTGCAGCAATACGAGGAGGTAGCCGACGACGCCGATACCCGCCGCGAGGGCGCTCAGCACGGCGACCCACAGTCCGTAGCGCAGAATCGGATTGACCTTCATACGCCCACCGAGGATCTTGATTCCGATCACCAGGATGTCGATGAGCCACACCAGAAACATCATCAGGTCATGCACACATTCGAGAAGGTGAGCACCGGCCAGCACACGATGGAACCGAGGAAGGACATGACGACGTCGAGTCCGTGCATATCCTTCAGGTGACTCGTGTGCGTCAGCGTCCAGATGAGACCGATCAGCCCGTAAGGGATTCCGAGGATGATCAGGGTTCCGACGAACTCGGAAACCTTCATCTCGTAGCTGAATATTCGATCCAGCTTCTCGAGCATGTACGTGCGTCCTTTCCTACGCCGGAACGAGCACCAGCGGCCCCACTGCCGCGGCCCCGAGGGGATGGTCACGCCACGGATCGAGCCGATCGCGTGACCATCCGTCCGGTACGGGGAGCTATGTTACGCACGATTCTCGAATATATGGAAGTCCTTCGAGCGAATATCCCTCACAACTACCCGCAACTACGCATGTATATGACCAGTTATGTCGCCGACTAAGTGAACTATGTTGGTGACGGTTCTCCCGGCCGACACTACCGGGATGTTCGGCGACACAGCACGGGAAGAGGTCCGGCGCGAACGGCGGCACGAGGGTCGCACACCCCATCGCGCCGTTTCCGCGACACGTACTACGGGTCCGCCCACGAGCAGAGGATCGCAGACGACGAACGCGTTCGACAATCCTCGGCGACCGGACGGCACCGAACCGATGAGCGCACAACCGGGCGAACGGCCGGTATCGATCGGCGAGATCGTCCGATCTGTCGATAACTACCTCTGCGCAGCGCCACCCGGGAAGTCAAGCAATGGCCAAGTCTCAACAGCCGCATTACCTGGCTATACACCGCATTTCGCACCCGCGTAACCCGCCGCGCACCCGCCCGAATCGATCGAGCCCAACGCTGCGAAATTAGAAGAATATGCAGTAACATACCGGGTGCGGGGCCACCCGCTTCGCATGCCGCCGGAGGTTCGATGACGTTTCACACCGTGCCGCGAGCCGCCGATCTCGGCGTGCACCGGATTCTCGCCGGCCCCGGTCGCGCTTCGGCCGAGAGGCCCGTCCCGTCTCTCGATCCGAGAGTCGGGATACCAAGGCGATCAACAGGATTCTCGGCGCGGAGTCGACAGTTTTCGAGTTTCTCGGCTGCCTGCTCTTCGCCGCGAGTCTCGCCGCCGTCGCGCGGACCATCGCGATCCCGCTCGTTCGCCTCGTCCGCCGTACCACGAAAGGACTCTCTTAATTCTCCCGCCTGAAGGCGGGGAGATTTCCAGCTCGGACAGCAACCGAACCAACCCCCGAAGGAGGCGAATCCGCTTGTCTCACGTCATCGACACTGGTGTGGACCCGTTCTGCCACAACCAGAATCACTCTGGCGGCGTTGCGGTCCCTCGAATCGGTGAAACCACAGAAAGAACACGAGAAACCACGTTCGTGCAGTTCGAGTCGCTTGGCTCTCACGAAACAGCTACCGCACGTCATCGTCGTATAGGCGGGCCGAACCAACACCACCCTCCGCCCGGCCCGGCCAGCACCCTCGATCAACTCACGCTTCGCCACACCGATAGCGGCGTCAGCAGCCTTCCTCGCCATCGTGGACTTCGCCAGAAACAGCGGCTTGAAATCCTCGACAGCGATCAGATCATGGCGCTCGACAACCCGCTTCGCCCACACACGGGAGTCATGGATATTCTGCCGGGCCGCTTTCTTCGCCAACTTCGCCGCCCGACGCTTCGCCTCGACGTACCCCCTGCTACCAGGCCGACCCTTCCGATAAACGACGAGCCATCTTCCGCTGTGCCTTCGCCAACTCGGCAGCACACCGTCTCCGGTGACCGAGGTAGGGCAGATCGAACGCCGGATCGGCGGTCGTGGCCGTGGTCGACACACCCAAGTCGACAAAGCAGCTTCAGCGATGCGTCCAGGCCGCAGCCTGTAGGTGTAGCGCACCACTTCGCCCATACGTTCGATCCAACGAAAGATCATGCGATGCAACAGAAACGACACGCACACCTCTTCCTCCCCGCCGTGAACGACGGGGTATCCAAGGCGGTTACACGATGACCGCCGCCGCTCAGCCGAGGGATCACCAGGACGCCACGCCCCTGCACGGGGATCAGACCCGCATCCACATCAGCACCTCGCATCGGCCGCTCACCAAGCGGCCGATCAAACTGTCCGACGCGTTGGACTTCTGGTCCTTCGCGGGCGCCGCGGCCAATGTGGCGATGCAGATGGCGCGGCCGGGGGTCGGATACGGCGTCGCGGAGAGCAAGGTGGAGTCGGGGTCTCTGATGAAACACCCGTGGAAACGGGCGCGCACCACCACCCAATACCTTGCCGTGGCCATCCTTGGTACCGAGGAGGAACGGGCGGCGTATCGGGAGGCGGTGAACTCGGTGCACCGGCATGTTCGCTCGGAGCCGGGCGCCCCGGTGAAGTACAACGCCTTCGACCGCGATCTCCAGATGTGGGTCGCCGCATGCCTGTACATCGGCTTCGAGGACACCTACCAGCTGCTCCAGGGGCGGATGAGCGAGGAACAGGCCGAGGCGTTCTACGCGTCGTCGTCCACGCTCGGCACCACCCTTCAGGTCACCGAGGAGATGTGGCCCGCCACCCGCAAGGATTTCGACGAGTACTGGAACAAGGCCTGCGAGCAGGCGATCATGGACGACTTCGTGCGGTCCTACGTCGATGATCTGCTGAATCTACGGATGATCCACTGGTACATGCGATTGCCGTTCAAGAGGCTGCTGCAATTCCTCACCATCGGATTCCTCGCCCCGCATTTCCGTGAGCAGTTGCACCTGAAGTGGACCGCCGCGGATCAGCGCCGTTTCGAGCACCTGTTCGTCTTCGTCGGTTTCGTCAACCGTTTCATCCCGCGCCCCCTGCGCCACGGGGGCACCCATGTGCTGCTGGCCGATCTCCGGCACCGTATGCGCAGGCAGAAACCACTGGTCTGACGGAGCGGGCGCGGCGACGGCGGGCAGTTGGCGGGCCCGCCGTCGCACACGGATCAGCCTGCCTCGAAGATCCCGAAGCGGGCACCGGCGTCATCCGATCAGCCGTTGACCGTCTCGTCGGCACCGGCGGCGGCATCGGACACCACGGCGATGGCCCGCGGCGGCGCGGCGAGTGCGGCCGTCGCCCCGATACCCGCGCCGATACCCGCGCCGATGGCCGCGAGCGGAGCGGCCATCAGGGCCGCGCCGTAGGCCGCGCCGAGCGGGGCGGCGGCGAGACCGATGGGCGCGAACGGCATGCCGATGGCCAGGCCGAGTCCACCACCGACGCCCGCGCCGATGAGCGCGAACGGGCTCGCGAACGCCGCGCCCGCCGTCGCGCCGATGGCGGCGGCGCCGAGGGTCTGGCTCGCGACACGGTCGGAGCGAGTGCGTTCCATGCCGACCGAATCGAGGAACGTCGCGATATTGGCCTCGCCGATGGCCGCTCCGTCGTTGATCTGGATGGCCTGTTCCTTCGGCAGCCACTCCGGCGACTCGACCTGCACGTCGCCGAAGCGCAACTTGCCTGGCGGCGGCGCGATCGGCGGCACCGGCGTGACCGCGACGGGCGCGTGCAGCGCTTCCAGCGGAGCCAGGTACTCGGCCTTCGGTATCGGCCGCGCCCACTGCAGTGATGTCAGCGTGTCATCGGGGATGCGCCTGCCCAGGTACGGACGCACGTTCGGCACCTCCACGGCGGGCCACTGCTTGGCCTCGTCCTGAGCCGCCGGTGTGACCGCGGCACCGGGCGAATCGGCGTCGTCGGCGATCGAGGCGGCGTGGTCGGTCCGGCTCGCCGGGATGTACTGGTCCGGCTCGGCATCCGCGGTGCCGCTCCCCACCAGGGTAAGAACCACGGGAACCGCGCCCGCCACGACCATGGACCCTATCTTCTGTCGACGCGGGCTGATTGCCCTGTGCTTGCCGGTGCCCATCTATCGCCTTTCATCCTGAAAGTTCTTGTCGTTTCCCATTCGGACCCACCCTGCGCGCGGATTGGTCGAAGATGCGACGACAGTCGCGAAAAGGCACGGTCACCAGGGACTTCCGGGCTGTTCAGCGCCCTTGATTCCCGGGAGTCGAGCGGGTGGTCATCTCGCGTCGAGGAATTCGCGGGTAGCGGCGACGGCGAGAACGGCGCTCTCGGCGGCGGCCTCCATGGTCGAGGGCAGTGCGGTCCGCGTCCAGTCACCCGCGAGGAACAGACCGTCGATGGGTGTGCGCTGCGGCAGGCGTAACGCGTCGAAACCCGGTTGCGCGGAGAACGTCGCCTGCGGCTGGTGGATGACGTGGGTGCGCAACACCTTCGCCGCGCGCGCCTCCGGATAGTGCTGTACCAGCGATTCCACTGCCGCCGCGGTGAATTCGGCGTTGGGCAGGTGGATCACATCCCAGGAGGCGCTGACGGCCAGCGAATAGCAGTGCCCCGCCTCGGTCTCGACGCCGTGCATACCGGTGGTGTCGAACACCCACTCGATGGTGGTGTCGCGCAGGTTCTCCGCGAGCCGCCGCATCCGCAGTGGACGATCCAGCCACACGTACACACTCGAAATCGGTGCGGGCTCGATCTTGCGGGCAGGCGCGAAATGGTCGTACTGCCCGAGCAGTCCTCGATCGAGCAGTGTCGTCAGCGACCACGGCGGCAGCGCGAGCACGGCGGCGTCGGCGTCGATCACGCGCCCGTCCGTGAGCCTGACACCGGTGAGGCGGTCCTCGGTGAGTTCGATATCGGCGACACCGGTTCCGACGACAACCTGCGCGCCGCGTGCCCGCAGGTACTGCTCGGCAGGCGCGACGAACAGCTCGTGCAGACTCACGCGTGGCCACACCGCGTCACCGGCCCGAGGATTCCCCGCGAGCGCGCGACGGCCGATGAAACGCAGTGTCTGGGCGAACATGAAGGCCGATACCCGATCCGGCTTCTCGTTCAGCAGGCCGATGACGAATTGGTCGAGGACCAACGCGCGCAACGATTCCGGCGCTCCGATCCGGCGGAACCACCGGTCCACCGTGAGATCATCGAGTTCCGGGGCGGGCCGCAGCGCGGCGCGCGCGATCTTCGCCCAGGTGCGCACGGCGGCGGGGCGATCGCGCCACGGAATCGGCGGCCAGGCCATCCAGGACAGTCCGACGGCACGGCGCAGCGTGGGCGGCAACCACTTCGGCGCGCGCATGGTCAGCAACTGATCCGGTCCGGTTCTGATCGCGAACGGCGGTGCGTCCCAGAACAGCCGGTCCCGCGTGCCGATGGTGTCGATGTACCGCAGGAGCGCGTCGTAGCATCCCGCGAACAGATGCTGACCGTTGTCGACTCGCCCCTCGATACCAGCCACCTCGAACGAGATCGTCCGACCGCCCAGCCGTCCCCGCTTCTCCACCAGGGTGACCCGATGGCCCGCCTCGGCGAGCCAGACCGCCGTAGCCAGTCCCGCGAGACCAGCGCCGGCGACCACGACGTGCGCGGATTCCTTCTCGGCCATCGACACCTCCGTGAATCAATGAGACGTATTTACTGTCATCATCGCAGTACGATGTCGTTGTTGTACAGCCACATCCGATGGCAGATGGCTCTTTACAGCGAATAGCGGTCGGCGCGCGCGTCGGGCACGATGCGCCCCGCGGCGACGAGAGTGCGGAAGGCCGCGCCTTTCCTCGGGCAGGCGTCGGCACGGCATACGCGATGCGACTGCATCACCAGATGCGCCTGCTCGACAGTGAAAGACGCTGTCCGGACGTCATGTTCGTCGGATGCGCGGTTGCCTCCGAGCCAGCTGTCGACCATCCCCACCACCGCGACCAGCAGACCGCAGCCGGTGAGGATCGACCACAGCGATCCCACGGGTTCAGCGCTGCGCGGCTCGGCGGAAACAGAAGGCCGACGCCGCTAAGTACTGACGGCAGGCCGCGCCGTGGCCCGCGTGCACCGAGCGGATGAATCGGGCGCGGTCCTCGTCGAGGGATAATGGTTCCTGCGTGCAGTCACGGCTCTGAATCAGCCACAGTTCCCTGATATCCGAGTGCAGCACGTCCATCGTTCACCTCCGAGTGGTCAGTGCATCCGGCACCGGAAGGCGCCACCGGAAACGGCGCTCGAAGCGGCTGGATCGGACCGCCTCGGGACCGTGCGCCACGTTTTCCGGAGAGCCGACGCCTTCGAAAGGTCTGGGCACAACCCCGGTGCCGGATGCAGTTCCAGAGTGCGCGTTGCGATTCGGTAGATAACAGACCCGAATGCGGTAATTGCGAGTAATTTCCGATCGAGTCGGCCTGGCGTGAGGAAGCAGGACCTATGGTTGAGATCGACTGGACGGGCGAAGACGTGATGGCGCTTCGCGCGGCGATGCGGCGAAGTCGCTACGAGTTCGCGCGCTTGGTGGGCGTTACCCCGCGCACCGTTGTCTTGTGGGAGAAGGGCCGGACAACCCGGATGCATGCCGCAAGCAGGCGTTTGCTCGACCGGGTGCTATCCGAGGCCGATCCAGTTGTCGTCGCGCGATTCGAGCGGGCGATCACGGCGGGCCACGACGCGGCCAGTGAAACCGGAGACGCGAGCTCGGCGCTCGTGCGGAACACCAAGCTCGGTAGGTATACAGCGCTGGAACACACGGCGATCCGTGCAGCGCCGATCGGGCTCGACAAGGAAGTCGAGGAAGACGACGTGAGACGTCGAGAGTTGCTGGCCTGCATCGGCGCGGGCCTGGCTGGCCAGGCGGCAGACCTCGTGGCGAACGAACCCGAGAAGATGCTCGCGACACTGGATGCCGGATCGATCAGCGAACGCAGACTGGGGTTGCTGGAAGAGGCCGCCGACCTGCTCGGCAGCCAGGTGGTGCAGGTGCCCCCGCACGAATTACTGCACACCACCTTGGAACAATTCCGAACGGTTCGCGGCTGTCTGGGCGAAAGACAGGCGACTCTCCACCAGATTCGCCTGGTCCGCACCGCGGGCAGATTGGCGAATGTCGTCGGCGAAATACTTTTCAACGAAGGATATTTCGGTCGGGCGCGAAACTGGTACACCACCGCGATTCACGCGGCGCAGGATATCGGCGACCGCTATTCGGAGGATATCGCCCTCGCTGGTCTCGCCTATCTGCCCACCTACAGCGATAAGCCGCAGGAGGTGCTGAACATGCTCGCGCCCCGGCTCGCCGAGAATCCTCGCACGGGCGCGGCGGCGGCCTGGTTGTGGGGAATGGCCGCACGCGCGCACGCCGGCCTCGGTGACGCCGACCAGTTCGCCTACTGCATCGACAAGTCGGCCGCGGCGCTCGACGGCGCGCAGGCAGCGGACCTCCCGGTGGGCATCTTCTCCTTCCGGCCGGAGAAACTCGCCTTCTACCGAGCGATCGGCTATGCCAGGCTCGGCCGCCCCGAGGAGACCGCGCTGGCCGCCGCGCACGCGATATCGCTCTACGATCCGCGCGAGACGATGGAACCGGCCCTGGTGCGGTTCGAGCACGCCGCGGCGCTGCTCGTCTCGGGCGAGGTGGACGAGGCCTGCGCTGTCGCCACCGCCGCCATCACCGACGGCCACACCTACGTGGGCCTGACGGTGACCAAGCGGGCCAAACAGTTCGATTCCACCCTCGAGCGGTTGCACGGCCGCGCGATCTCCGATTGGCGTCAACAGGCCCATATGGTCATCGAATCGGCGCACAGCCGGGCATAGCCCTGGCACGTGGGGGCGGGACGCACCGGTCGGCAAGGGGATGTTCACCGGTGCGTCCCGCTTATTCAGTTGGCTTCGGGGTTCATCGCGGCGATGAGCGACGCCGGGCGCATATCCAGCCAGTGGGCTTCGACGTATTCGAGGCAGGCGGTGCGGGCGGCTGCCCCGTGCGCGATGGTCCAGCCGGTCGGTACCGCGGCGAAGATCGGCCACAGCGAATGTTCGCCCTCCTCGTTGATGAGGACGTAGAACTGGGCGGAGTCGTCGTCGAACGGATTGCTCATAGTGGTTGCCTTCCTCGGGGGATCGGAAATCGTCACGCGCGGTGGGTGCGGTCCAAGAGCGTGGTCAGGACATGGCCGATACGGGCGAGAGCGGAATCGGAGGTCATCGCCCAGTGGGTGGCCTGCACGGCGTGGTTGTGCACGGTGCCGTCCACCACGTCCGACCAGCTCGCCGCGCCCGTCGCGCCGGTCGCGTCGTCCAGCGCGGCGGTGAAATACACCAGATCGCCCTTGTACGGCCGCGGTCGATACCGCTCGATGAGTTCGAGTGAGCGCGTGCCCGCGTCGAGCAGCCGGGTGATCCGGTCGACGCCGAAGGAGGCGAACGGTTCCGGCAGTTCCCCGATGCGCTCGGCCAATCGCACGACGTCGAGTTCGGCGTCGATCTCCTCGGCCTGGTCGCCGAGCAGTCCGCCGAGGAGGTCGGCGACGGGGATGGTCGCGGATTCGTCGAGCGAGACGACACGGGAGCTGTCCATCATGGCGAGTACTGCCACATGCTGTCCCTGTTCCTGCAAATGGACGGCCATCGCGTGCGCGAGCACGCCGCCGAGCGACCACCCGAGCAGGTGATACGGCCCCTCCGGCTGCACCGCGCGGATCTCCGCGACGTAGCGGCGGGCCCAGTCCTCGATCGAATCAGGCAGCGGCTCCGTGGAATTCAGGGCCGGTGATTGCAGGCCGTAGATCGGGCGCTGCGGATCGATATGCGGGGCGAGCCCAGCGAAGGACCAGGCGACCCCGCCCGCGGGATGCACGCAGAACAGCGGTTCACCCGATCCCCCGCCGCGCAGCGGCAGCAGCACCTCGAAGGCGGCCTCGGAGTCGACGTGGGCGTGCCCGGAGCGCGACTTCACCAGCCGGTCGACCAGACCCGCCGGGGTCGGGGCGGAGAACAGCCACACCACCGGAATCTGTTCGGCCAGTTCGGCGCTCAGCCGCGTCGCGAGCCGGGTCGCCAGCATCGAATTGCCGCCGAGATCGAAGAAGCTGTCGTCCAGACCGACCCGTTCGACGCCGAGCACATCGGCGAATGTCGCGCACACGGCGCGCTCCAATCCCGTCGCCGGTGCGCGGAATTCCCGTGCGCGCAGTTCGGGCCTCGGTAGTGCGGCGCGGTCCACCTTGCCGTTGGCGTTGAGCGGCATCGCCTCCAGCGCCACCAGTGTCGCCGGCACCATGTAGCTGGGCAGCACCTGTGCCAGCGCCGCGCGCACGGCCGCGGGTTTCGACGCGGAGTCGGCGGTGAAATACCCGACGAGCATGGCGTTCTCATCGCTCGCCCGGTATGCCACGACGACGGCGTCGGTGACCGAAGGGCTCGACCGCAGCGCGTGTTCGATTTCGGCGAGTTCGATGCGGTAGCCGCGCACCTTCACCTGGAAATCGCGCCGTTCGACATAGTCCAGGATGCCGTCCGGCGTCCATCGCACCATATCGCCGGTGCGGTAGAGCCTGGCTCCCGCCGGCCCGAACGGATCGGCGACGAAACGTTCGGCGCTGAGATCCGGCCTGCCGTGGTAGCCGCGCGCCAATTGCGCACCGCCCAGATACAGCTCACCGGTGACGCCCGCCGGGACCGGATGCAACCGGTCGTCGAGGACGTAGACGCGGTTGCCCGCCTCGACCCGGCCGATCGGCACCACCGATCGCGCGCCCATCGAATCATGTTCTCCGGTGCGGAAACTCGTTACCGAGACGGCCGCCTCGGTCGGGCCGTACAGATTGTCGACGCGAGCGGCGCTCGCCGCACGGATGCGCGCGACCGTCGCCGCCGGCAACGGCTCACCGATCACGAGGAATCTGCGCAGCGATCGGGGCAGCCGCTCGCCCGCCACGTCGGCCAGCATGGCCAGCAGCGAGGGGACCAGCGTCATCGTGGTCACCGAGGCGCGGGAGACCAGATCGAGGACGCCCGCCGGATCGCGCTGAGCGTCCGGCGGTGCGAGGACCACCCTGGCTCCGGTCCGCAGTGCCCACCAGAATTCCCAGACCGACAGGTCGAACGCGGCGGAGGTCATCAGCAGCGTGGCATCGTCGGCCCCGAGCTCGTACTCCGACTGCATCCAATCCAATTGGTGGGTCACCGCCGCATGCGGCACGGCGACGCCCTTGGGCGTGCCGGTGGAGCCCGAGGTGAAGATGACATAGGCGGTGTTGGCCGGACTCAGCGGTGCGCGCCGCTCCCCCGCACGGACAGGACTGCTGTCGGTACTCGGATCGAGCGCCGAGATATCCAGCAGCACTTCGTGATCGGACAGCGTGGCGGGCAGCATCGGTCTGCGCGAGGAGATCAGCACCAGCTCGGGGTCGGCCGCGGCGAGGACGCCGGTGGTGCGTTCGAGCGGATGGCTCGGATCGAGCGGCACATACGCGCCACCGGCGCTGACCACCGCGTACATGGCGACGAGCAGCTCGACACTGCGTGGAATCGCGAGCGCGACCAGGGATTCCGGGCCGATGCCGCGTCCGATGAGCACGCGCGCCAACTGGTGGACGCCGGCCCCGAATTCGGCGTAGCTCAGCGTGCGCGCCTCGTCGACCACCGCTACCGCGTCCGGGGTGCGGGCGAGCTGCGCCAGGAATCCGCTGTCCAGGGTGGCGGGGGTGAAGGAACGATCGGCCCGATTCCACACGTCGAGGATGCGCTGGGATTCGGTGTCGTCGAGCACAGCGAGATCCCCGACCGGCACGTCGGGCGTCGCGCACACGGCGACGAGCAGACGGTGCAGCCGACCCGCGAATCCCGCGACGGTGGATTCGTCGAACAGAGCCGTGGCGTAGGTGATCGACGCGGCGATGCCGCTGGGCGCGCCGTCGGCGTCGTAGCGGTCGGTGACCACCAGGTGCAGATCGAACTGGGAGACCTCGGAGTCGAAGTCGACCGCCGTCACGGTCATTGCGTCCAGGTCGAACTGTGCTTCGGCCTGGTTGTGGAAGGAGAAGCCGACCTGGAACAGCGGATGCCGTGCGGTCGAACGCTGCGGATTCAGCACTTCGACCAGGCGTTCGAAGGGGACCTCGGCGTGGGAGAACGCGGCGAGATCGGCGTCGCGGACGCGGTTGAGCAGTTCCGCGAAGGTGTCGTCGGACGCGACGTCGGTACGCAGCACCAGGGTGTTGACGAACATGCCGACCACGTCGTCCAGTGCCGCCTCGCCGCGTCCGGCGACGGGTGTGCCGACTGCTATGTCGGAGGTACCGGACAGCCGGGCCAGCAGCAGCGCGAAGGCGGCGTGCACCACCATGAACAGCGTCGCGCCCGCCGACCGGCCCAATCCGGCGAGTCCGGCGTGGAGTTCGGCGTCGACGGTGAAATCGACATGTCCGCCCCTGGTGGAGACGATGGCGGGCCGCGCGCGGTCGGCGGGCAGGTTCAGCTGATCGGGCAGCGCCGACAGGGTTTCGCTCCAGAAGCGGATCTGGCGCGAGATCAGCGAGTCGGGATCGTCCTCCGCGCCCAGCAGTTCCCGCTGCCACAGGCTGTAATCGGCGTACTGCACCGGCAGCGGCGTCCAGTCCGGCGCATGGCCGTCGCGGCGCGCGGCATAGGCGACCATGACATCGCGGGCGAGCGGCACCAGCGAGGAGCCGTCGGCCGCGATGTGGTGGACCACGACGACCAGCACATGATCCTCGGTGGTCGTCTCCGCGCCGACGGGTGCGAACAGGCGTGCCCGCAGCGGCACGGTTTCGGTGACATCGAAACCCGCGCCGACGAAATCGGCGACCGCCGTGGCGAGATCGTCGACCGGGACCGCGATCGGCGCGAGTACCGGCGTCCCTGCGTCCTCGGGGGAAAGCACCACCTGCACCGGACCGGATTCCCACTGCGGATAGACGGTGCGCAACACCTCGTGCCTGCGCACCACATCCGCGACGGCCGCGTTCATGGCGGCGATATCGAGTGCGCCCGACAGCCGAACCGCGAGCGGAATGTTGTAGGCGGTGGACTGCCGGTCCAGCCTGTTCAGGAACCACATGCGCTGCTGGGCCAGCGACAACGGCACCGGACCGCCGTCGCCGCGACGCACCAGCGCGGGCCGGGCCGCGCCGGTATCGTCCACCTCGAGCGCGGCGGCCAATGCCGCCACCGTCGAATGTTCGAATATCGCGCGCACACCGATCGAGACGCCGAGCGCCGCGCCGAGGCGTGCCGCCAATTGGGTCGCGGTCAGCGAGTTTCCGCCGAGGGCGAAGAAATCGTCGGCGCGCCCGACCTGTTCGGCGTCGGCGCGACCGAGCACCTCGGCGACGGTGCGCGCCACCACCCGCTCGGTCTCCGTCGCGGGGGCCTGGAATACCGCGGCGCGGAATTCGGGCTCAGGCAACGCCTTGCGGTCGAGTTTGCCGACCGGGGTGAGCGGGATGTGGTCGAGCACCGTGATCGCGGCGGGCACCATATAGGCCGCCAGCGATCGTCCGGCGAAGGTGGCGAGTTCGCCGGTATCGATCGCGCGGCCCCGCGCGGCGACCACGTAGGACACCAGGGAGACGACCCCGTCGGGGCCGGAATGTCCGACGGTGACCGAGGACGCGACCGATTCGTGGGCGGTGAGCACGGCGTCGATCTCGCCGAGTTCGATCCGCAGACCGCGCACCTTCACCTGCTGATCGGCGCGCCCGACGTACTGGATCGCCCCTGATCCGGTCCAGCGCACCAGATCACCGGTGCGGTAGAGCCGTCCGCCCGCGCGGCCGTACGGGTCGGCGACGAAGCGATCCGCCGAAAGGCCGGGCCTGGCATGGTATCCCCTGGCCAGGCCGGGGCCGCGCAGATACAGCTCACCGGTCACCCCGACCGGGACCGGCTGCAACCGCACGTCGAGCACGACCGCCGACATGCCGTGAATCGGTGTGCCGATATCGAAGAAGCCCCCGGGTTCGAGCGGGACGCTGATCGTCGCGATGACGGTGGTCTCGGTCGGACCGTAGGTGTTGTAGAAGCGACGTCCGCCGGCCCACTGCCGCACCAGATCCGGACCGTAGGACTCGCCGCCGACCGTCAGATGCGCGAGTTCGGGCAGCCGGCTCGGGTCGAGCGTGCGCAGCACCGCCGGGGTGAGGAAGGCATGGCTGACGTGCTGATCCCTGATGAGCGCCGTCAATTCCGCGCCGCCGTAGACATCGGCGGGCGCGACGACGAGCGCGGCTCCCGCGCCGAGGGCGAGCAGGAATTCGAGCATCGAGGCGTCGAAACTCGGCGAGGCCACATGCAGCACCCTGGCGTCCACGGTGACCGCGTACCGATCCCGTTGGGCGCGTGCCACTCCCGCGAGTCCGGCGTTCGTCGCGACGACGCCCTTGGGGGTTCCGGTGGAACCGGAGGTGTAGATCATCCAGGCCGGATGGTCGGCGCGCACGGGGCAGACCAGTTCCCCCGGCGCGATCGACGCGGCGCTGGTATGCCGCATCCGCGACGCCGTCGCGGCCGAGTCGAGCACCAGCCACTCGGTGGTGTCGGGCAGCGCCGCGCGCTCGGCGGCGATTGTCAGGCCGACGGCCGCGCCGGAATCGGTGAGCATATGCGCGATGCGATCGGCCGGATAGGTGGGATCGACGGGGACGAAGGCCGCGCCGGTCTTGGCGACGGCCCATACCGCGAGCACCGATTCGACCGAACGCGCGATCGCGACGGCGACCATGTCTTCCGGGCCGACGCCGTGTCCGATGAGCATCCTGGCCAGCCGGGATGACTGCTCGTCCATCGCGCGGTAGGTCGGCGACGACTCCCCCGATACCACCGCGGGGCCATCGGGATTGATCGCGACCGCGTCCGCGATCAAGGCGGCGAGGGTGCGCAGCGGCACGGGTGCCGCTCCGGTGCGGCCGAGCAGGTCGGCACGCTCGGCGGGGGCGAGTAGATCCACCGCGCCGACGGGCAGGCCAGGATCGGCGGTGAGCGCCCCGAGTACACGGCCGAAACGACGCAGCAGACCGGCGGCGGTCGCCGCGTCGAACAGATCCGTCGCGTAGTTCAGTTCGACGCCGAGGTGACCGTCGGCGTCGGGTTCGGCGGCCACGGTGAATTGCAGGTCGAAACGCGCTACCGGCTCGTCGAATTCGACCGGGGCGAGATCTAGTCCCGGCACTGCGAAAGCCGGGCCGCCCGCGTCGAGGTAGCTCAATGCCACGGTGAACAGCGGATGGCGGGACTGCGTCGATTCGACGCCGAGTTCGTCGGCCACACGTTCGAAGGGGACGGTGGCATTGCCGAATGCCGCCAGATCGACCGCCTTCGCCTCCGCGAGCAGTTCGGCGAAGGTGCGGTCCGGTTCCGGGTGGGTGCGCAGGACCAGCGTGTTCACGAACATGCCGACGAGATCGTCGAGTGCGGCGGCGCCGCGCCCGGCCACCGGCGTGCCGATGGCGATATCGGTGACGCCCGACAGCCGCGCCAACAGCACCGACAGCGCGGCGTGCACCACCATGAACGGGGTCGCGCCGTTGGCCGCGGCGATTTCGCGCACCCGGTCGGCGATATCGCCGCCGATTCTGGCGCGCGTATTGCCGCCGTGTTTGGAGGCGAGAGCCGGGCGCGGGCGGTCGGTGGGCAGCGCCAGTTCATCGGGGAGATCGCGCAGCGCCTCGCGCCAGTAGGCGAGTTGCCCGACGGCCGCGGCGTCGACGGTTTCGGCCTGCCACAGTGCGTAATCGGCGTATTGGGCCGAGAGCTCCGGCCAGACCGGGGCGGTGCCGAGTACCCGCGACAGGTAGGCCGAGAGCAGGTCGCGCAGCAGCGGGGTCATCGAATAGCCGTCGGCGGCGATGTGATGCACGACCGCGACGAGGACGTGGCTGTCCGCGTCCTCGCGCAGCAGGACCGCGCGTACCGGCACCTCGGAGGTGATATCGAAACCCGCGCCGAGGAATTCGGCGATCCGTTCGTCGAGCGTCGCCGAATCGAGCGATGCCACGACGAGACGCACCGGGGCCGGGTCAGCGGGCAGGATCAGCTGATATCCGTCGCCGTCGACGCCCGCCGGGTAGACCGTGCGCAGCGTCTCGTGCCTGGCGACCACATCCGCGAATGCCGCCGCTAGCGCGACCTCGTCCAGTTCGCCCATGATCCGCAGCGCGACGGGGATATTGTGCGCCGCCGAGGCCGGGTCGAGCCGGTTGAGCAACCACATGCCGCGCTGGACCGGAGCCAGCGGCACGATATCGGGCCGAGGGCCCGCGATCAGCGGCAGCACCTGTTCGCCCGCCTCGGCCTCGCCGGTGATCCTCGCCGCGAGCGCGCGCACGGTCGGTGCCTCGAACAGCAGCCGGACCGGAACCCGCCTGCCGAGCCGCTCGCCGAGGCGGGCGAGCACTCGGGTGGCGCTGAGCGAATTGCCGCCGAGTTCGAAGAAACTGTCGTCGGCGCCGACGCGGGCCTCGTTCAGCACCGCCCCGTAGGCGGCGGCGACCAGGCGCTCGGCCGGGGTGACGGGGGCAAGGTAGGCGACGCGATCGAAAACCGGTTCCGGCAGCGCGGCGCGGTCGAGCTTGCCCGAGCTGTTGAGCGGGAACGCGTCCAGGGTGACCAGCGCGGACGGCAGCATGTAGGACGGCAGCGCCGCGGCGGCCACGCGCAGTACCTCCGCGTCGGACACCTGCGCGTCGGACACCTGCGCGCCGGGGCGCGGGGTCAGGTAGCCGACGAGGTGGTCACCGGTGGCCGTGACGACCACCCGCGCGGCGGCCTGGGCCACCCCGGGCGCGGTCGCGAGGATGGACTCGATCTCACCGAGTTCGATGCGCTGCCCGCGGAATTTCACCTGGAAGTCGGTGCGGCCCAGATACGCCAGCTCCGCGACGGGTCCGCCGGTCTCCCAGCGCACCAGATCGCCAGTGCGGTACATGCGTTCGCCCGGTGCCCCGAAGGGGTTGGCCACGAACCGATCCGCGGTCAGGTCGGGGCGGTCCTGATAGCCGCGGGCGAGCTGGACTCCCGCCAGGTACAGCTCCCCCGCCACTCCGGGCAGGGTCGGGCGCAAACGCGAATCCAGCACGTACACGCGGCTGTTCCACTCCGGATTGCCGATCGGCATGACGGTCCGCGCGGTCTCGCCGGTGACGTCGCGGTAAGTGATGCTGACCGCGGCCTCGGTGGGGCCGTAGAGATTGTGCACGCGCGCCGCGCTCACCGCGCCGAAGGCACGGACCGTCTCGGCGCCCAGCGCCTCCCCGATGACGAACACCATGCGCAGCGTGGTCACCGCGTCACGCGAGCCGCTGGATTCGATATGCCCGGCGAAGACATTCAGCATCGACGGCACGAAATCGGTGACGGTGACGCCGTATCCGCCGATCACCTCGGCCAGATAGCCGGGATCACGATGACCGTCCGGGGTCGCCAGCACCAGGGTGGCGCCGACACGCAGTGGCAGGAAATATCCCCACAGCGAGACGTCGAACGTGGTGGCGGTCTTCTGCAGATACACATCGTCGGCGAGCAACTGGTATTGCGACTGCATCCAGGTCATCTGGTTGACGATCGAGGCGTGGGACACGCTGACGCCCTTGGGTCTACCCGTCGAACCGGAGGTGAAGATCACATACGCCGGATGGTCGGGATGGACCGGAGCCGAGCGCTCGTTCACCGCGACCGGGCCGTCGTCGTAGGCGTCGTACGCCTCGGCGTCGACGCGCACCACCGGACCGGTGAAACCGAATTCGTCGCCGTCGGACGCGGTGAGCATGGCCGCGGGTCGCGCCGTCGCCAGGATGTGGGCGATGCGACCGGCCGGGTGGTCCGGATCGATCGGGACATACGCGCCGCCCGCCTTCAGTACCGCGTACATGGCGACGACGAGATCGATCGAGCGGCGAATCGCCAGGGCCACCAGCGATTCCGGACCGACACCGATCGCGATGAGGTGGCGGGCGAGTTGATTGGTGCGGCGATCGAGTTCACCGTAGGTCAGCACGGTGGCGGCGGTCTCGTCGTCGGCGACATAGACCAGTGCCGGGTCGTCCGGGGTCGCGGCGGCCTGCGCCTCGAATTCGTCGAGCAGCAGTTCCGCGACGAACGCGGTATGCGCGGAATCGTTCCATTCGGTCACTACCCGGTGCAGTTCCCCCGCGCCGAACAGGTCGATATCGCCGATCACCCGCGTCGGATCGGCCGTCACCGCGGCCAGTAGCCGGGTGAACCGGTCGCCGAAGCCCGCGACGGTGGACTCGTCGAACAGATCGGTGGCGTAGGTGAAGCGCAGCGCCTCGTCGGTGACGGTGAGTTGCAGGTCGAATTGCGTGGTCTCGTAGTCGACGTCGTATTCGCCGATGGTCACCCCTGCGATCTCCATGCCGGTCGGCGCGAGGTTCTGGAAGTACAGCGCCACCTGGAACAGCGGATGCCGCGCCTGCGATCGCGGCGGGTCGAGCACCTCGACCAGCTGCTCGAACGGCACGTCGGCATGGGCGAAGGCGTCGAGATCGGCATCGCGGACCCGGGCGAGCACGGTCGCGAACCGATCGGAGCCGGGTACCGGCGTGCGCAGCACGAGGGTATTGACGAACATGCCGACCAGATCGTCGAGCGCGGCAGCGCCGCGACCGGCGACCGGTGCCCCCACGGCGATATCGGTGGTGCCGGAGAGCCGGGCGAGCAGTACCGCGAAGGCGGCGTGCACCACCATGAACGGCGTCGCCTCGTACTGCGCCGCCACCGCGTCGACGCCGCGGCGCAGCGCGGGGTCGAGTGGCAGTGTCGTACTGGCCGCCGCGTGGCTGGCGACGGCGGGGCGCGGGCGATCGGCGGGCAGATCCAGCTGCGCGGGGAGTCCGCGCAGCGTCCGCTCCCAGAAATTCACCTGGCGGGCGGCGATCGACTGTGGATCGTCCTGCTCGCCGAGCGTTTCGCGCTGCCACAGCGCGTAATCGGCGTAGTGGACGGTCAGTTCCGGCCAGCCCGGCGCGGTCCCGGTGACCCGGGCCGCGTAGGCGGCGGCGATATCGCGGGCCAGCGGACCCATCGAGAAACCGTCGGCCGCGATATGGTGCACCACCAGTGCGAGCAGATGTTCGCCTTCGGACAGGCGGGCCAGTCCGACGCGCAACGGGACCTCGGCGGTCACGTCGAACGGCGTCGCGACGAAGTCGACGAGGGAGCGCTCGATCGAGGCCGGATCGAGCGATTCCAGCGGCTGCGCCGCGCCCGGCGCCAGAATCCGCTGGTAGCCGGTGCCGTCGAGCTCCGGATAGACGGTGCGCAGGGTTTCGTGGCGGGCGATCACATCCCCGACGGCGGCGGTGAGCGCGTCGATATCGAGCGGTCCGGTCAGCCGGATGACGACGGGAATGTTGTTGACCGTCTCCTGCGGGTCGAACCTGTTCAGGAACCACATGCGCCGCTGGGCGGGCGAGAGCGGGATTCGCTCGGGCCGCGTGACCGCGATCAGCGCAGCGTGCGGCTCGGCCCGGCCGAACGCGGCGACGCGGGCGGCCAATGCGGCGACGGTCGGCGCTTCGAACAGCGTCCGCACCGGAATCTCGGCCCCGAATTCAGCGCCGAGTCGGGCCGCGAGACGGGTGGCGATGAGCGAATTCCCCCCGAGGGCGAAGAAATCATCGTCGCGACCGAGGTCGTCGACACCGAGCAGTTCGCCCATGATCCGCGCGACGGCCCGTTCCTCCTCGGATTCGGGGGCGCGATAGGTCGTGGTCCCGAGGACGGGAGCGGGCAGCGCGCGGCGATCGAGCTTGCCCGAGGCGTTCACCGGGAATTCCTCGACGACGACGAACGCCGAAGGCACCATGTACGAGGGCAGTTCGGCGCTCACGGCGGCGCGGACGTCATCGATGTCGATCGCGTCGCCGACCAGGTAGGCCACCAGCCGGTCGCCGAGCCGTTCGTCACCGTGGACGACGACCACCGCCTGATCGACGGTGTCCACGCCGGTGAGCGCCGCCTCGATTTCGCCGAGTTCGATGCGCAGCCCGCGCAATTTCACCTGGAAATCGGTGCGGCCGAGATATTCCAGCTCGCCGTGCGCGGTCCAGACCACCAGGTCGCCGGTGCGGTACATCCGCGCCCCGGCCTCGCCGTACGGATCGGCGACGAATCGGTCGGCGGTGAGATCGGCACGCCGCACATAGCCGAGCGCCAATTGCGCACCGGCCAGGTACAACTCGCCCGGGACGCCGACGGGAACCGGTCGCAGGCGCGAATCCAGCACGAGCAGAAGGGTATTGAAGACCGGCCTGCCGATCGGAACGGTGACGGTGTCGGCGTCGTCGACCTCGTGGAAGGTGACGTCGACCGCCGCCTCGGTCGGTCCGTACAGATTGTGCACCCGCGCGCCGGTGATCCGGCGCGCGCGCTGTGCGGCGGTCGCCGACAGCGTCTCGCCCGAGGCGAAAACGCGGCGCAGCGTCCGGCATTCGGCGGCACGGGGTTCGCCCAGGAATACCGATAGCATCGCGGGCACGAAATGCACGGTGGTGATGGACTCGGCGGCGATCACCTCGGCCAGATACGCCGGATCGCGGTGACCGTCGTGGCGTGCGACGACCAGTCGCGCACCGGTCTGCAACGGCCAGAACAGCTCCCAGACCGAGACGTCGAAGGTGGCTGGGGTCTTCTGCAGCACCGCGTCGCCGGTGCGCAGACCGTAGCGGTCCTGCATCCATTGCAGGCGGTTGACGATCGCCGCGTGCGAGACGACGACGCCCTTGGGCCGCCCGGTGGAGCCGGAGGTGAAGATCACATACGCCGGATGACCCGGTGTCAGCACGCCGTTGCGATCCACCGCGATCAGCGGGCCTGGCGGGTATCCGGTCAGGTCGAGCAGGTCCATCCGCACCTGACGGGTCGCGGTGATCTCCAGTTCGAAACCGGAGGTCAGCACGCAGACCGGCTCGACCGTCCGCAGCATGTAGTCGACCCGTTCGGCGGGGTGGTCGGGATCGAGCGGCATGTACGCCCCGCCCGCCATCGCCACGGCGTATATGCCGACGACCAGATCCAGCGAACGCCGCATCCCCAGTGCCACATACGAATCCGGCCGGACACCCTGCTGGACCAGCCAGCGCGCCAGTTGATGGGCTCGGCCCGCGAATTCGGCGTAGGACAGACTCGTCCCCTCATAACTGACCGCGATCGCGTCGGGCCTGGTCGCGGCCTGCTGCTCGAACAGCGAGACCAGCGTGTGCCCGGACGGCAGCAGCCGGGAGGTGTCGTTCCACCGCCGCAGCACCAGGGCGCGCTCGGCCGGATCGAGCAGTTCGATATCGCCGACAACCACCGCGGTATCGCTCGTCGCCGCCTTCAGTATCCGGAGGAAACGGGTGGCGAGGGATTGGGCGGTGGCGTCGTCGAACAGATCTGTCGCGTAGCGCAGGACCGCGCGCATGGCGGTACCCGCCTCGGTGCCGTATTCGGCGATTTCGAGGGCGAGGTCGACCTGCGCGATGCCGTTGTCGATCGGGTAGGCGCTGACCTCGAGTTCCGGCAGCCGCAGGACCGCGTCGTCACGATGCTCGAAGGTGAGCAGTGTCTGCACGATCGGCGAATGAGCCTGGGAACGCACCGGATTCAACTCTTCGACGAGGCGCTCGAACGGTAGTTCGGCACTGGCGAAGGCCCTGACATCGGTTCGGCGCACCGAGGCGAGCAGCGCGGCGAACGACGTCCCGATGGGGACGGCGGTGCGCAGCACCAGGGTGTTGACGAACATGCCGACGAGATCGTCGAGTGCCGCGTCGCCCCGGCCCGCCACGGGGGTGCCGATGGCGACATCCTCGGTCCGGGCGAGCCGTGACAGCAGGGTCGCGTAGGCCGCGTGCACCACCATGAACAGCGATACCCCGTGCACACGAGCGACATTCGCGGCGGCGGCGGTGAGTTCGGCGGAGATGGCGAATTCGTGGGCCGCGCCGCGACCGGAGGCCACCGGGGGACGCGGGCGGTCGGTGGGCAGTTCGAGCACGGGAGCGAGGCCGGCGAGTTCGGTGCGCCAGTGCGCGATCTGGCGCGACAGCACCGATTCCGGGTCGTCGGCGGTGCCGAGCCGCTCGTGCTGCCACAGCGTGAAATCGGGGTATTGCACCGGCAGCGGGGTCCACCGTGGTGCCGTGCCCGCACTGCGCGCGCTGTAGGCGGTCATCAGGTCGCGGGCCAGCGGGGCGGTGGAGACGCCGTCGGCGGCGATATGGTGCACGACCACGACCAGGACGTGGTCGTCAGCGCGCACCCGGAACAGCCTGGCGCGCACGGGAAGGTCGGCGCGCAGATCGAATCCGATCGCGACGACGGCGAGTACGGCGTCGAGCAGAGCGCTCTCGACGACCTCCACCGGACCGAATTCCAGTTCCGGCACGTCCGCGCCGGACAGGACGACCTGATGCGGTCCCGCGTCGTCGGCGGGGAAGACGGTGCGCAGCGATTCGTGGCGGGCGATCACATCGTCGAGTGCCGCCCGCAGCGCCTGTTCGTCCAGTACGCCGGTCAGCCGGATGGTGATCGGGATGTTGTAGACCACCGACTCCGGCTCCAGCCGATTGAGCAGCCACATCCTGGTCTGCGCCATCGAAAGCGGAATCCGGGCCGGACGTGGGCGAGCCACCAGTGGAACGGTTTCGGTGCGCGCACCGGATCGGGCCGACTGCTTCACGCGCGTCGCCAGTGCGGTGACGGTCGGCGCTTCGAATACCTCCCGGACGGTCAGCGCCGAGCCGAACGCCGCGTTGGCGCGCGCGACCAGGCGCATGGCCAGCAGCGAATTGCCGCCGCGAGCGAAGAAATCGTCGTCGGCGCCGATCGGGGCCTTCGCGCCGACGAGGTCGGTGACCAAGGCCGCGAGGACGGATTCGATCCCCTCGCGCGGCGCGCGGAATACCGCTGCCGTCGTGGCGAATTCGACCGATGGCAGCGCCGCCCTGTCCAATTTTCCGACCGTGGTGAGCGGCATCTCGTCGAGTACCACCAGATGCGATGGCACCATGTAGCCCGGCAACCGGTCGCGTACGGCCGCCAGCACGGCCTCCGAGGTCAGGCCCGCGCCGCTGACATATCCGACGAGATATTCGTATCCGGAGGTGTCCGAGGACAGCGCCACCGCCGCGTTCGTCACGCCGTCGACTCCGGCGAGCGCGGATTCGATCTCGCCGAGTTCGATCCGCTGCCCGCGCAATTTGACCTGGAAATCGTTGCGGCCCAAGTAGACCAGGTCGCCGTCGCGGTTCCACTTCACGAGATCGCCGGTCCGGTACATCACCCGGCCCGGCACGCCGAAGGGATCGGCGACGAACCGTTCGGCGGTCAGGCCGCTGCGCCCGTGATATCCGCGCGCCAGCTGATCGCCCGCGAGATAGAGCTCGCCTGTCACACCGATGGACACCGGTCGCAGTCGCGCGTCCAGGACGTAGGCGCGGGTGTTCCAGCATGGCCTGCCGATCGCCACGTCCTGGCCGGTGTCGGCGGCGGTGTCCGCATCGGTGAATTCGTGGTAGACCGCCGAGATGGCCGCCTCGGTCGGTCCGTAGGCATTGTGGACGGCCCCGCCGACACTGCCGCGCAGGGCGGCGAGCAGATCCGGGGTCAGCGCCTCGCCGCCGCAGTGCAGGTGCCGGAAGGAGCGCAGCGCCTCACCCATGCCCTCGCCGATCAGGGCCGCCAGTACCGAGGGCACGTATTCGGCGATGGTGATGCGGTGCTCACGCAGCAGATCGGCGAAATAGGCCAGGTCGAGATGTCCGCCTGGGCGCGCGATCACCAGGGGCGCGCCGACCGCGACGGGCAGGAAGCATTCCCACACCGAGACGTCGAAGGTCAGCGGGGCACGTTGCAGGATGCGGTCGTCGGCGGTGACTCCGTAGCGGAATTCGAGCCAGCGCAATTGGTTCATGATGGCGCGATGGCTGACCGCGACACCCTTGGGTCGACCGGTCGAGCCGGACGTGAACAGCACGTAGGCGGTATTGGCCGGACGCAGCGCGGCGCGCCGATGCGCGTCGGTGACCGGTCCGTCGTCGAATCCGGTCAGATCCAATGACGCGAGGTCGATCACCGGGACCGCGTTCTGCTCGGGCAGTCGCGTCCCGCCGACCGTCAGGATCAGCGCGGGCTCGGCCGATTCGACCAGTTGCGCTAGGCGCTCGGCCGGATGCGCGGGATCGATCGGCAGGTACGCGCCGCCCGCGCGGACGATCGCGTACATCGCCACCAGCATGTCCAGGCAGCGCTGGGCCCCGAGCCCGACGATGGTCTCCGGCCCGACCCCCCGCGCGATGAGCCAGCGCGCGAGCCGGTTCACCTTCGCGGCGAATTCGCCGTATTCGAGTTCGTCGCCATCGAATCGGGCGGCGATACCGGAGGGATCGGCGGCGGCCCGTGCGGTGAGCAGGTCGTCGAGCGTTTCGGTCGGCAGCGGATGCGCGGTGGCGTTGCGGTCCGACAGCAGCATGCCGCGTTCGGCGACCGACATCAGTTCGACCGCGCCCACCGCGGTGCCGAGATCGCGGACCATGGCCCGCAGCACGCGTTCGAAGCCAGCGAGGAATCCGTCCACCGTCTGCGCGTCGAACAGGTCGAGCGCGTAGTGCAGATGCAGGTCGATGCCGTCGGGGTCGCCGTCGGCGTCGTAGCGGTCGGTCAGGGTCCAGTCCAGATCGAGCTGGATCGGCGCGGGGCCGACGTCGAGGGCGGAGAAGGACAGCCGTTGCAGCCGGAAATCCGGTTTGGTCTGGTTCTGCAGGGTCAGCGCCACCTGGTACAGCGGCGCGTGCGCCTGGGAGCGCATCGGATTGACCACATCGACCAGTTGCTCGAACGGCACCACGGCATGGTCGAAGGCCGCGAGATCCGCGGCGCGCACGGTCGTGAGCAGTTCGGCGAGGGTGGCGTCGGCGCGAACCTCGGTGCGCAGCACCAGGGTGTTGACGAACATGCCGACGAGTTCGTCGAGCGCTTCGTCACCGCGGCCGGCCACCGGGGTGCCGACGACGACATCGGCGCTGGCTCCGAGACGGCTCAGCAGAACGGCGAGCGCGGTGTGCAACACCATGAACGGCGTGACGCGGTGCGTCGCGGCCAGCTGGTGGATATCGCGGTGCAGCCGCGCGTCGAGGTGGCCGGTGCGCGCGCCGCCCCGATTGGTCGCCACGGCGGGCCTCGGCCGGTCCGCCGGCAGTGTCGACACCTCGGGCAGTCCGTCGAGCCGAGCCGTCCAGTAACCCAATTGCCGTGCCAGCACCGAATTCTCGTCGTCGGCGCGGCCGAGGGCACTGCGCTGCCACAGGGCGAAATCGGCGTACTGCACCGGGAGTTCACCCCAGTTCGGTGCGATATTCGCGCACCGTGCCACATAGGCGGCCGCGAGATCGCGGGTGAGCGGCGCGAAGGACCAGCCGTCGGCGGCGATGTGGTGGATCACGAACAGCAGGATGTGCGTCTGCTGCGCCGCTGGCGTCGCGTCCTCGATCCGCAGCAGGCGCACGCGCAGCGGCACCTCGCTCGTCACGTCGAATCCCGTACGCGCGGACGCGGCGAGCAGATCGGGCACCTCGTCGGTGCGCACGGTCCGTGCGACCAATTCGACCAGCCGGGTTCCCGCGGGCAGTACCACCTGCGTGGCATCGCCGTCGCGTTCGGGATAGATGGTCCGCAGGGTCTCGTGCCTGGCGATCACATCGGCGATCGCCGATTCGAGCGCGCCCACGTTCAGCGAGCCGGTCAGGCGCAGCGCGAAGGGAATGTTGTAACCGCCGCTCGCGCTGTCGAACCGGTTCAGGAACCACATGCGCTGCTGGGCGATGGACAGCGGGATGGGCGAATCGCGCTCCTGCGCGGTCAACGGTGGCAGCGCGACCGGCTCGATATCGGACCCCGTCGGGGCGACCGAGAGCCGCCGTGCCAATTCGCGCACGGTCGGCGCGTCGAAGACGGTGCGCACCGGCACCTCCGAGCCGGTCGCCCGGCTCAGTCGGGCCGCGAGCTGGGTGGCGATGAGCGAATTGCCGCCGAGGGCGAAGAAATCGTCGTCCGCGCCGACCCGATCCGCGCCGAGCAGCGCCAGGAAAGTCTCGGCGACAAGGGTTTCCGCGGTGCCTTCGGGACGCCGGAACACCCCGGTCGCGACGGCGGGAGCGGGCAGCGCGCCGCGATCGAGTTTGCCGGAGGCGTTGACGGGGAATTCACGCAGGACCACGAACGCGGTCGGCACCATGTAGGCCGGTAGTCGACGGGCGAGTTCCCCGCGTATGGTCGCGATATCGAGATCACCGTCGCCGACGAGATAGGCGACCAGCTGATCGCCGGTGCCGTGATCGTCGCGGACCAGCACCACCGCCTGGGCGACCGAGGGCGCGGCGAGCAGCGCCGCCTCGATCTCGCCGAGTTCGATCCGCAGACCGCGCACCTTGACCTGGAAATCGGTGCGCCCGAGGAACTCCAGCTCACCCGATCCGTCGGTGCGCCAGGCCACCAGGTCGCCGGTGCGGTACATGCGAGCACCACGCGCGCCGAACGGGTTGGCCACGAACCGATCTCCGGTCAGGTCGGACCGGCCGAGATAGCCGCGCGCCAATTGCGCGCCCGCCAGATACAGTTCGCCCGGCACCCCGGCAGGCACCGGGTGCAGCCGCGCGTCGAGCACATAGACCTGGGTGTTCCAGACCGGCGCGCCCATCGGCACCTCGCGCGCATCGGCGTCGGTCACCTCGTGGTGGGTCACTTCGACCGCGGCCTCGGTCGGACCGTAGAGGTTGTGCACCGTGATGTCGGTGAGTTCGCGCACTCGGCGCGCGGTCGCGGCGGGCAACGCCTCACCCGAGCAGAGGATGTGACGCAGCGACGGCACGTCGATCTCGTCGGCGACGAAGACCGACAGCATCGACGGCACGAAGTGGACCACCGTGATCTGCTCGCGCCGAATGGTTGTCGCCAGATACGCGGGATCGCGGTGGCCGCCGGGCCGGGCGAGGACCAGGCGCGCCCCCACCTGCAGCGGCCAGAAGAACTCGGGCACGGAGACGTCGAAGGTCACCGGCGTCTTCTGCAACAGCGCGTCGGATTCGTCCAGGGCGATATGGGTGGACTGCATCCATCGCAGCCGGTTCACGATCGCGCCGTGACTGACCGCGACGCCCTTGGGCCGCCCGGTGGAACCGGAGGTGAAGATCACGTACGCGGTATTCGACGCACGCAGCGGCATCCGTCGATCAGCGTCGGTCACCGGCGCGTTCGAGAACCGGTCGAGGTCGAGTCGATCGATGCGCGTCTGGTCGACCGGCAGGTCCAGATCCGACCCCGAGGTGAGCACGGTGACCGGGTCGGCGGTGGTGAGGATATGCCCGACGCGTTCGGCCGGGTGATCGGGATCGATCGGCACGTAACCGCCACCGGCGACGCTGACCGCGTACATGCCGACGACCAGGTCTATCGAGCGCCGCATACCCAGCGCGACCAGCGTATCCGGTCCGACGCCCCGCGCGATGAGCCAGCGCGCGAGCCGGTGCACCCGGTCGGCGAATTCGGCGTAGGACAGAGTCGTCGCGTCGAAGGTCACCGCGGGACTGTCGGGGGTGCGCCGCGCCTGCGCCGCGAACAGGGACGGCAGCGTGAGCGTGCGGTCGATGCGATGGTCGGTGCTGTTCCATTCGCGCAGCAGCCGGGTGCGCTCGGCGACGTCGAGCAGGTCGATATCGCCGACGCGCACCCGAGGATCGGCGGCGACGGTGGCGAGCACCCGGCGCAGCCGGACGACGAACGAGGCGATGGTCGGCGCGTCGAACAGATCGGTGGCGTAACGCAGGCTGCCGGTCAGCGCGGCGGAATCGACCGTTTCGTTCAGCACCAGGTGCAGGTCGAATTTGGCTCCGGTATCGGGGATGTCGATCGGTTCCAGCGTCAGCCACGGCACCTCTGGCATGACATTCGGCCGGGCTTCGCCGTAGCTCAGCATCACCTGGAACAGCGGATGCGCGCCGGTGCTGCGATCGACCGCCAGCACGTCGACGAGGCGTTCGAAGGGCAGTTCGGCGTGGGCGAAGGCCTCGATATCGGCCTGCTTGACTCGGGTCAGGAATTCGGTGAAGGGCACGTCGGCCGGTACCCGCGTACGCAGCACGAGCGTGTTGACGAACATGCCGATCAGCGCGTCGAGTTCGCGTTCGCCACGGCCGCCGATCGGCGAACCGACCACGATATCGTCGGTGCCGCTCAGCCGGGCCATGGTCGCGGCGAAGGCCGCGTGCAACACCATGAACAGGGTCGCGCCGTTGCGCTCGGCGAGCGTGCGCAGGCGCGCGGCCACCGTGGCGTCGATCGTGAAATCGATTGCGGCCCCCCGGTTCGTCGGCTGGGCGGGACGCGGGCGATCGGTCGGCAGCGCGAGATCGGCGGGCAGCCCGTCCAGCGCCGTTCGCCAGTAGCGCAGCTGCCTGGCCGCGAGAGCCGCGGGATCGTTCTCGGATCCGAGCAGCCGGTGCTGCCAGAGGCTGTAATCGGCGTACTGCACCGGCAATTCGGTCCAGTCGGGTCGCCTGCTGATCAGCCGGGCCCGGTAGGCGCGGACCAGATCGCCGATGAGCGGCGTCATCGACAGCGCGTCACCGGCGATGTGGTGGACGACGATGACGAGGACATGTTCCTCGACGGGCACGCCGCGCGCGGCGCCCGCCTGCTCCACCGTCAGCAGCGCCATCCGCGCGGGGATCTCGGTGGTCACGTCGAATCCGGCGCCGACGATGGCGCCGACCGTGTCGATCAACGCCGCGCGCTCGACGAGCATCGGCGTGAGATTGAGGCCGATATCGTCGATGCCGAGAATTTCCTGGTACGGACCGTCCTCGTCCTGCGGATAGAGGGTTCGCAACGATTCGTGGCGGGCGAGCACATCCATGACGGCGCGCTTGAGCGCGGCCACATCCAGTCTGCCGCGCAGACGCAGCACGACGGGGAGGTTGTACACACTCGCGTCAGCGGCGGACGAATCGGCGGCGGACGAATCGGCGGCGGCATCTTGGGTCTCGACCCGGTTCAGGAACCACAGGCGCTGCTGCGCGGGTGACAGCGGCACCCGCGACGGACGCTCCCGCAGGGGCAGCAGTCGCGGCGTACTCGTCCGGCTGAGCGCGTCGACGGCCGAGGCGAAGGATTCCACCGTGGCGGATTCGAACAGGGCGCGCACCGGAATACGCGCGCCGACGACCTCGCCGATGCGCGCGCTCACCCGGGTGGCGGCGAGCGAACTGCCGCCGAGGGCGAAGAAATCATCGTCGAGGCCGACCTGTCGCACCCCGAGCACCTCCGCGAAGACGGTCGCCACCGCGCGTTGGGTGGCCTCGACCGGGGCACGGAATTCGGTGGTCAGCGGAACGGGAACGGGCAGTGCCTTGCGATCCAATTTGCCGCTGGTGTTGAGCGGGAATTCCGGCAGCTCGACCAGTGCGGTCGGCACCATGTACGCGGGCAGTCGCCGGGCGAGTTCCCGGCGCAGCGCGTCCGGGTTCCACTCGTCCTCGGACGTGCGGACCACATAGCCCGCGAGGTAGTCGCCGGCCGCGCCGGTGACGAGCCTGACCGCCGCCTGGCTCACCTCGGGCGTGGCGAGCAGCGCGGTCTCGATATCGGCCAGTTCGATGCGCTGACCGCGGAATTTCACCTGGAAATCCATCCGGCCGAGGTAGACCAGTTCGCCGTCCTGGCTCCAGCGCACCAGGTCGCCGGTGCGATACATCCGTTCGCCCCCGGTTCCGAACGGGTTGGCGACGAATCGGTCCGCGGTCAGGTCGACGCGGCCGTGATAGCCGCGCGCCAGTTGATCGCCCGCCAGGTACAGCTCGCCGGGCACCCCGATCGGCACCGGGTGCAGCCGCGAATCCAGCACGTACACCTGGGAATTCCATTCGGGCTCGCCGATCGGCACGACGGGCGCGTCCTCGGCGGTGACCTCGCGGGAGGTGATCGAGACAGCCGCCTCGGTCGGACCGTAGAGATTGTGCACACCGGCGGCGCAGACGGCCTGGACGGCCGCGACGGTCTCCGGCGGCAGCGCCTCGCCGATGACGAAGATGTCACGCAGCGAATCCAATTCGCCCGGCTCGGCATGGGCGGCGAAGACCGAGAGCATCGACGGCACGAAATCGGTCAGCGTGACGCCGCGGCCGGCGATCGTCTCCGCGATGTAGCGCGGATCCCGATGTCCGTCCGGGGTAGCGAGCACCAGTGTCGCGCCCGCGCGCAACGGCAGGAAGTAGCCCCACAGCGACACGTCGAAGGTCGTCGCGGTCTTCTGCAGGTAGACATCTCCCGTGCGCGGCCGGTACTCGTCGTGCATCCAGGCCATCTGATTGGCGATGGCGCGGTGGCTGACCGTGACGCCCTTCGGTGTCCCGGTCGAGCCGGAAGTGAAGATGACGTAGGCCGGATGGTCGGGACGCAGTGCGCCGCGCCGCTCGCTGTCGGAGATCGTGGCCGAGGAGAACCGCGACAGATCGACCTCGTCGAGGTAGCGCACCGGTACCGGGTGCGCGGTGTTGAATCCGGTCGCGCGGGTGGTCAGGATGGAATGCGCACGCGCGGTGTCGAGAATGTGGCCGATACGCCCGGCCGGATGCGCCGGATCGATAGGGACATACGCGCCGCCGGCCCGCAGCACCGCGTACATCGCGATCACCAACTCGACCGAACGCGGGATAGCGAGGACAACAAGCGATTCCGGGCCGACACCGGCCCTGATGAGCAGTCGCGCGAGGCTGTTGGCCCGGTCCGAGAGCTCGGTGTAGGTCAGGGCGGTCTCGGCCGGGCCGTCGGCGATGAGCGCGATCGCGTTCGGCGTGCGGCGAACCTGGTTGTCGAATCCCTCGTGTAGGAAATTGTCGGAGACCTTGCGACCGCTGGCATTCCAGCTCGCGGTGACATAGTCCAGTTCGCCCGCGTCGAGCAGTTCGATATCCCCGACGGGCAGGTCAGGATCGGCGACGGCGGCGTGCAGCAGCCGGAGGAATTTGGCGGCGAACTCCGCCACCGTCGGTGCGTCGAAAAGATCGGTGGCGTAGGTGAATTCGGCGCGATACCCGGAATCGGGGACATCCGGCTCGGAGACGGTGAGCTGCAGGTCGAATTTGGCGAAGCCGGGATCGAAATCGACCATCTCCACGGCCAGATCGGGCAGTTCTAGGGCGATCCGCGCCATATTCTGCATGAACAGCGCGACCTGGAACAGCGGATGGCGCGCCTGGGACCGCGCCGGATCGAGTACCTCGACCAACTGCTCGAACGGCACGTCGGCGTTGGCGAAGGCACGCAGGTCGCGGTCTCTGGCGTGCGCGACCAACTGGGCGAAGGAATCCGCCGCCGACACCTCGGTACGCAGGACGAGAGTATTGACGAACATGCCGACCAGATCGTCGAGCGCCCGGTGCCCGCGTCCGGCGACCGGGCTGCCGATCGCTATATCGGCGGTGCCGGACAGTCGCGCCAGCAGCGCGGCGAGGGCGGCGTGCAGCACCATGAACGGCGTCGCACCGCTGTTCGCGGCGATCGCGTCGACGGCCTCGCGCAGTCCGGCGTCGATGACGAAGGCGTGGGTGGCTCCGCGATAGGAGGACGACGCGGGTCGCGGCCGGTCCGAGGGCAGATCCAATTGGGCGGGCAGCTCGGCCAATTCGGATTTCCAGAAGGCGAGCTGGCGTGCCGCCGCCGATGCGGGGTCGTCGGGTTCGCCGAGGAGTTCCCGCTGCCACAGCGCGTAATCGGCGTACTGCACCGCGAGCGGTTCCCAGTCGGGACCGTGGCCGTCGCGGCGCGCGCCGTAGGCGGTGACGAGATCGCGCAGCAGCGGCGCGAACGACACGCCGTCAGCGGCGATATGGTGCACCACCAGCACCAGCGTGTGATCCTGCGCGGCGCTGCGCAGCAGCCGCACCCGCACCGGGATCTCCTCGGCGACATCGAAACCCTGCGCCGCGGCGTCGGCGATGGCGGCGGCGAGCCGCTCGGGCGCGACGTCGGTGGGCGACAGATCGAAGGCGGCGTGCAGCGGGCGGATCACCTGCACCGGACCGGTTTCGGTCTGCGGGTAGACGGTACGCAGGATCTCGTGGCGCGCGACCAGATCGGTGACGGCGGCGGCGAGCGCGTCCCGATCGAGCGGCCCGCGCAGCCGCAGCGCCACCGGGATATTGTCCACCGCCGCGGTATCGACACCGCTTCCGCCGCCGGAGCCGAAGCGGTTGAGGAACCACATCCGCCGCTGCGCGGGCGAGAGCGGAATGGTGTCGGGGCGCGTGCCCGCGACCAGCGGCGGTCGCGGCGTCGCCGACCGCGCCAGCGCGGCGACCGCGGCCACCGTCGGATTGTCGAAGAAATCGCGCACGTCCACCGCGATGCCGAGCGCCTCGCCGACCCGGGCGATCGCCCGTGTCGCGATGAGTGAATTGCCGCCGAGGACGAAGAAGCCGTCGTCCGCACCGACTCGATCGAGCCCGAGCAGCTCGCCGAACACCTCGGCGACCACCCGTTCGGCCTCGGTGGCCGGGGCACGGAACTCGCCCGTCGCCGAGGCGAATTCCGGCTCGGGCAGGGCGCGGCGGTCCAGTTTTCCGTTGGCGTTCAACGGCATCTCGTCGAGTACCTGCACCAGCGTCGGCACCATGTACTCGGGCAGCTGCCTGCGAGCCTGGTCGAGCACATCCGCGATGTCGGGCGCGCGTCCGCCCGCGCCGACCACGTAGCCGACCAGGTGCTCCCCGCCCGCGTGCCGATGCAGCACCACCGCGGCCTGGGCCACCTGTTCGCCGCGCAGCAGCGCCGCCTCGACCTCACCCAGTTCGACGCGCAGGCCGCGCAGTTTGACCTGGAAGTCGGTGCGGCCGAGGTATTCCAGTTCCGCCGGGCCGCCGTCCACATCCGACACCCAGCGGACCAGGTCGCCGGTGCGGTACATCCGGTCACCGGGCGCACCCTCCGGATTGGCGACGAACCGGTCGGCGGTGAGCCCGGCCCGCGCCACATAGCCGCGGGCCAATTGCACACCGGCGAGATACAGTTCGCCGACCACGCCGTCGGGCACCGGACGCAGATTGTCGTCGAGGACCAGCAGATCGGTGTCGTCGGCCGCGGCGCCGATCGGCACCGTGGTGATATCGGCACCGGTCACCTCGTGCGCGGTGACGTCGACCGCCGCCTCGGTCGGCCCGTACAGGTTGTGCAGGGTCGCGCCGCTGATCTCGCGGAACGCGGCGGCCGTCGCGGCGGGCAGCGCCTCGCCGGAGGCGAAGACCAGCCGCAGTGTCGGCACCGCCGCTTCGATATCGGGCTCGCCGACGAAAACCGACAGCATCGACGGCACGAAATGGGCGACCGTGATCTTCTCGCGCCGAATCGTTTCCGCCAGATACGCCGGATCGCGGTGTCCGTCCGGCGCGGCGATCACCAATCGCGCGCCGACCTGCAAGGGCCAGAAGAACTCCCACACCGACACGTCGAAGGTGAAAGGGGTCTTCTGGAGCACCACATCGTCGTCGCGCAGCCGGAAAAGCCGCTGCCGCCAGCGCAGATTGGCCATGATCGCGCGGTGGGAGATCGCGACGCCCTTGGGGCGGCCCGTCGAACCGGAGGTGAAGATCACGTAGGCGGTATTGTCCGCCGACGCGATGCGCGCGATTTCCACGTGATCGCCGGAATGGGCCGCGCCCGATTCGAATTCGTCGATACGCAGCACCGGTACCAGCGCACCCAGTTCGGGCTCGTCGCCCGTCGTGGTCAGAACCAGCGCGGGCGCGGCGGTTTCCAATACATACGCGATGCGTTCGGCCGGATGCTCCGGATCGATCGGGACGTATCCGCCGCCCGCCTCGAGGATCGCGTACATGCCGACGAGCAGTTCGAACGACCGCCGCACCGACAAGCCGACGAGTACGTCGGGACCGACGCCGAGTCCGATCAGATGCCGGGCAAGGGCGGTGACCCGCGCATGGAATTCGGAATAGCTGAGCGTCTCGCCCGCGTACTCCAGCGCCACCGCGTCCGGGGTCCGGCGCACCTGCGCCTCGAATTCGGTGACCAGCGTTTCGACCGGGGCGAATTCGGTGCTGAGCACGGGACCGGCGGCGACGAGCGCGTCATCGAGCAACTGCTCGAGTACCGCGCCGAGCGCGCCGTCGCCCGAATCCAGCAGGGTCGGCAGCTGACCGGAGATGACGACCGGGACGAGGGCGTCGGGTCCGAGACCGCCGCCCATGGCCTCGGACAGCAGGGTGATCTCCGATGCCAGCGCCCCGTAACTGACGCCGACGCCCTCGTGGCGCAGCGCGACCCGATCGGGCGCGAACTCGGCGACGGTATCGATCAGTACGGGCAAGTCATCGATGCCGTAGGCGCGCCGCAGGGCCGGATGGTTGTACGGCCTGGTGCGATTGCTTGATGTGACCGATTCTGCTGGGGACATCAGCAAATTCCTTCCGAATCGATTTCCGGGTGGCTGAGCGCGGCGACCGACCGCGCGTCATCGAGCAGGGCGCGCATGGCCTCGGCGAGACCACCACCGCCGAGCGCGGCCAGCACACCGGGCACGAGCCCGGCGAGGGAGACATTGATCAGGGCTTCCGGCTTCGCCGCGGCGCCCATGGCCTTCGCCACCGTCGTCACCTTCCCGGCCAGCTCGCGGTAGGAGACCGCGCGCGCACCGTGGGTGAAGGCGATGGCCTCCGGGGCGACACGGGCCGCCGCCGCGATGAGTTCGGGCAGGTCATCGGTACTCGCCGCGGGCAGGTCCGCGGTGCGCGCGGGACGTTTCTGCTCGGCGTCGGTGCGGATATCGATGGCACGGACGGTGATCGTCGGCTGCTCGGCGACCGCGGTGAGGATCGCGAGTAGTCGCTCGGCACAGCGTTGGACGGTCGCGGCGTCGAAAAGATCGGTGGCGTAGCCGAACCGGAGGTCGATCCCGGTGCGTGATCCGTCCGCGCCGAAACGTTCGATTCCGGTGAGCTGGAGGTCGAATTTCGCCTCGCCCAGGTCCGGATCGAGGACCTCGACCTCGAGTCCGGGGAGCGCGATGGGCCCGGTCGCCATGTTCTGGAAGGTGAACATCACCTGGAAAAGCGGCGTGTACGCACTGGATCGCGCCCGCCCCATGGCCTCGACGACCTGGTCGAACGGCACATCCGCGTGGGAGAGCGCGGCCAGATCCCGGTCTCGTGCCTGCCGGAGCAGATCCGCGAAACTCACCCTCGGATCCACCTCGGTGCGCAGGACGACCGTGTTGACGAACATGCCGATCAGATCGTCGAGTTCGCGCGCACCCCGTCCTGCGACCGGAGCGCCGATCGCGATATCGGTAGTCCCGCAGAGTTTGGCGAGCAGCACCGCGAGCGCGCTGTGGATCAGGGTGAACAGCGTCGTGCCGTATTCCCTGGCGAGCGCGTCGAGCCGAGCGGTCAGATCCGCGCCGACCTGGAAATCCACTATGCCGCCGCGCATATCACGCCGCGCGGGCCGCGACCGATCGGTCGGCAGCGGCAGCACTTCGGGCAGACCCGCCAATTCCTTTATCCAATAACCGAGTTGACGCACCATCAGGCTGCCGGAATCGGACTGTTCGCCCAGCAGCTCGCGCTGCCACTCACTGTAATCCGAGTACTGCACCTCGAGAGGTGCGAATGCGGGGGATTCACCCCGGGCACGATCGAGATAGGCGCGAATCAGATCGCGCGTCATCGGCGCCACCGAATAGCCGTCGGCGGCGATATGGTGCAGCACGACCACCAGAACCCACTGCGATGCACCGGTTTCGAACAGCGTCGCGCGTACCGGGGGCGCGGCGGTGACATCGAAACCGGTGGCGACGAATTCGCGGACGCGCGAGGTGAGCGCATCCGGCGACACCGGAACGGGGGTGAGGTCGACGCGTACGGCGCTCGCGGGCAGTACCTGCTGCACCGGCCCCTGTTCGGTATCCGGGTACCTGGTGCGCAATGTCTCGTGCCGCTCGACCACGTCGGCGATCGCCGCGGCCAAGACCGCCGGGTCCAGCGCGCCGGTCAGCTGGATGGCCGCGGGAATGTTGTACGCGGCCGACTCCGGCGCGAGCCGGTTGACCACCCACATCCGCTGCTGGGCCGGCGCGAGCGGGGCCGGACCGGCGGCGGCGCGGCGCACCAGCGCTGGTCCCGCCTCGCCCGCGCCGAGTTCGGCGATCCTCGCGACGAGAGCCGTCACCGTGGGCGATTCGAAAACCGCCGCCACCGGCACCCTGACGCCGAGCGCCGCACCGAGTCGCGCCACCACCTTGGTCGCGAGCAGCGAATTGCCGCCGAGTGCGAAGAAATCGTCGTCCAACCCGACCGCGCTCGCACCGATGACCTCGGCGAAGATCTGCGCGACCGCTCGCTCCGATTCGGTGCTCGGCGCACGGAAGACGGCCTCGGTGAAAACCGGTTCGGGCAGCCGCGCCCGGTCCACCTTGCCATTGGCGTTGAGCGGAAGCTCCGCCAGCACGACGACCGCGGCGGGCACCATGTACGCGGGCAGATCGGCCGCGATCGCCACGCGCAGGTCGGCGGCGAGTTCCGGGCGGGCGTGCGACTGCGCCACCGCCGCGTACGCGATCAGGCGGGTACCCGCCCGCTCGTCCCGGTGTGCCACCGCGACGGCGGCGTGTACCCCCGGCTGTCGCCGCAGCGCCGTCTCGACCTCGCCGAGTTCGATGCGGAATCCACCGATCTGCACCTGGAAATCGGCGCGCTCGAGGTACTCCAGCGTGCCGTCCGGGCGCCAGCGCACGATATCCCCGGTCCGGTACATGCGGGAGGCGTCGCAGGCGTACGGGTTCGCGACGAACCGGTCCGCCGTCAGCGCGGACCTGCCCTGGTACCCGCGGGCCAACTGCCGTCCCGCCAGATACAGCTCGCCCGCGACCCCGACGGGCACCGGCCGCAACCTGCTGTCCAGCACGTAGACGCGGCTGTTCCAGGCGGGCGCGCCGATCGGCACCACATGTCCCGGCTCATCGGCGACCTCGAACGCGGTGATGGACACTGCGGCTTCGGTGGGTCCGTAGAGATTCCACAGCCGCGTTCCGCCGTCCGCCGCGCGCAGGAAGTCGGCGGCGGTGGCGGGCGGCAGGGCTTCGCCGATCGCGAGCACATGCCGCAGCGTCGCGGGCAGCGGTTGCTCCGGGGCCGCCGCCAGCAGCAGACCGATCAGCGAGGGCACCGCGTGCAGAACCGTCACGCCGTAGCGGTCGAGCAGCGCGCGCAGCCGGTCGGGTTCGCGTTCGACGCCGGGCGCGGTCACGATCAACCGCCCGCCTGTCGTCAGCGGCGACCAGAATTCCCAGACCGACAGATCGAAGGTCGCCGGGGTTTTGAGCAGCACGCGCTCGTGCTCGTCGAGCGCGAAAACATCACGCAGCCATGTCAATTGGTTGACGATCGCGGCGTGTGAGATGGTCACGCCCTTGGGGAGACCGGTCGAGCCCGAGGTGAAGATGACATAGGCCGGATGGTCGGGGAGCAGCGGGCGGATCCGGTCCGCGTCGCAGATCGGGTCGGCGGCGTAGCTCGCGAGATCGAGCCGGTCCATCTCGAGCACCGGCACGGCGGCCTCGACCGCCCCGGCGTCCGCGGCGGTCGTGAGCACACAGACCGGGTCCGCGGTCTGGATGACGTAGGCGATCCGGTCGGCGGGATGGTCGAGATCGATCGGCACGTACGCGCCACCGGCACGCACCACCGCGTACATCGCGACGACCAATTCGATCGAACGACGCACGGCCAGTACGACCGTGGTCTCCGGACCGACTCCTTCGGCGATGAGTCTGCGCGCGAGCCGATTGATCGCGGCGTCGAATTCGCGGTAGCCGATGGTCCGTTCGGTGTGCGCGTCGACGAGCGCGACGGACTCGGGGGTCCGTGCGGCCTGGACGGCGGAGAGATCGGCCAGCGTGGTGGCGACCACCCGGTGCGTGGTCCTGTTCCAGCCGCTCAGCAGGCGTTCCCTGCCGGTCTCCCCCAGTAGGTCGAGATCGCCGACCGCCGTCATCGGCCGCCGCGCCGCCGCGTCGAGCACCCGGCGCAACTGATCGGCGATGCGGTGCGCGGTCGCGGGCTCGAACAGATCGGTGGCGTAGCCGAGGGTCAGTTCGATACCGGCGGGCGCGCCGTCGGCGTCGTACTGGTCGACCGCGAACAGGTGCAGGTCGAATTGCGCGACCCCGCTGTCGAATTCGATCGGGTGAACGTCGAGTCCCGGCAGTCGCAGGGTGGCGCGCTCGTGATTCTGGAACGAGTAGCCGACCTGGAACAGCGGATGCCGCGCCGTCGACCGTTCCGGGTTGAGCACCTCGACCAGGCGCTCGAACGGCACGTCGGCGTGAGAGAAGGCCGCGACATCGGCCGCGCGCACCCGCCCGAGCAGCTCATCGAAGCTTTCCCCGCCCTCGACGCGGGTCCGCAGCACCAGGGTGTTGACGAACATGCCGATGACGTCGTCGAGTTCGGCCTCGCCGCGACCAGCGACGGGTGTGCCGACGGCGATATCGGCCGCACCGGACAGACGCGCGAGCAATGCCGCGAACGCCGCCTGGACCACCATGAACAGTGTCGCCCCGCGCGCTCGCCCGACCGCGATGAGCTCCGCGTGCAGATCGGCGTCGACAGTCCAGTCGACCTTGGCCCCGCGCAGGCTCTGGCGCGCCGGACGCGGATGGTCGGTCGGCAAGGTCAGTTGATCCGGCAGTCCGGCCAGCGCGTCGGACCAGTACCCGATCTGCTCGGCCGCGAGAGATTCCGGATCGTCCTCCGAGCCGAGCAGCTCCCGTTGCCACAGTGCGTAATCCGCGTACTGCACCGCTCGCGGCTTCCACGAGGGCGCGCGGTCGTCGAGCCGGTCACCGTAGGCGAGCATGAGATCTCGGACGAACGGGGTGAGGGAGGAGCCGTCCGCGGCGATATGGTGCAGGACCGCGGCGAGGACGTATTCGGTGCTTTCGGCTCCTCCGACCCGCCACAGCCGCAGGCGAATCGGCACCTCCGCCGTGACGTCGAACGCGGTGTCGGCGAGTTCCCTGATCCGGGCGGGCAGTTGCGCCTCGGTCACCTCGATCGGGTACAGCGCCGGAACCGCCTGTGCGACAGGGATGATCAGCTGTGTCGGGGCGCCGTCGACCTCGGGGTAGGTGGTCCGCAGCGATTCGTGTCGTGCGATCACATCGCCGAGCGCGGCTTGCAGCGCGGCCACCCGCACCGTGCCCGACAACCGCAGTGCAAGCGGGATGTTGTAGGCGGTCGAGGCGCTGTCGAAGCGATTGAGGAACCACATGCGCTGCTGCGCGGGCGAGAGCGGGATTCGGCTCGGCCGTGCCCGCGCCGCCAGCGCGGGCCTGGTACGACCCGATGCCGCGACCGCGGTCACCGCGGCCGCCAGATCGGCGACGCGCGGGGTGTCGAACAGCGCGCGCACGCCGACCGAGCGGGCCAGCGCCGCCCCGATGCGGGCGACGGCCTTGGCGGCGAGCAGCGAACTGCCGCCGAGTGCGAAGAAATCGTCGTCCGCGCCGACCTGCCGGTCCCGCGTCGCGAGCCCGAGCACCTCCGCGAAGACACCGGCGACGATCTCCTCCGCGAGGGTGGCGGGTTTGCGGTAGACGGCGCCATCGAACAGCGGGGCGGGCAGTGCGGCGCGATCGAGTTTCCCGTTGACGGTCAACGGAATGCGGTCGACCTCCACGATGGCGGCGGGCACCATATGCTCGGGAAGCCGGTCAGCGGCAAGCTGCCGCAACGCGGCGGTATCGATTTGCCGCAACGCGGCGGTATCGATTTGCGCGGGGGCGCGGTCGATCCGCGCCGCGACGACGTAGGCGATCAGGCGCGCTTCGTCGGCGAGATCGGTGCGCACGATCACCACGGCTTCGCTGATATCGGGCGCGCCCGATTCGAGCAGCATCGCCTCGATCTCACCCGGCTCGATGCGGAATCCGCGCAGGTTCACCTGCTGATCGGCGCGCCCGAGATATTCCAGGTCGCCATCGGCGGTCCAGCGCGCGAGGTCACCGGACCGGTAGGCGGGCGAACCGTCACTCGAGTACGGGTCGGCGACGAATCTGGCGGCGGTCAGCCCGGGGCGGCCCAGGTAGCCGCGCGCGAGTTGTCCGCCGGAGACATAGATCTCACCGGGTACGCCGACCGGCGCGGGGCGCAGCCTGGCGTCGAGCACCCGCACGATCAGTCCCGGAATCGGACGGCCGATGATGCCCGCCGTCGCGCCGCCCGGTTCGATCGGGCGGTAGGACACATGCACCGTGGTCTCGGTGATGCCGTACATATTCACCAGCCGCGGCGCGTGCGGGTACCGGGCGAACCAGCCGTCCAGACGCTGCGGTTCCAGCGCCTCGCCGCCGAATATCACGTAACGCAAAGCGAATTCGGCGGGTTCGAGCGCCGCGTCGGCGGCGATCAACTGATAGAAGGCCGACGGCGTCTGGTTGAGCACCGTCACCCGCTCGCGGACGAGCAACTCACGGAACTGCTCGGGCGATCGCGACGTGAAGTAGTCGACGACCACGAGCAGGCCGCCGTTCAGCAGCGCGCCCCACACCTCCCAGACCGAGAAGTCGAAAGCGTAGGAGTGGAACATCGTCCACACATCCGACGGCCCGAAATCGAAATCCGCCGCCGTATTGTCCAGCAGCGCCAGCATATTGCGATGCGGCACCACCACGCCTTTGGGTTGTCCCGTCGACCCGGAGGTGTAGATGACGTAGGCGGCATGCGCCGGGAGCAGCGGCGCGCGCCGGTCGGCGTCGGTCAGCGGGGAGGGGTCGATATCGGCGAGATTCGCCGCGTCGACGTCGAGGACCTGGCCGTCGAACCAATCGCGCGCGAGTCCGGTCGCGACGCTGCCGATCGCGCAGATCGGCCTGGCGTCGTCGAGGATGTACCCGATCCGGTCCGCCGGGTAGTTCGGGTCGACAGGCAGGTAACCGCCACCGGCCTTGAGGACCGCGAGCAGGGCGACGATCAGTTCCACCGAGCGCGCGAGCGCCACCGCCACCAGTGTTTCCGGTCCGACCCCGGCGGCGACGAGCCTGCGGGCCAGCCGGTTCGACCACGTGTCGAGTTCGGCGTAGGTCAGCGCGGAGCCGCCGCAGCGCACGGCCACCGCCGCCGGATCGATGGCGAGCGCCGACGCGAAGCGATCCGCGACGGTTCCGGTCGAGATCGCCGTACCCGCCCCGACACGCGACCATTCGTAGAGGGCGCGCTGCTGCTCCTCGGCGCTGAGTACCTGGATATCGCCGACGACGACCGTGGCGTCGGCGGCTATCGCCGCGAGCACCTGGGTGAATCGGCGCGCGAGTACCGCGACCGTGCCCGCGTCGAAGAGATCTGTCGCGTAGACGATCTCGATGTCCATACCGTCGGCGCGGCCGTCCGCGTCATCGGATTCGACGACGGTCAGTTGCAGATCGAATTTCGCCACGGTGGTGTCGAATTCGACCGGGGCGACGGTGAGACCCGCGGTTTCCAGTGCGGGCAACGCGAAATTCTGCCAGCTGAGCGCCACCTGGAACAGCGGATGCCGGTTCTGCGCCCGCGCGGGCGCGATCAGGTCGACGATCTGTTCGAACGGGAGATCGGCGTGCGAGAGTGCGTCCAGATCCGCGCCGCGCACCGCGTCGAGAACGGTTTCGAACCGGGCCCTCGGGTCGATGTCGGTGCGAAGGACCAGGGTGTTGACGAACATGCCGACCAACCGGTCGAGTTCGGCTTCTCCCCGGCCCGCGACCGGGGTGCCGATCGCGATGTCGGTGCCGCCGGAGAGCCTGGCCAGCAGCACGGCGAGTGCGGCGTGCACGGTGCTGAACAGCGTGGTCTCGCGCTTGCGCGCCAATTCACGCAGTTCACCGTGCAGATCGGAATCGATGCGGAACCGGTGGGCCGCGCCGCGGAAACTGGACACCGAGGGACGCGGGCGATCGGTGGGCAGGTCCAGCTGTTCGGGAAGTCCGTCGAGGGTGCGACGCCAGAATTCCCGCTGGCGGTGCGCGAGGGAACCGGGATCGTCTGCGGCGCCGAGGATCTCGTTGTGCCACAGCGTGTAGTCGACGTACTGCACCGGCAGCGGCGCGAACTCGGGGTCGGCGCCGGATCGGCGAGCCGCGTACGCCGACATGAGATCCGACGCCAGCGGGCCGAGCGAGAAACCGTCGGCGCAGATGTGGTGCAGGACCAGGACGAGGATGTGTTCGGCCGGGCCGAGCGCGAACAGGTCGGCGCGCAGCGGCAGATCCGCGGTGAGGTCGAAAGTTCTCGCCATGCACCGACGCAGCCGTTCGGCCAGTTCGGATTCGGCGACCGGCTCGGGACGCAGCGGTACGACGGCCTGCTCCGCGGCCACGATCACCTGCTCCGCGCCGTCCGCACCCGCCGGATAGCGGGTACGCAACGATTCGTGGCGCGCGATCACATCGGCCAGCGCCGCGCTCAATGCCGCCGGGTCCAGCTGTCCGGTCAGGCGCAGGGCGACGGGAATGTTGTCGACCGCGTCACCCGGCCCCTCCGGCGCGTCCGCGAGGAAACGGTTGAGGAACCAGACGCGCTGCTGTGCGGGCGCGAGCGGAATCCGATCCGGTCGTGCTCGCGCGCTCAGGGCGATCCGCGCGCCGTCGCCGCGCAGCAGGTCGGCGCGTTCGGCCAGCGCTGCCACGGTGGAGGCGTCGAACAGTGTCCGCACGGGCAACCGCGCGTCGACAGCGGCGCCGATCCGCGCGACGACGCGAGTGGCGGACAGCGAATTCCCGCCGAGCGCGAAGAAATCGTCATCGAGGCCGATCCGGCGCACATCGGGGTCGACACCGAGGATTTCGGCGAAAACCCGTGCGACGACCCGCTGCGTCGCGGTCACCGGAGCCCGGAAGGCCACCGGTTCGAAATCCGGTGCGGGCAGCGCCTTTCGATCCAGTTTGCCGGAGGCGTTGACCGGGAATTCCGGTAGCACAACGTAGGCCGCAGGCACCATGTAGGCGGGCAGTCGGCGCGTCAGCGCGGCCCGCACCGCCTCCACGTCGACGCCGGAACTGTCCGGGACGAGATAGCCGACGAGGCGGGTGGCCTCGTGCACGATCACGGCGGCCTGGGCGACGGCATCGATGGCGGTGAGCGCGGCCTCGATTTCGCCCAGTTCGATGCGCAGACCACGCAATTTCACCTGGAAATCGGTGCGGCCCAGATATTCCAGTTCGCCGCCGCGGTTCCACGCGGCCAGATCACCGGTGCGGTACATGCGCGAACCCGGCGCGCCGAAGGGATTCGCCACGAAGCGGTCACCCGTCAGATCCGGACGGCCCACATAGCCGCGCGCCAGCTGGGCGCCCGCGAGATACAGCTCACCGGGTACCCCGGACGGGACCGGCCGCAACCGGGCGTCGAGGACGTAGACCTGGGTATTGGCGACCGGCGCGCCGATCGGCACCGTCTGGGTGTCGGCATCGGTCACCTCGTGGTGGGTGACGTCGACGGCCGCCTCGGTCGGCCCGTACAGATTGAATACCCGCGCGCCGGTCGCCCGCCGCAGCCGGTGCGCGGGATCGGGCGGCAGCGCCTCACCCGAGGAGAAGACCAGACGCAGCTCGCCGCATGCGGCGACGGCTGATTCGGCGACGAACACCGACAGCATCGACGGCACGAAATGCGCCACCGTGACCCGTTCGCGCCGGATCACCTCGGCCAGATAGCGAGGATCGCGGTGGCCGTCGGGTTTCGCCACCACCAGGCGCGCACCGCATTGCAGCGGCCAGAAGAATTCCCACACCGACACGTCGAAGGTGGCTGGCGTCTTCTGCAATACCGCGTCCCCGGGAGTGAGCCGGTAGCTGTCCTGCATCCAGACCAGCCGGTTGACGATCGCGGCGTGCGTGACCACGACGCCCTTCGGGCGACCGGTCGACCCGGAGGTGAACAGCACGTAGGCGGCATGGCCCGCGCGCAGCGCGCCGTGCCGATCCGCGTCGGACAGGGGGGTGTCCGGATAGTCGGCGGTATCGAAACCGTCCACGTCCAGTACCGCCCACGACCGGCCGCCGACCGGCAGTGCCACGTCGTCCTCGGTACGGCTCAGCACGCAGACCGGCAGTGCCGCGCACAGCACGTCCTCGATGCGCTCGGCCGGATGTTCCGGGTCCACCGGAACATAGGCCCCGCCCGCCGTCAGCACCGCGTACACGGCGACGACGAGATCGGTCGAGCGGCGCATGGCGATGGCGACCGTGCGTTCGGGTCCGACGCCGATCGATATCAACAGCCGCGCCAGCCGATTCACCCGGCTCGCGAATTCGGCATAGGTCAGCGACACGGCGTCACCGGTGAGCGCGACCGCGTCGGGGGTGCGCATCCGCCGCGCCTCGAACAGCGATACCAGCGTCGCGCCGGGCTCGATCGGGCGGGAGGTGGCATTCCAGGTCTCGAGCAGCTGCGTCCGTTCCACCGCGGACATGATGTCGATCGTCTCGATCGGCATCCGAGGATCGGCGGCCACCGCGTCGAGCACCCGCCGCAACCTGGTCGCGAAGGAGGCGATGGTGTCCGGGTCGAACAGATCGGTCGAATATTCGAAGACCCCGGCGAGCCCGGAGCCGTCGGCGGCTTCGCGCAGGGTCAGCTGCAGATCGAATTTCGCCGTAGCGCTGTCGATCTCCAGTTCCGAGACGCCGAGTCCGGCCAGTTCCAGCGCGGTCCGCGCGGTGTTCTGGAAATCGAGCATCACCTGGAACAGCGGGTGACGCGCCTCGGATCGCTGCGGATCGAGCGCGTCGACCAGGCGCTCGAACGGGACGTCGGCATGACCGAACGCGCGCAGATCGCCGTCGCGCACCGTCGCGAGCAGATCGGCGAAGCCGATATCGGGTCGCACCCCGGTGCGCAGGACCAGGGTGTTGACGAACATCCCGACCAGCTCGTCGAGCGCCCGGTCACCGCGCCCAGCGATAGGCGTTCCGATCGAAATATCCTGTTGCCCGGACAATTTCGACAGCAACACGGCGAAGGCGGCGTGGCACGCCATGAACAGCGAGGCATTGGCCCCCGCCGCGATCGAGCGCAACCGACGATAGGTCCGCGCGTCGATATCGAAGCTGTGCCGCGCGCCCCGGCCGGAGGCGACGGGCGGACGTGGCCGGTCCGATGGCAGTGTGAGCACCTCGGGCAGATCGGCGAGTTCGGTCGACCAGAAGCGGAGCTGAGCGGCGATGGGCGAGCTCGGATCGTCTTCCGCGCCGAGCGTATCGCGCTGCCACAGCGCGAAATCCGCGTACTGCACCGGCAGCGGCGACCAGTCGGGACTCGTGCCCGCGTGGCGTGCGGCGTAGGCGCGCATGAGATCTCGGGTCAGCGGGGCGATGGACCACCCGTCCGCGGCGATGTGATGCATCGAGACGACGAGCACATGGTCGGCGGACCCGACGCGCAGCAGCGCGAGACGGACCGGCGGTTCCCTGTCCACCGCGAACGGGGCGGCGGCCACCGCCGCGATCCGCTCCGTCACCTGCCGCTCCGTGACAGGCTCGGCCGTGAGATCGATCGCGACCGCGTCGGGGGAAAGCACTTCCTGGCGCGCGATCCCCTCCACCGAGGGATATCTCGTGCGCAACGCCTCGTGCCTGGCGATGAGGTCGGCGACCGCCTCGTTCAGCGCCGCATGGTCGAGTTCGCCGCGCAACCGCATGGCGGCGGTGAGATTATTCGCGACGGAGTCACCGTCGAACTGGTTCAGGAACCACATCCGCTGCTGCGCATAGGAAAGCGGCACGATATCCGGCCTGGTCGCGGGCACCAGCGGACGACGGACCCGCGCCAGGTCCCGGCTCGGCAGGTGTGCGGCCAACCCGCCGACCGTCGAACGCTCGAACAGCATCCGCACCGGCACCTCGGCGCCGATCGCCGCCGCGAGCCGCGCCGCGATCTGGGTGGCGACCAGCGAGTTTCCACCGAGAGCGAAGAAATCGTCATCGAGGCCGACCCGGTCCAGGCCGAGCACCTCGGCGAATTCGGCCGCGACGAGCCGCTCGTATTCGGTGGCGGGGGCACGGTAGGCCACCGCGGTCAGCACCGGCTCCGGCAGTGCCGCGCGATCGAGCTTGCCCGAACTCGTCAGCGGCATCGCGGCCATCCGGACGAACGCGGTGGGCACCATATAGGAGGGCAGCACCTCACGCAGCCGCTCGCCGAGCACCGCGCTCACTCGCGCGTCGTCCAGGTCGGTGACCACGTACGCGACGAGCAGTTCACCGGCGGCGCCGCTGTGGACCCGCACCGCGGCGGACGCCACGGCGGGGTCGGCGAGCAACGCGGCCTCGATTTCCCCGAGTTCGATGCGCTGGCCGCGCAATTTCACCTGGAAGTCGCCGCGCCCCAGGTACTCCAGCGCACCGGAGCGGTTGCGGCGCACCAGATCACCTGTCCGGTACATCCGGTCCCCGGCCGGGCCGTACGGGTTGGCGACGAACCGTTGCGCCGTCAGCGCGGACCTGCCGTGGTAGCCCCGCGCCACCTGCACACCGGACAGGTACAGCTCACCGACCACCGATTCGGGAACAGGGCGCAGCCGCTGGTCCAGGATCAGGGTCGTGCTGTCGAATACCGGCCGTCCGATCGGGACAGGGCCGGTGGTCCGCGCGTCGACGGGGGCATGGGTAGCGTGCACGGTGAATTCCGTCGGACCGTACAGATTGTGCAGGTCGGCGGAGCATATCGCCGCGAAAGCCGCGGCTGCCTCACCGGTCATCGCCTCGCCAGCGACGAAAACCGTCCGCAGCGACGCGAGCGCGACCGGCGGGGCGACAGCGGCGAACACCGTGAGCATGGAGGGCACGAAGGATGTCATCGTCACCCGGTGCGTCGCGATCGTCGACGCGAGGTAGCCGGTGTCACGGTGCCCGTCGTGTTCGGCGACCACCAGCCGCGCGCCCCTGGTGAGCGGGGCGAACAGTTCCCAGACCGACACGTCGAAGGTCGCCGGAGTCTTGAACAGCACCACATCGGCGGGGCCGACGGCGTATTCGTCGGTGATCCAGCGGATCTGGTTCGCCACCGAGAGATGTTGCACCGCTACACCTTTGGGACGGCCGGTGGAACCGGAGGTGAAGAGGAGGTAAGCCGTATCGGCGGCCCGCAACGGACGGATCCGCTCGGCGTCGACGACCTCCCGCGCGTCCCCCGTGGGGTCGACCTCGTCGACGAGGAGCACCGGAATCGACGGATCGACCGGGCCCCACCCGTCCGCGGAACGGGTCAGCACGCAGACCGGGTCCGCCTCGGCGACGACGTGGGCCAGGCGCGCGACCGGCTGGTCCGGATCGACCGGCACATAGGCCCCGCCCGCGGTGAGTACCGCGTAGACGGCGGTGACGAATTCCGCCGAACGGCGCATCCCGAGCACGACCCGGGTTTCCGGGCCGACGCCCGTGCCGATCAGCACCCGCGCCAGGCGGTTGACCTCGGCCGCGAATTCCGCGTATGTCCGGACGCGGTCACCGTCGACGAGGGCCACCGCGTCCGGGGTGCGGCGCACCTGGGCCGCGAACGCGTCGAGAACGGTATCCCCCGCTGGAGTGACGGGCCCGCCGCGCACACCCAGTTCGACCGCCCGCGTGCGCTCCGCCGCGTCGAGCAACGGCAGGTCGCCGATCACCGCGTCGATATCGGCGATGAGCGCGCCGAGTAGCCGCAACAGCCACCGCGACAGATCGGCGATCGTTTCCTCATCGAAAAGGTCAGTGGCATAACCGAATTCAGCGGGAACCGGCTCGGAGTCGGTGAATCCTCCCGCGACGGTGAGCTGGAGATCGAATTTGGTCACCCCGGTATCGATGACCTCGGTGGACACCGCGAGACCGGGCAGTTCGAATTCCACCGCCGCCGCGTTGTCGAAGGCCAGCATGACCTGGAACAGCGGATGCCTGGCCTGTGAGCGCAGCGGATTGACGGCCTCGACCAACTGCTCGAACGGCAGGTCGGCGTGACCGTAGGCCGCCAGGTCGGTATCGCGCACCCGCTCGAGCAGCGCGGAGAAGGGTTCGGCCGCATCGACGGCGGTCCGCAGCACCAGGGTGTTGACGAACATGCCGATGAGTTCGTCCAACGCCCGCTCGCCGCGCCCGGCGACCGGAGTGCCGATGACGATATCGGCGACGCCGGTGACCCGCGACAGCAGCGCGGCCATCGCGCCGTGCAACACCATGAACGCCGAGACACCACGCGACCGTGCGATATCGGCGACGCCGACGACCACGTGGCCCGGTATAACGAAGCGGTGGACCGCACCGCGCCCCGACGCGGTCGCGGGACGCGCGCGGTCCGCGGGCAGATCCAACTGTTCCGGCGCGCCCGCCAATGTCTCGGTCCAGTACGCCAGTTGCCGCGACAGCGTCGCCGTCGCGTCGGCGGGTGAGCCGAGCACTTCGCGCTGCCACAGGCTGTAATCCGCGTACTGCACCGGCAGCGGCGTCCAGTCGGGCGCCGCCCCGCCGCATCGAGACATATAGGCGCGCATGACATCGCGCGCCAGCACCCGCAACGAGAGGCCGTCGGCGGCGATGTGGTGCAGGACCAGCGCCAGCGCGACGCCGCCGTCGTCCACGGTGAAAACGCGCACCCGGAAGGGGATCTCGCGTTCCAGATCGAATCCCGTGGTGGCGAAGTCGAACAATTCGCGCTCGAGCGCGCCTGCCGCGATCGGCTCCGGCTCGTCGGCCAGCACCACCTCGGGCACGATCTGCTGGGCGGCGACCCCGTCGGGATGGCCGAGCGGAAGCGCGGGGAACAGCGTGCGCAGCACCTCGTGACGTTCGACCACGTCACCGATGGCCGACCGCAGCGCGGCCAGGTCGACCTCGCCGCGCATCCGCACGACGAAAGGCATGTTGTATCCCGCGCCCGCACGCTCGAACCGGTTCAGGAACCAGATCCGCTGCTGCGCGGGAGACAGGGGGACCAGCGGCGGCCTCGGTCGCGCCCGCAGCGGCACGATCGCAGCGGCGCCCGTTCCGCCCGCCCGCTCGATCAGTTCGGCGAGTTCGGACACCGTGGTGGCGGTGAACACGTCGCGAACGCCGAGATCGCATCCGAGTTCCGCACTCAGTCGCGCGGCGACCTGGGTGGCGACCAGGCTGTTTCCCCCGAGGGCGAAGAAATCGTCTGCCCTGCCGACGCGTTCGCGTCCGAGCACGTCACCGAATACCAGGGCGACCGCTCGCTCCACCGGCGTGACCGGGGCCAGGTACGCGTTCGCGCCCCGGTCCGGCGCGGGCAGCGCGGCCCGGTCGAGTTTGCCGGAGGCATTGACCGGCAGCGCGTCGAGCACCACGTAGGCGGCGGGCACCATATAGCCGGGCAGGGCGCGGGCGGCGGCGGCGCGCAGATGCGCGGCCGATAACGTCCCCGGCTCGGACTCCACCGCATAGGCCACCAGTTGCTCGCCGACGCCCGCGTCGTCACGGACGACGACCACCGCGCGCACCACCGAATCCACGGCCCCGAGTACCGATTCGATCTCGCCGAGTTCGATCCGCAGACCACGCACTTTGACCTGGAAATCGGTGCGGCCCAGATATTCCAGTTCACCGTTGGCGGTCCAGCGCACCAGATCGCCGGTGCGATACATCCGCGCGCCGACCGGCGACGGCCCGTCCGGTCCGCCGAAGGGATCGGCGACGAAACGCGCGGCGGTCAACTCCGGTCGCGCGACATAACCCCGGGCGAGCTGTACCCCCGACAGATACAGCTCACCCGGAGCCCCGACCGGCGCGGGCCGCAGCCGCGAATCGAGCACATAGAGCCTGGTATTGAATACCGGCGCGCCGATCGGCACCGAGACGGTATCGGTGTCGGTCACTTCGTGGAACGTGACGTCGACCGCGGCCTCGGTGGGTCCATACAGGTTGTGCAGCCGCGCACCCGTCATCACCCGCAGACGCTGCGCCAGCGTCGCGGGCAACGCCTCACCGGAGGCGAAGACCGAACGCAACGAAGTGCTGCGCGCGATGTCCTGGTGCGCCAGGAACACTTCCAGCATCGAGGGTACGAAATGTGCGATGGTCACGCCGTATTCGGCGATCACCGCACGCAGGTACGCCGGATCGCGATGTCCGTCCGGTTCGGCGAGTACCAGGGTGGCGCCGATCTGCAACGGCCAGAAGAACTCCCACACCGACACGTCGAAGGTGGCCGGCGTCTTCTGCAACACCACGTCGTCGGTGCGCAGCCCGTAGGTCTGTTGCATCCACACCAGCCGATTCACGATGGCCTCGTGGGTGATCGAAACACCCTTCGGCAATCCAGTGGAACCCGAGGTGAAGATGACGTAGGCGGGGTGGGCGGGCCGCAGCGCCGCGGTGCGCTCACGGTCCCAGATCGGGGCGTCCGAATAACCCGATAGGTCGAGCCGGTCCAGATCCACCAGCCCAGACCCGGGAACCTCCGGTGCGTCCGCGGTTCCGGCGCTCAGCACGCAGACCGGGCGGGCGGTGGCGAGGATATGCGCGGTGCGCTCGGCCGGATGGTCCGGATCCAGCGGCAGATAAGCGCCTCCGGCCGCGAGAATCGCGTACATCGCGACGACCAGATCGGTGGAGCGCCGAATATGCAACGCCACCACCGTCTCCGGACCGACACCAGCGGCGATCAGATAGCGCGCGAGCCGATGGACACGGCCCGCGAGCGCGCGGTAGGTCAGGCTCTGCTCGGGTGCGCCCGCCGCGTGCAGCGCGGGCGCGTCGGGCGTGCGGGCGACCTGGTCCTCGAATACCGATACCAAGGTCGCGGGGGCGGTATTGCCTGGTCGCAGCGCCTCGGCTACGTCGAAGTCGGTGGCATTCCAGATCCGGGTGCTGACCTCGACTTCCAGCTCGGTGGCGACCGCGACCGCGGCGACCGAGGCGTCGAGCTCGGTGTCGGCGAGGCGTTGCAGGTAGCGCACGAACCGTGCGTGGTGGCGAGCGAGGTCGTCGGAGTCGTAGAGATTCGGATTGGCCTCGAAATCCACGTGCACGCGGTCACGTTCGCCGTAGTAGACGTTGAGACTCAGATCCTCCACCGGACCGGTGGACAGCACGTGATAGCGACCGACCGTGGTCCCGAGCGCGAGATCGCTGCGGAACAGCATGATATTGGCGATCGGCCCGAACAGCGCGCGCCGCGCGGGCCTGCCGTCGTGTTCGGCATCGCGCCGGATGTCCTCGTGTCGGTAGCGCTGGTGGCGCAGCGCCCCCGCCACTTCGACCCGGGTCGCGCGCAACAGCTCACCCCAGCTCACGCCATCGCCGACGGCCACGCGCAACGGCACGATATTGGACAGCATGCCCGCCGAACGCCGCATCACCGCGGTGGTGCGCGCGGTGACGGGCAGACTCAGCACCACGTCGTCGCGATCGGTTATCCGGCCGAGATAGCTGGCGAAGGCGGCGAGCAGTACCACCGCGATCGTCGAATCCTGGCTGGCGGCAAGGGTGTTCAGCCGGTCGACGAGTTGCTGCGGCAGCGCCCTACCCGCTATCAGATTATTCGCCGAGCGCGGTGCGGCGCGGCCGTCCAGACTGGTCGGGGCGTCGAGTCCGGCCACCCGCTCGGCCCAGTGCGCGCGGTCGGTATCGAATCGGCCGCTGTCGCGGTAGGCGAGTTCGCCCTCGACCAACGCGCGCATCGTGCCGGGGCGCACCGGCTGGAGTTCGGCGCCGAGTACCCGGGCGGTGTAGCGCTCGGCGACCCGCATCGTGTTGGTGAGCGCGCCGAAACCGTCGAGCACGATGTGGTGCGCCCGCAGATACCAGAAATACCGCTGGTCGGCGACTCGCAGCACCGCGCCCGCGAAGAGCCGGTCGCGCAGCAGATCGACGGGAGCGCCCGCGTCCGCGCGCATCCATTCGTGCGCCGACGCCACCGGGTCGGCGTGCGCGCGGAAATCCACCAGGGGGATCTCGATCGTCAGGGCCGGATCGACGCACTGGTTCGGGGCTCCATCGGCAGCGCCGAGCCGGACCAGGGTGGACTCGTAGTCCAGTGCCGCCTCGCGCGAAACCTCCGCGAGGACGGCGACATCCAGTTCGCCCCGCACGTCGACGTACTGCGCGATATTGATCGGCACGTCGGGATCGAGAAGTTGTGCGTACCACAGGCCCAGTTGCGCGGGCGCGAGCGGAAACGGGATCGGCTCGGGTGTCGAGGTATCGGCGGACGCCTCCGTCCGCGCGCTGAACCCACCCAACTCCGTACCGTGCACCAGAGCCTCCTCGTTTGGTGAAACAACTTCTGGCCGAACGTTTTCGGACAGCACAAATAGAGCCACCGGCCCGGTTCGAGTGATCCGGACGCGGGGCGCGTGAGTGCCACCGGTGAGGATTCGGCGAATGCGCGGGACGTAGGTACGCCACCGACGCGGGGATCCGACTGATTATGTGAAACGAGTTCGGTGACCCTCGTGGTCACCGCCGTGGCGAACACCGTGCCGCCGACGGGGTTGTGCCTAGCCCGTGATCGTTCCTCCAACTTCGCTGCCGTGACGCCGGTCCTGCGTCTCGGCTGTGTTCCCTACATCACACGGAAGTGCCGCCGTGCATTGCGAACACTAGGCCGAAATGTAATAAAAAGGAACCAATTCCGTTAAAAACTTCTGGACGCTTGTTCAGATTGGCGCGAAGGCTCGAAACCCGAGGCAGGGCTGTGCTCACGATCACCGAAGTGCCGATTATGTGAGCTGTCACACGTCCGGATGTGCAGACTATGAGCCGGAACGTTGCATCCGCGTTGCATCCGCGCCCATGCGCCGGTCGAGAACCCGAATCTTGGCCTCGATCTGGGCATATAGCGGGGAGTCCCGGTCGACGGTCGCCCGGTAGGCGGCCCATGCCGTGGCGTCGTCGCGCCCCTCCGCACCCGCCGTCCAGCGACGCAACACCCCGGAATCGCCGGAACTGAGCACCGCGGTGCGCAACCGCACTCTGAGCTCGTCTCTGATGTCGACGATGCCGGGAGCGGTCGATCGGGGAAGCACCGGACCGGTGTAGAGCCGTAATGCGTAATCGACATCACCGGAATCGAGAGCGACGCGCAGCGCGTCGATATCGGTTGCGACATGCACCCGCAGACGGTAGGGGCGCGAACCGACGACGGTCGACCCGATCACCGCGCGCAACCGCGACATCGCGGCCCGAATCGTGCCATTGTCCAGATCCGTATCGTCGAGCAGCAGCGCCAGGTGATCCGCGCCCAACCCCTCCGGATGTTCGGCGAGCAGCAACAGGATCTCGGCATGCCGCTGCGACAACGGAACCCGATCACCGGCGATGGTCAGCTGCGGCTGACCGAGACCGAGCACATCCAGGCCGAACCTGCCCGACTCCGCCACGTCGGGTTCGCGCTGACCGCCGCGCGCCGAACCGTGCTGATTCGCGCGCATCGCCGACAGCAGCAGATCCATTTCGGCGGCGGTCGCCGCCGCCTTCACCAGCGCGAGGATTTCCGGCTTCGCCACCCGCACCCCGCCCGCGATCATCAGTACGCCGACCAGCCTGCCGTCCGGATCGTGCACCGGCGCCGCGGCCCCGGTGATCTGGTGCATGCGATGAAGGAAATGCTCCGGCCCGTGGATCCAGGTGGCCCGCCCGGTGCGGACGACAAGGCCGACAGCATTGGTCCCGACGCGGCGTTCGCTCAGATCGTCACCGGCGCGCAGGCCGATTTCGGCGGCGGCGGTGACCTGGTCGGCGCTGCCGTGAATGGACAGCACACGACCGAATTGATCCGCGACGGCGACGATGAGACCCGTTCTGGCCGTATCCTGCACAAGCAATTTGTCGATGAGCGGCATCAGCGCGGCCACCGGATGCGCGTCACGATACCGCTGCAGGTCAGCGCCGCGCAGGCCACGCTCGCTCAGGACGTCCATGGGGTCGACGCCGCCCCGGACACTGCGCAGCCAGGATTCGAGCACAAGCGGGCGCAGCAAACCGGCAAGCTGCGACAGTTCTTCACCACCCGCGCTGAGATATCCGTGTGCTTGCGCGGCATAGGCCTCGAGGGCGCCGAGTTGTGTGCCCGGTTCCACCGATACTCGATTGCCGCTTCGCCGTGGGGGCCGCCCACCTGCTAAATTGCTGACCATTTGCCTTTCTTCCTGCCCCAGACTGTACCGGCGCGTATTCCTGGGCAAGGGCGGTTACTGCTGTTTGTCCGCCAGGTCACATCCCGCGCATACCCCCGGAGAATGTGACCCATTCGTCTTTCACATCACGAGGAGAAGTAGCCCACAGCGTGTTCGGCGATCATCATGACCGTGGCCTGCGGTCCCCGGCTCAACGGAACCGGAACCACCGATAGGTCGACGACCGATACTCCGGTCACCCCGCGCACCCGGCACATCGGGTCGACAACGGCACGCTCGTCGGTGTCGACGCCCATCCGGCAGGTGCCGGACAAATGTTGCGAGGTACCGAGATTCGCGCGCAGCCAGGCCGCGTCGGCTCCCCCCGGCGGCACGGGTGCGATCCGCGCGCCGGGAACGCGGGCGAGCACGTCGCCCGCGACATCGACGGCCGCGCGCAGCGCGATCCGGTCGTATTCGGCCGACAGATACCGGTGCTCGAGAATCGGCGTGCTGCCCGGATCGGCGTCGCGCAGTCGTAGCACACCGGAGGAATGCGGACGCATCATCGCGACTCCGAGCCGATGACTGTCCGGATCGGGCGTGAACGCCACCGCATAGGGCCGAATCTCGATATCGTCCAGCGTCAACACGTATTCGAGCGGCACGCGCGCGCGGGCAGGCGAACCGACACCGAGCCGATATTCGAGACCGATTTCGGGATGGTCGCTGAACCAGGCCCCGACGGGAGCTTCGGACACGACGGGAATGCCCAATGCACGCAGGTGTGCTGGCGGACCTATGCCGGAGCGCAGCAGCAGCGCGGCCGATTCCACCGCGCCCGCGCACACCACGACGCGATCGGCCTCGATCGTGCCGTAGTCCTCGCCGGCCGCGTAGTCGACGCCGATCGCGCGAGTGCCGTGGAAACGGATGCGGGTCACCATGATTCCGCCGGATACGGTCAGATTGGGCCGCGACAGCGCGGGTAGCAGGAAGGCTGTCGCGGTACCGACGCGCAAACCATCCTCGACATTGCAGGGGACCGGTCCGAACCCGGTCGAGGGCACCGCGTCGGGCAGGGCATTCAAGTCGGGAATTTCGGTGAAACCCGCCGCGGCGGCAGCCGCCATGAATTCGACACCTTGGGGTGCGGGATCGACGACGCGGCGCACCGGAATCGGACCGGCCGCGCCGTGGCCGGGAGCGGAACCGAAATCATGATCGCGCTCGATTTGCCGGTAGGCGGGTAATACGGTGTCCAACGACCATTCCGTGCCACCGTGGAGTTCATCGGACCACGCCGCGAAGTCCGTGGCTACGGCCCTGACGAAATAGCCGCCGTTGATCGCGCCGGAACCCCCGAGCACCCGGCCGCGCACCAGTTCGGCCACGTTATCGGGATCGCCGCCGCCCGCCGCCAGCAACGCCGGATAGCGCCACACCCAGGGCGATTCGGGACCGATCGGCATGAGGTCGGCGCGCCGCACCTCCGGCGGTGTCGAGGCCGCGCTCGACCACACCGGCCCCGCCTCCACGAGTCGCACGACATGGCGGGGATCGGCGCTCAGCCGCGCCGCGAGCAGGCAGCCCGCGGTGCCGGCACCGACGATCAACGTATCGACCACGAACACCATCATCCGGTCCGGCGACGCGGTGGTCTCAGCGACGCGGGGCCGTCGGCTTCAGCGCCTCGAGGCTGCGGGCGCGGAAAGCGCCGAGCCACAGCCCGCTGCCGTAGGCGATATCGTCCATGCGTTTGTAGGCCAGGTACCGGAGCGGATCGAGCCCGCCCGCGTCCCGGTGGGTGAACCAGTCGGCCAATCCGTCGGCCACCGCCATGGTGACCGCGATGCGCCGGATACGGCGCGATGCCACCATGGCCACCAGGGTCACCGGCCAGTAATGCCTGCACATCGCCGAGGCCAGCCGCCACAGGCCAGCGAAGAATCCGCGCGAGAGATAGATCGCGGCGATTCTGGTCGGGTTGTCCAATTCGGTGAAAACCCGCCGCAATCGAATCAGGGCGGTCGCGAGGGTGAGGAGTCCGCCGATCAGTCCCCACTTCGACAGCGTGGCGAACAGGAAGGTCGCGAGCACCGTCCAGGACGGCACCGACAGCGGCGAAACCATGCTGGGGTCGTGCCGCTCACCCAGCGGCGCGGCTCCGGTGCCGTAGAACAGCTTTCGGCCGAACCAGGCGCGGAAGGAGATCCTGTGGTCGTGGGCCACGTGGGCGGCGGGCTCGTAGCGCAGCCGCCAGCCCGCCTGCTCCAGCCGCCAGCACAGGTCGACATCCTCGGCCACCTGCATGGATTCGTCGAAACCGCCCTCGGTCAGCAGTGCGCGCCTGCGCACGAGCAGAGCCGCGCTCGGCACGTAGGAGACCACGCCACGCGAATGCACCGCGGCTTCGCGCCTGCCCAGATCCAGGGAGGAGCGGGTGTGCTCGTATCTGGCCAGCGCGTTGGATTCGGGATCGAGCGCGACGATGCGCGGCGCGACCAGCGCGACCTCCGGATCGCTGAAATGGCCGAGCATCACCTCCAGCCAACCGCTGCGCGGCACCACATCGGAATCGAGGAAGGCGACGAATTCGGTTGTCGCGGCCCGCAGCCCCGCGTTGCGCGCGGCGGCTGGCCCCTGTTTGTGGTCCTGCCGCAGCACCGTCACCCGGCAGCGGGTGCCGCGGTTGTTCGGAATCTGCACCGGCTGATCCGAGCCGTCGTCGACGACGATCACGTTGTGACCGCGCAGGACCGCGAGCAACCGGGCGAGACCGTCCGCGTTGTTGTGCAGCGGCACGATCACGGTCACGTCGTCCGGGGAGGGCAGCAGCCTGGGGCGTGGATTGCCGACCCCGGAGTCGAGCAGCCGTCTGGCAACAACGGCGGACTTCGGGCCGGTGACCTCGAGATAGCCGTCACCGATCATCTCGGCGGCCTCCGGGGCAAGACGCAGCAACCGGGCGGGTGAGCCGCCGATCAGGATGCGTCCTCCGGAGTATGCGCGCACCCGAGGATCGATCCGCACCCCGAATCCGTCGGGCAGGCGATCATGGCGCATTCCTGGCATGCTAGGCGGACTTTCGCGCGCAGGCATCATCGGTACGGAAAAAAGGACGGAATTCCGCGTGAATCTGTTCGCGGGAGTTCCCAGCGGCGAGGAAGATCCGTTTGCGACAGGGTTGCCGACACTCGGATTCCCTCATCCGGCAACGCGAAGGCAATCATCGAATCAGCCCGCGACGGCGGTACCTTTTCGAATTTCCAGCGCATCCCCGGCAATCCGGATCGACGGCAATCGAATCGACGCCGGTCACGGCCACACGAATACCGCACGCCGGGCACAGCACCGTCCGACCGCGGGACCACCCCCGCGTCGGGCCGGACGGTCCGCGCCGCCGCGGGCGCAGAACCCGCGGGCGCCGATCTCGTGCGCGGCGCGCCGACGATCATCGCATCCGCGCGGGATCGCGCCAAAAGCCCGGATCCACGGTGCGACGCGACGATACGGACGACGCGGGCCCGAAGAACCGAACGCGCCCGCGTCGCCGGTACGGCGAATCGAGAGCCGGCCGACCACCCGGGGAACGAGCCGGCGGAGAAGTCGTCGACCAGCAGCCGGACCGGCCCGAGGTGGCGCACTCTAGAATTCCCGAGGTAAGCAGCTGGACAAGTTCGTGCCGGGCGCCGACGCGCCCGCGGCGGTAGAGGTGGCATGGGAGTCGGACGAATGCAGGCGAGCGGGGGCGGCAGCACACTGTCGGAGTCCGAGATCGTCGAGGCCGCGTTGCGCGTGGTGCGCGAGGACGGTGTGGAGAAACTATCCATGCGGCGACTCTCCCGCGAACTGGGCGTCTCCCCGATGGCCCCCTACTACTACGTCGCCGACAAGCGGGAGCTGCTCGATCTCGTCGCCACCGCGGCGCTGACGGGGGTACGCACCCCACCTCCGGAATCCGGATCGTGGCAGCGGCGGCTGCGCGAGCTCATCGATCAGATCGATGAGAAATTGCGCAAACATCCCGGACTCGGTGACGTCCTGATCGAGCAGATGCTCGGCAAACAGCTGGACCTGATCACCGCTGTGATGGAGATCCTGTTCGAGGCGGGTTTCACCGATCGCAACGTGCTCGCCGCCTACGCGACCATCCACACGTATCTGTTCGGCCGCAGCAGGGTCAATCCACGCGACAGCGCGGCGCTGTCGGACGTCGCGTTGCCCGAGGTGGTGGCGCGGGCCGCGAAATACCTGCCCGACCTGCGCGGTAAGTACGCCTATGACTTCGGCATGGAGGTTCTGATCGCCGGTCTGGAAGCTCAGCTTGTCCATCGGCCGGACCCCGACGTACGATGAAACTGAAACACGTTCTAGTTTTGTCGCGACGTTCGAGAGGACGAGAGTGAACGAGCGCAGCCAGCGAGCATCGGAGGCGGTGTTCGGCACCGAGCCGAGCCACCGCGAGGTCCTGTCGTGAGCACCGTCGAGGTGCCGCACGGCTCGCGATCGGTCGTGCTGCGGGTCGCCGCGGTCATCGCCGAGACGGCCGACGCCTGTTCACTGGTTTTCGACGTGCCAGAGGAATCGCGAGAGAAGTTCGCGTACAAGCCGGGACAGTTCCTGACCCTGCGGATCCCCAGCGACCTCACCGGCTCGGTGGCTCGCTGCTATTCGCTGGCCAGCTCGCCGCATACCGACGACAAGCCGAAGGTCACCGTCAAGCGGACGGCGGGCGGCTATGGCTCGAACTGGGTGTGCGACAACGTCAAAGCGGGCGACAGCATCGAAGTGCTTCCGCCGTCGGGCGTCTTCACCCCGAAGGATCTCGACCAGGATCTGCTGCTTTTCGGCGCGGGCAGCGGTATCACCCCGGTGATGTCCATCCTCAAATCGGCGCTGGCGCGCGGCGACGGCCGAATCGTGTTGGTATACGCCAACCGAGATCCGGACGGCGTCATCTTCGCGGGCGAGTTGAGCGAACTCGCCGCCAAACATCCCCAGCGACTCGTCGTCGTGCACTGGCTGGAAAACCTCCAGGGACTACCGACCACCGACGGGCTCGCGACCCTGGTCGCGCCCTACCGCGAGTACCACGCCTTCATGTGCGGTCCGAAACCCTTCATGGACCGGGTGCACGACGCGTTGGCGCAACTGGACGTGCCGCGCTCGCGCACCCACGCCGAGGTGTTCAATTCGCTGGCAGGCGACCCGTTCGCGGATCAGGCGCCCATCGAGGTCAGCGACGCCGACGCCGCCGACGCCGCCACCGTCGAGGTGGAACTCGACGGCGAGGTGCACGAACTGAGCTGGCCGCGGACCCAGACGCTGGTGGACATCATGCTGTCCAAAGGTCTCGACGTGCCGTACTCCTGCCAGGAAGGCGAATGCGGCTCCTGTGCCTGCACGGTGCTGGAGGGCGAGGTGGAGATGGCCAATTCGGAGATCCTCGATCCCGAGGACATCGCGAACGGCTACATCCTCGGCTGCCAGGCGCGCCCGGTCACCGATCACCTCAAGATCCAGTTCTGAACCCGGCCTACCGCGCTCGGTAGGCCGCCCGCTGGGCCGGGTCGAGATGTTCGGTGGCATAGCTGAGCGCGGTCCGGCCCATCACGGCGGCGTGGCTGTCGAGGAAGCCGGTGAGCAGATCGCGATCGATCCGCTTGCCGACCTCGCGCAGCATCCAGCCGAGCGCCTTCTGGATCAGATCGCGACGATCGGTCAGCAGTTGTTCGCCGAGCGCGAAGGTCGTCGTCGCGTCACCCGCCTTGATGAAGGCGAAGGTGCTCAGCAGCGCCACCCGCCGCTCCCAGAGCGAATCGGAGCGCGCGAGTTCGAACAACAGATCCCGCGGCCGGTCGAGCAACCAGGGGCCGAGGATATTCTCGGCGGAGACGTCGACCAGATCCCAGTTGTTCACCCGGCCCCGGTGGACGGCGTCGAGGTAGAGCCGGACCATCCGCTCCTGCGCGTCGATGTCGAGGGTGCGCGGCCCGGCCGCTTTCGCGAAGCGCGCGTTGAGGATGACCAGCGCCGCGAGCCGGTGCTCGTGCACCACACTGTCGAGGAGCGTGTCGATCTCACCGAGCGGCAGCGCCGCGAACTTTTTCGCGACGGCACGGGTCGCGGGCACCCGAACGCCGATGAACACATCGCCCTCGCCGTACTCGCCGATACCGGTTTTGAAGAAGCGCCGCAGCGCGATCGCGGCGGCGGGATCGGCCACCGCCGCCAGCGCCCGCGCCACCTCGGCGGCGGTCGGCGTCGTCTCGGTCATCGCGCATCACTCCCGCGGGCAGGTCAGAATTCGGCGCCGAGCACCCGTCCGGATTCGAAAGCCGCCGCTCCCGGCGGCAATTCACCCGAGCGACCGCTGTTCATCACCCGCACCGCCCCGCTGCCCGTCGCCGGTCGGCCCAGTGCGTCCATGCGCCGAATGGTCTGCGCGGCAACAGCTTGCGCGCTGTCGAAGAGTCGAACGCCCTCGGGCAGCGCCGCGAGGATGTCATCGATGACGAGCGGATAGTGGGTGCAGCCGAGCACCACGCCCTCGACGTCACCGGGCGTCTCGGCCGCGGCCGCCGCGATGGATTCCCTGGCGGCCAACAGATCTCCGCCGTCGATCGCGTCCGCGAGTCCGTGGCAGGCCACGCCGATCACCTTGGCCGCACCCCCGAATCGCGCGATCAGATCGGCCTGGTACCTGCTCGCGGTGGTGGCGGCGGTGGCCCAGACCGCCACCGAACTACAGACCGCCGCAGCGGGTTTGATCGCGGGCACGGTGCCGATGACCGGCACCCCCGGACCGACCTCGGCGCGCACGTGCTCCAGCGCGGTCACACTGGCCGTATTACATGGCAGCACGATCACCTCGGCGCCGTGGCGTAACGAGGTTCGCGCGGCCCCGACCACACGGTCGACCACCCACTGCTCGGGCTTCGGTCCCCACGGCGCGCCGTCGGGATCCAATTGCAGCAGCAGATCGACATCCGGCCGCAGCTTGCGCAACCATGCCGCCGTGGGCAGTAACCCCAATCCGGAATCAATGAGCGCGACGATCACACCGACCACCGTATTACAGGCCGTCGCGCGCCCCGACACGGCCGGAGCCACACACGCCGCACCCGAGGCCGCCGCCCGCGCCCGCGTCAGGTCGTCGGAGCGAGCAGGTCCGCCACGGGAGCGCCCGCGGCGATCTTGGCGCGGACCTTCATGACCCCGGCGGTCATTCCCGCGCCGACCACACCGGTGAGAGTGCCGTCCTGGGAGAAGTAGGCGAGGAATTTGCGGCCGTCATCGGTGACGATATCGACGTCATCGCCCGCCCCCGGGGTGCCGAGCGCCTGAATCTTGAGGTCGTACTGATCGCTCCAGAAGTACGGCACCCGTGCGATATTGGGCACTTCCACACCGAGCAACGCGCACGCGAGCAACTTGGCCTGCTCACCCGCGTTGGTCCAATGCTCGACCCGCTTACGCTGTCCGGTCTCGTGCAGCCACGCCGCGACATCGCCGAGCGCCCAGACGCCCTCGGCCGAGGTCCGTCCGACCTCGTCGGCGAGCACCCCGCCGCCCGCGGCCGGCTCGGCCAGTTCGATGCCGGAATCGGTGAGCCATTCGGTGGCCGGTCGTGAACCGACGCCGATGACCACCAGATCGGCGGCGATCTCGGTGCCATCGGACAGTCGCGCACCGCGCACCCGGCCCTCGTCGTCACCGAGCAGGGTATCCAGGCCGGTCCCGCAGCGCAGGTCGACGCCTTTCGCGCGGTGCAGCCTGGCGACCAGAGCGCCGATCTTCTCGCCGAGTACCGATGCCAACGGAGTCGGCTGTGGCTCGATGAGCACCACCTCGACACCGCTGTCGCGGAAACTCGAGGCCAGCTCGCAGCCGATGAATCCCGCACCGACCACGAGCGCGGTCCCGGCGTTCTTCAGCTCGTCGCGCAACGCGGCGGCGTCGGAATGGTCGCGCAGCACGTGCACGCCCTTCAGATCCGGCAGCCCCGGCAGTCGGCGCGGACGCAGACCCGTCGCGATGACGAGCTGGTCGTAATCGAGGGTGCTGCCGTCGGCCAGCGTCACCCGGCGGTTCGCGGTGTCCACACCGGTCGCCCCGGCGCCGAGCCGCACGTCGATGGCCTTCTCGTCGAAGAATTCGGCGGGCCGCAGCGTGGTGTCGTCGGTTTCGCCGCGCACGAACTGCTTCGACAGCGGCGGACGGTCGTACGGCAGGCGCGATTCCTCGCCGACGAGAACGAGTCCGCCCTCGTATCCGGCTCGGCGCAGTTCCTCTGCGGTGCGCAGGCCGGCGAGCCCGGCTCCGATAATCACGATCGGCGCGGTCATAGCGGCCATCCCTTCACCCAACTGTTACCGAGCACCATAACTCCCGCTCGGGAGGAAGTGGGTTACCAGCTCCCCCGTCACCGTGCGGGTGATGTCGCCGCCCAATCTTATCCAGGTCGGTATTGACCGGTCGGTCAATCAGGTCTATACCGAGGTCAGGACATATTTCGAAAGCCCGAGGAGGTAGCTCATGTTCACCGAGAACCGCGCACAGGACGGCCTCGCCGTCGTGCTCGGCGCCGTCGCCGCGCTGTCGCCCCTGTGGGTCGATACCAACAACCGCGCCATGTGGTCGCTGATCGTGCTCGGCGTACTCATCGCCCTGACGGGGTTGGCGCAGATCTATCGCCCCGCCATGAGTGCGCTGGACTACGCCATGGGCCTGTTCGGCGCGCTGCTGTTCCTGTCGCCGTGGGCGATGGACTTCACCGCCTACCGAGGCGCATCCTGGACCGCATGGGTCGTTGGGGTCGTGACGGTCGTGGTCGCCGTGGCGGCACTCCCCGCCATGTCCGCGCGGCTGCACCATACGGCGGCGCACCACTGATACGACCGACGCCGGTGCGACCCGGCAGTGAGAGGTAAGGCGCACCGCCGATGCACATGCCGGAACCGCGCCGAGCGGGCAGGCGTCGCCGTAGCGCGAAAGTCGACGGCGACGCCCGCCATCTCATCCTGGACGCCGCCGAAGAACTCTTCGCGGCCCAGGGCTTCGACGCGACCCCGACCGCCGCCATCGCCACCGCCGCGGGCGTGCCCAAGGGCTTGGTGTTCTACTACTTCCCCACCAAGGACTCGATCCTGTCCGCGCTGATGGACGAACGGGTGCCCGCCCACCCCATCGATGACATCAGCGCCGTCGTCGCGCCGGGCGATCCCGCGACGAGTCTGGTCAATCTCGACACCGCCCTGAATCTGCGCGCCCACCATTCCTCGGTGCTGCGGGTCATCATGTGGCGCGAGGCCGACACCCACCCGGACGTACGAAGGCGACTGCGCCGACTGCGCGATCAACTCCTCGACGTCACCGCCCGGGTACTCCAGGCCAGCGCCCCCGCACCCGTGCGGCCCGGCACCGTGCGCGCCTGCGCGGCCGCGTGGGTTTCGGCGATGTTCGCCATCGCCAGCACCGACCGGCTGCACGCGCTCGACGGCGTGCCGCTGCCGAGCGCCGACGAGGTCGTGAATGTCGCCCAGGTGGTCGCCGCGGGTATGACACAGCTGGGCTGAAATTCGCGCGTTCACGATTCCGGAGCCCGGTCCGTGGTAATCATCGCGTCGTGCAGATTCCGATATCCGATCGAAATCATGTATTCCGCGCCATCGGTGCGGCGCTCATCAGCAGCGCGACCGCGCTATCAATGCTCGGCCCCGGTAGCGCCGGAGCCGTTCCGCTCTATCCGGAACCCGATCCCGATCCCATCTACTCGGCCCCCGCCGATATCGCCGAGAAATCTCCGGGCGAGGTACTCGAAACCCGCGCGATGCCCCCGCTGCTGATATTTCCCGGCACCACGGTGACACTCGTCAAATTCCGTTCGACAAATTCGCGCGGACTTCCGATCGCGGCGGTGACGACGTTGCTCACCCCGCAATGGCGGACCCCCGGCGGCCCGCTGCTGTCCTACCAGCACATCATCAACGGCCTCGGCCCCCGATGCGCTGTCTCCCGGGTGCTCTACAGCCCCGATCCGAATTTGCAGGTCCGCGAGGCCGTCGCACTGAACGCGGTGCTGGCGCGGGGTTGGAGTGTCGCATTGCCCGACCACCTCGGTCCCACCTTCGCCTACGGGGCGGCACGCCTGGGCGGCCAGATCACGCTCGACGGGATCCGCGCCGCGCGCGCGGTGCCGGAATTGAATCTGCACAACAGCCCGGTCGCCATGGCCGGTTATTCCGGCGGCGGTATGGCGACGGCCTGGGCGGCAGCGCTGGCGCCGACCTACGCACCCGAACTCGACATAGTCGGAGCCGCGGCCGGTGGCATACCCGCGAATCTGGTGCGGATGGTCGAGGGGGTGAACACCAATCCACATCCGGCCTTCGGTTTGATCATGGCCGCCGCGATCGGACTCGAACGGGAATATCCCGATCGATTCCCCATCGGCGATTCGCTGAATGTCCAAGGGTTGCGGGCCAGAGAATCCCTGGCGAACGGATGCACCAACGAAATTCTCGCCGCCGGGGCCGGCCGCAGTGTGCATGATTTCGCCAGCAGTATGTCGCTCGTCACTGATCCCGAAGCTCGATCAGTCGTCGAGGAGAACAGTCTCGAATTATTCGACGGCGTGCCGAGAATCCCCATCTTCGAATGGCATTCGCCCTCCGATCCCTTGATTCCGGTCGACTCCATCATCAACACGAACCGGCGTTACTGCGACGCGGGCGTCCGACTCCAGGCGGAGCCGAGCATCGCATTCGAACATATGTCCGCTGCGATCCTCGGCTTGCCCGCGGCACTGGCCTGGGTCGACGCCCGCTTCCGCGGCGAACCGGCGCCGACGAACTGCTGACCCGCTCACCCGGCCTCGAGGAAATCCGCGACATCGCGGGCGAACCTGCGGTGCGTGATCGCGGCGATATGCCCGGCATTCGGGTAGATGATCAGGTGTGACCGCGGAATTCCGTCGGCCGTGCGGCGAAAGTTCGCGGTGGAATAGAACTCGTCGCGCTCACCGCCGATCACCAGCGTGGGCGCTTGGATCTCACCGAGGCGCGCCGAGAGGTCGAAGGCGTCCTCGGCGCGCACGAAGGCCAGGGTGTCCGCGGGATCGACGGGGCGGAGGAAGGGATCGGCCAGCCACATCGCCGCGGTCAACAACCGATCCCGCACCCGCGACGAATGCGGCGCCATATGGTGTAGCGCGCGCCGGCCGGCCGCCGCCGCTTCGGCATAACCGAGCTGATCGACACGCGCCTGCTCCTCCAACCGGTACCCCGCGGCCGCGATCACCAGCCTGCGCACGGACTCAGGGTGATCCACGGCCAGTTGCAGGCCGACCGAACCTCCCGAGGAGATGCCGAGCACATCCACCGGGCCGCCGAATTCCGATCGCAGCGCGTCCGCGTGCTGATCCGCGATATCGGCCATCGTGGTTCCCATGGCCATCCCGGGCGCGCGACTCACCGCATACACCCGGAAGCGCCGTGCCAGCCGCGCCAGCGTCTTGATCTCGGAGTTCCGTATCCATCCGGCCGGATTCGCGTGATCCGGGCTGAACCAGCGCAGGAAGACCAGCGGCCTGCCCGCGCCGAAGGCCACATAGGGCAGGCCGTGGGCGAGCGCGCCCTCGGTGACCGCGAATTCGACGTCGAGCTTGCTCATGTCCTCCATGGTCACCGAGATGGCGACATCGTGTGAGGTGAGATCGTCTATCGGCGAATATCGCGTCGGGGTCAGCGGGTCAGGCCGGCTGCCACAGCTCGACCCGATTGCCCTCGGGATCGGTGACCCAGCCGAATCGGCCGACACCCTCCATATCCTGGGTCTCTGTAGCCACGTCCGCTCCCTTGGCGCGCAGTTGCGCGAGCATCGCGTCCAGGTCGCGGACCCGGAAATTGATCATCGCCTGCTGGGCACGGGATCCGAAGTAGTCCGTCTCGGACTCGAACGTCGCGAACACCGTCAGCCCGGCTTCCTGACGCCACAGGCCATTCTCATCGGCGTCCAGGCCGAGGCACTCGCGATACCACGAGCCAAGGGCCACCGGGTCGGCGGCCCGCATGAAGTATCCGCCGATACCGAGCACACGTTCCATGGCGCTATCTTGCCAGGACGACGATCGGAACGGTGGCTCAGCGAGTCGTCGAAGGAGGAGAAAGGACTGACGCCCAGCGCGCTCGCGTTCAGCGCCGCGTGCGCGACGACGCACGGCCAGACACTGCCCGACTTCATCCGCAGCCAGCCGAGGACGAGACCGAACAGGACGCAGAACGCGAGGAACCGGGATCGCGCCTCATACTCCTTCGACGCGACAGATCGCCTTCCGGTTCCACCGATCTCGCTCATGCCAAGGCCCGGTGCGTTATCCCTCGAACGACGAAACGGCGTCGCCCCTTGCGGAGCGACGCCGTTCGACGATCAGAGATTCAGAGAATCACTTGATGATCTTGGTGACACGACCGGCACCGACGGTGCGGCCACCTTCGCGGATCGCGAAGCGCAGGCCCTCGTCCATGGCGACCGGCTGGATCAGCTTGACCAGCATCTCGGTGTTGTCGCCCGGCATGACCATCTCGGTGCCCTCGGGGAGGGTAACGACGCCGGTCACGTCCGTGGTGCGGAAGTAGAACTGCGGACGGTAGTTGTTGAAGAACGGGGTGTGGCGACCGCCCTCGTCCTTCGACAGGATGTACGCCTGGCCCTCGAACTCGGTGTGCGGGGTGGTGGTGCCCGGCTTCACGACGACCTGGCCGCGCTCGACATCTTCACGCTTGATGCCACGAACCAGCAGACCGACGTTGTCGCCCGCCTGGCCCTGGTCGAGCAGCTTGCGGAACATCTCGATACCGGTGACCGTGGTCTTGGTCTTGTCCGGACGGATGCCGACGATCTCGACTTCCTCGTTCACGTTGATGATGCCGCGCTCGACACGACCGGTGACGACGGTGCCACGACCGGTGATGGTGAACACGTCCTCGACCGGCATCAGGAACGGCTTCTCGGTGTCGCGAACCGGGTCCGGGATGGACTCGTCGACGGCGGCCATCAGTTCCAGAACCGACTCGGTCCACTTCGGGTCGCCCTCGAGCGCCTTCAGGCCCGACACGCGCACGACGGGGGCATCCTCGTCGAACTCCTGCGAAGCCAGCAGCTCGCGGACCTCCATCTCGACGAGCTCGAGGATTTCCTCGTCGTCGACCATGTCCGACTTGTTCAGCGCGACCAGGATGTAGGGCACGCCGACCTGACGGGCGAGCAGCACGTGCTCGCGGGTCTGCGGCATCGGGCCGTCGGTCGCGGCGACCACGAGGATGGCGCCGTCCATCTGCGCCGCACCGGTGATCATGTTCTTGATGTAGTCGGCGTGACCCGGGGCGTCGACGTGCGCGTAGTGGCGCTTCTCGGTCTGGTACTCGACGTGGGAGATGTTGATCGTGATACCACGAGCCTTCTCCTCCGGCGCCTTGTCGATCTGATCGAAGGCCGAGGCCTGGTTCAGATCCGGGTACTTGTCAGCCAGCACCTTGGTGATCGCTGCGGTCAGCGTGGTCTTGCCGTGGTCGACGTGACCGATGGTGCCGATGTTGACGTGCGGCTTCGTCCGCTCGAACTTCGCCTTCGCCACTGTGGTGTCCTCCTGGACTTGTTGGTGCGTGCATTTGCAGCAGTGCGTGGATCATCCCCGCGGGCGCGGGGATCGGGTGGTACTTGCGCCCGGTTGTCGGGGCCAAGTTTGCCACTAGAGCGCAAACCCAGCCCCGAACCTGTCTTTATTCGCCGGTCGCCTTGGCGATGATCTCCTTCGACACGTTGGCCGGAACCTCCGCGTACGAGTTGAACACCATGGAGTAGTTCGCCCGGCCCTGGGTCTTCGACCGCAGGTCACCGATGTAGCCGAACATCTCCGAGAGCGGAACCAGCGCCTTGACGACACGGGCACCACTGCGTTCCTCCATGGCCTGGATCTGGCCACGGCGGGAGTTGAGGTCGCCGATCACTTCGCCCATGTAGTCCTCGGGCGTGATGACCTCGACCGCCATGAGCGGCTCGAGAATCACCGGACCGGCCTTACGGGCCGCTTCCTTGAGAGCCTGCGAGCCGGCGATCTTGAACGCCATCTCCGAGGAGTCGACGTCGTGGTAAGCGCCGTCGAGCAGGGTCACCTTGAGGTTGACCAGCGGGTAGCCGGCGAGCACACCGTACTGCATGGCGTCCTGCGCACCGGCGTCCACCGAAGGGATGTACTCGCGCGGAACGCGACCACCCGAGACCTTGTTCTCGAATTCGTAGTGCGCACCGTCCTCGCCGACGAACGGCTCCAGGGCGATGATCACCTTCGCGAACTGACCCGAGCCACCCGTCTGCTTCTTATGGGTGAATTCGAGCTTCTCGACCTTCTTGGTGATGGTCTCGCGGTAGGCCACCTGCGGCTTGCCGACGTTGGCCTCGACCTTGAACTCGCGACGCATGCGGTCCACCAGGATGTCCAGGTGGAGCTCGCCCATGCCGCCGATGATGGTCTGACCGGTCTGGTCGTCCAGCTTCACCGAGAAGGTCGGATCCTCTTCGGCGAGACGCTGGATCGCGGTGCCCAGCTTCTCCTGGTCGGACTTGGTCTTCGGCTCGATGGAAACCTCGATGACCGGGTCCGGGAAGGTCATGGACTCCAGCACGATCTGGTTCTGCGGATCGCACAGGGTGTCGCCGGTCGTGGTGTCCTTCAGACCGATGACCGCGTAGATGTGGCCCGCCTGGGCCTCGCCTACCGGGTTCTCCTTGTTGGAGTGCATCTGGAACAGCTTGCCCAGACGCTCCTTCTTGCCCTTGGTCGAGTTGATGACCTGGGCGCCGGAGTCGACCTTGCCCGAGTACACGCGGACGTAGGTCAGCTTGCCGAAGAACGGGTGCACGGCGATCTTGAACGCCAACGCCGAGAACGGCGCGGTGACGCTCGCCTCGCGGTGGATGATCTCTTCTTCCTTACCCGGGACGTGACCGTCGGTGCCGCCGTCGTCCAGCGGCGTGGGCAGGTAGTCGATCACGGCGTCGAGCATGGGCTGCACGCCCTTGTTCTTGAACGCCGAGCCGCACAGGATCGGGTAGAGCTCGGAGTTGACCGTCATCTTGCGGATGGCGCCCTTGATCTCATCGATCGTGAGCTCCTCGCCGCCGAAGAACTTCTCGAGCAGCGCCTCATCCGATTCGGCGACGGTCTCCAGCAGTTCCTGACGGTACTGCTCGGCCCGCTCCTTGAGATCGGCCGGAATTTCCTCGACCTCGTACTTCTCGCCGAGCTTGGTCTCGCCCTTCCAGACCTTCGCGTTCATCTCGACCAGGTCGACGATGCCCTCGAAGGTGTCCTCCGCGCCGATCGGCAGCTGGAGAACCAGCGGCTTGGCGCCGAGACGATCCTTGATGGTCTGCACGGTGAAGTAGAAGTCGGCACCGAGCTTGTCCATCTTGTTGACGAAGCAGATACGCGGCACGTCGTACTTGTCGGCCTGACGCCACACCTGCTCCGACTGGGGCTCGACGCCTTCTTTACCGTCGAATACCGCGACCGCGCCATCGAGCACGCGCAGCGACCGCTCCACCTCGACGGTGAAGTCGACGTGCCCGGGGGTGTCGATGATGTTGATCTGGTTGTCGTTCCAGTAGCAGGTGGTGGCGGCGGAGGTGATGGTGATGCCACGCTCCTGCTCCTGCTCCATCCAGTCCATGGTGGCCGCGCCGTCATGGACCTCACCGATCTTGTAGGTGATGCCGGTGTAGAAGAGGATGCGTTCGGTAGTGGTGGTCTTACCGGCATCGATGTGGGCCATGATGCCGATGTTGCGGACCTTGTTCAGGTCGGTGAGCACGTCCTGTGCCACGGAAATCTTCCCCGCTCTGCTTGTCGTAGATCAGCTAGTTGGGATCTTCGGGTACGAGACCCTGTCGGGTCATCGCTATGTCAACGCCGGAAGCGACACCTGGGTGCCCCGCCCGACTGTATCGACCAGGCAGATCCGGGAGGCCCTACGTGGTGGCGACTGGCTGCCGCCGCCGGGCCCCGACCGGTCCTGCCGTGTGCCTTCCGGCGCCGACACGAGCGACGGGCCGGGAGGGCATCACCAGCGGTAGTGCGCGAAGGCCCGGTTCGACTCGGCCATCTTGTGGGTGTCCTCGCGACGCTTGACCGAAGCGCCGAGGCCGTTGCTGGCATCGAGCAGTTCGTTGGCCAGACGCTCGACCATGGTTTTCTCACGGCGAGCCCGCGAGTAGTTGACCAGCCAGCGCAGCGCGAGGGTGTTGGAGCGGCCGGGACGAACCTCGACCGGCACCTGGTAGGTGGCGCCACCGACGCGGCGCGGCTTGACCTCGAGGGCGGGCTTGACGTTGTCCAGCGCGCGCTTGAGGGTGACGACCGGATCGGTGCCGGTCTTCTCGCGAGCCTGCTCCAGCGCGCCGTAGACGATGCGCTCGGCGGTGGACTTCTTGCCGTCCAGCAGGATCTTGTTGACCAGCTGAGTGACCAGCGGCGACCCGTAGACCGGGTCGTTGATCAGCGGACGCTTGGGTGCGGGGCCCTTGCGTGGCATATCAGCTCTTCTCCTTCTTGGCGCCGTAACGGCTGCGGGCCTGCTTGCGGTTCTTCACACCCTGGGTGTCGAGAGAGCCACGGATGATCTTGTAGCGGACACCGGGGAGGTCCTTCACACGACCGCCGCGCACGAGCACCATCGAGTGCTCCTGCAGGTTGTGGCCCTCACCCGGGATGTACGCCGTGACCTCGACCGCGCTGGTCAGGCGAACACGCGCGACCTTGCGCAGCGCGGAGTTCGGCTTCTTCGGGGTCGTGGTGTACACGCGGGTGCACACGCCACGACGCTGCGGACTCCCCTTGAGGGCCGCGGTCTTGGTCTTGGAGACCTTGTCGCGACGACCCTTGCGGACCAGCTGGTTGATGGTTGGCATAGACCGGCTTTCCTTATTAGTAACGCGGTGTCTGGAACTTCATGTCTGTTCAGTTGGCGGCGTTCCCGGGTTCCTCGGGCACGCGCCTCCGGGACCAACGTTCATTCCGCTTTCATCGAGCCTTCACTCGCACGTCCGACCACGTTTCTCGCGTCCCGAGGTCGGGCGTGTCGTGCGCCGGACATGTCCCGGAATCCGGGCATGCCGGAGAGGTCGGCCGCTTTCGCTGGCTTACGTCAGAGCACGAATTTGCCCGCAAGGTTCCGGGCACAGCGATCCACGATACCCGTGGTCCCTCTACAGGGTCAAAGCGGGGTAGGCAACCGACACGCCTACCTGGCCAGATTCAAGGTCAGCTCGACCAGCTTCTTGGCCGCGGCGCACGGATCCGGGTGGGTGGAACCCGCCCGATAGTTGATCCACCAGCCGACGACACCGGTATCGGCGGCGCTGGCGCTGACACCGCAGGAATCGGGATCGTTGGGCCGCCGCGTCTCCAGACCACGTCTGCCCTGCACGGTGATATTCCCCGTGGTGTAGCCGAGCTTATCGTTAGTGGTCTTCTCGTTGTTCAGCGAGCCGATCTCGTACCAGTTCAGCGTGACCATCGCGTTGCCGCCCGGTGCGTCCTCCACGTCCCACATGCAGACCGCGCCGTTGAACGAGCCGTCGACATACTTGGCGTCGCCGACCGCCTCGCCGATCTTCTCCGGCTCCACCACTTCGCATTCGCGCAGCAGTTTGTCGAAGTTGGTGTTCACCGACTGGCTGCCGCCCGCCGGGTAGGCGGTACCCGAAATGGTCTGACCGCAGCCCGCCGCGGTGGCGGCCAGCGCCAGCGCGATCACCGCGATACCCGTCCGCCGAATGCCGATCCGTGCCCCGCTCAATTCCGCACCCCTCATTTCAGCCGCTGCACGGTCAGCTCAGCCAGTTTGTAGGTCTTGTCACACGGATTGCCCCTCGCCTCGAAAATCCCGTACGACATGGACCATTCGAAGAAATCGTCATCGAGCTGAATCGCCAGATCGCAGACCGACCCGCTCGGGTCGAGCGCGCGCCATCCCTTGTGACCGCCGACCTCGATGGCGTCCGGCGCCCGGCCGACGCTGGTCACCCAGGCCTTCTCCCGGTCGATGGGACTGCCCCGGTAGGAGGCGAAGGTGACACTCGGCGAGGACAGCCCGGCGGATTGCCAGTTGCAGCCGGTCGAATTCTTGAAAACCCGCGAGATCTGGGCGAGCCCGGCGACATCGCGCACCTCGTCGTCGCTGACATGTCCGCATTCCCCCACGAACGGGCCGAGCGAGGCCACCTTCGGCGGCGGGCGCAGCGGGGCGGAATCGCCCGAATCGCCATCCGAGCCGCAGGCCGACAGCACCAGCGTCAGGGCCATTCCGGTGAGGAGCGCCGACGAGATCCGCATGCCGTGAACTCTACTGTGTTCGGCGCGACCGCCGCCGTGGCGCGATGACGACGCCGGGCCCGACGAGCGCCTCGGTGCTCACGGTGTGCGCCGACGGTGCTGGTGACGAGGTGCAGCCTGCGTCGCTCGTGGTCGAGCAATGTCGGGACGAGCAGGGTCGACATCCCGATATCGACGGCGACGCCGTCGCGCGAGGGCCGGTCCCCGACCATCAGGGTGCATTCGGGGCCGGTGCCGAGTTCCTCGAGCGCCAGGTGGAATATGGCCGGATCCGGTTTCTGGATGCCGTGCTCGCACGACAGCACGAAGGCGTCGACGGAGTCGAGCAGTCGCGCCCGCTCGAAGACGGGGCGGATATCGAAGTGGATATTGCTGAGAACGCCGATCTTGCAGCCGCGTTTCGCGAGGGATGCGAACGTTTCCGCGGCATCGACCGCGAACCGGTTGTAGGCCGGATCCGATTCCACCGCCCAGAGTTCGTCGGCGAGTTCGGAATCGAGGCCGGCCGCGGTGAACACCCCGTAATAGGTGTCGCGGTGCCGCTCGGCACTGGTGTTGCCCTGCGGCGATCGCATTCGTCTCAGCGACTCGGGCGTTTGGATGGCCCGCAGCACCGTGGTGACGGCGTGGTCGTCGTAGTCGCGACCTACCCGGCGCAGGGCCTCGCGAACCCAGCCCACCGGCGTGAGTTCGGAAACGAGTGTGCCTCGCCAGTCGAAGACGACAGCTCGAATGTCGTGAGCGCGTGAACCATTGGATGTGGGCATGATGGCGTGAACACTACGAGCGCAGCGCACGGGAACCGGAATCAGGACCGCCGCACAACCGCACTCGGGTTGGAATACCGACCCGAACCGCTGCCTACTACAGGTTTCCCCGCGCGTCCTGTTCTCGTTCGATCGCCTCGAACAGCGCCTTGAAATTGCCCTTGCCGAAACCGAGCGAGCCGTGCCGCTCGATCAATTCGAAGAAGACGGTGGGCCGATCGCCAAGAGGTTTGGTGAATATCTGGAGCAGGTAGCCGTCCTCGTCCCGGTCGACGAGGATGCCACGCCGACGCAGCTCCGCGACGGGGACACGGACACGGCCGATGCGGGCGCGTAATCCCGGATCGGAATAGTAGGCGTCGGGCGTCTCGAGGAATTCGACGCCTTCGCGCCGCAACGCGTCGACGCAGGCCAGGATGTCGCCGGTGGCGAGGGCTATGTGCTGGACGCCGGGGCCGCGATAGAACTCCAGATATTCGTCGATCTGCGATCGCCTCCTGGCGACCGCGGGCTCGTTGAGCGGGAATTTCACCCGGTGATTGCCATTCGCCACGACCTTGCTCATCAGCGCCGAATACTCCGTGGCGATATCGTCGCCCACGAATTCGGCCATATTCGTGAAGCCCATGACGCGGCGGTAGAACTCCACCCAGCGATCCATCATGCCGAGTTCGACATTGCCGACCACGTGATCGATGGCCTGGAACAGCCGAGCCGGACGGCCCTCGCGCGGCTCGTAGCCGGAACCGCGCGTCACATATCCCGGCAGGTACGGCCCGTGGTAGCCGGAGCGATCGACCAGCGTATGCCGGGTCTCGCCATAGGTCGCCAGGGCAGCCAGACGCACGGAGCCGAATTCGTCACTCTCCTCGTGCGGGTCGACCAGGATCGTGGCGCCGTGCCCGCGTGCCCACTCGACGCACCGGTCCACATCCGGCACCTCCAGCGCGATATCGACGATGCCGTCACCGTGTCGATCGTGATGGGCGATCAGCGCGCTGCCGGGGTCGACCGCGCCCTTCACGACGAAGCGCGCCGCACCGCTGCGCAGCACGAATGCCCTGTGGTCGCGATTGCCGGTCTCGGGCCCCGAGTACGCCACCATTCGCATACCGAAGGCGGATTGCAGGAAATGCGCGGTCTGGGTGGCGTTGCCGACAACCCAGACCAGGGCGTCCCAGCCGATGACGGGAAACGGGTCGACGCTGTCGTCGTGGTCGATCAGACCGACGAGTCCACGCAGCTCACCGTCGGAGGGCAGCTGTTCGATGGTCATGCAACCAAGCAAATCGCTGTCGCCCACTGGTAGGCAACCGCATCTAATTTCGGTAGACACTGTGGCGAATTCGCCTAGCAAGACGGCGCTGATGCTGGACAATTTGAATAGCATGGGCCGGACCGCCAGCAACCGCGCCCCTCGCCGATAGGGAGGCCGTCATGTCCCGCACGCAGGCGAAGTTGGATGAGCTCGACCTCGCGATCCTCACCGCGATGCACGAGTACCAGAAGGCGGGAATCCTGGAGTTGTCGCGTCGCACGAAGGTCGCACGGGCCACCGTGCAATCCCGGATCGGCCGGATGGAGGAATCGGGCGTCATCGCCTCCTATGATCCGCAGATCGATGTCACCGCAGCGGGTTTCGACGTCCAGGCATTCGTCACCCTGGAGATCGCGCAGGGCGCGCTCGACCTGGTCGCGGCCGAATTGGATGCCATCGCCGGGGTGCTGGAGGCGTATGCGACCACCGGCTCGGGTGACGTCCTGTGCCGGATCGGCGCGGATTCCCACGCCGGATTGCAGACTGTGCTGCTCAGTATCGATCGCACCAGTTCTGTGGTGCGATCGCACAGCGTCATCGTGCTGTCCACGGTGGTGCCGCGGCGTTCGCTGCCGTTGTTGCGGACCCTCGCGCCGACTCACGGCAGTAAGGCGCCCGCTTATCGGGCAGTGTCCGCCCAGGCCGAGTAGCCCCGGCCTGGGCGGACACTGCGCGCCGCGCGCGACGGATACCTGCCCGGATCGCCCGAGAATGCCCGCTCCCCCGGTTCAGAGACGCAGATCCGCACCCGGTTCCAGGATTTCCACGCTGGGCTCCTTATCACCCTCCACGAAGGCCAGCAGCGCGTACGCCTCACTGTCGACCTCGCGGCGTTCGGCGGTCGTCCACGGACGGCTCGGGGTGACCCGCAGCCGGGCCGAGGCACCCTTCGGAAAGATCTTGTACAGCCCGGCGAGGTATCCGTCGACCAGCACCGGCGCGACCGCTGTCGCGAACGCGCGCAACGGTGGCGCCTTGCCGTCGGGCACGATCCTGGTTCGATCCTGATGCGAGAGCACCGCGTTGTCGTACCAGCCGAGCAGGCGCACCGGTGCGGGCAGGTCCGGATCGGCCAGTTCGGCGTCGGCGAGGTCGTAGAGGGTGCGGCCACGGTCGTCGGTGTAGGTGCGCACCCGGTCACCGAGGGTGTCGAGCGCGGATTTGATCCCGGTGAACTTGGACCAGGTCTGCATATCCATGCTGGACGCGGGACCGAAGGCGCGCAGATATCGAACAAGCAACTCCGCCAACGGATAATCCCTATCCAGCGGCGCACCGAGCCACGGTTCGATCCGTGACCAGATCGGCCTGCTGTTGTTCTTCCACTTCCCGCGCGGCGGGATCTGCAGAACCGGCAATTGCGCCAGCCATGCCTGCGAGACCGCCCCCGCGTCGCGGTCCGGGTAGAGCCGGGCCGCCTCGGCGCGGATCGCCGACGACGACATCGGCTCGTCGCCGAGGACCGCCTCACCGTGTGCGCGCACCTCGTCGGGATCCAATCCGACCATCGCCCCGAAGTTGAAACCCTTACGGAACGGCACTTTTTCGAGTTCGGGTTGGATATGCGGCGCGATCCGCAACGCGTCCGTCGATGTCACCAGATGAATGGTTCCGCGCATCAGGGTGATCCGGACGAGGGAACGATCATCGAGCCCCGCCGACACCGTCTCGGGGTCGAAATCGGCTATGCGACTCCATAATCCGATGAAGGGCGGCAGCACATCCTGGGCCTGTAACCCGATGAGGTGATCGCATATCTCCGGCACCGTCAGCGCCGAACGTTCCAGCAGACGCTGGCGGGCGAGCAGGGTCCTGTTCAGCACCCGATTCGACAGCTTCATGATGCGATCACAGTACTCGCGGGCCGGTTTTCGCGACGATGGTGATCGGCCCACGCCGGACCGATCACCATCGCGGACGGATCAGCGCAGCGCGACGACGACCTTGCCTACCGCGGTGCGATTATCGAGGGAGGCGACGGCCTCGGCGGCCCGCTCCAACGGATAGATCACCGGCGTCGGCGGCGCGATCTTGCCCGACGCGAGCAGCGGCTCGACCTCGGCCCACTGCTCCCGCAGGTACCCCGGGTGGCTCATCACCCATTCGCCCCACGCCGCGCCGGTCACCTCGACGTTCTTGAACAGCAGGCGATTCACCTTCACGGTGGGGATCTCACCCGCGGTGAATCCGACCACGAGCAAACGCCCGGCCGACGCCAGCGACCGGATGCTGTCGGTGAAACGATCGCCGCCAACCGGGTCGAGCACGATATCGACGCCGCGCCCACCGGTCAGTTCCTTCACCGCGGCCAGCCAGCCCTCGGTCAGCACCACATCGGTCGCGCCGTTGGCCCGCGCGACCTCGGCCTTCTCCTCGGTGCTCACCACCGCGATCACCCGGCCCGCGCCCAACGCCGCCGCCATGCGGAGGGTCGAGGTGCCGATACCGCCCGCGGCGCCGTGCACGAGCACCGTCTCGCCCTCGGCCAGCCTGCCCCGGGTGCGTAGGCAGAAATGCACCGTCAGATCGTTGAAGACGATGCCTGCCCCCGCCTCCAGCGAAATATTGTCCGGCAATTTGAACACCATCTCCGCCGGGGCCACCGCGACCTCGGCGACCGCGTTGCCGAGCATGGTCAGCGCCACCACCCGATCGCCCGGCGCGACGTGCGCGCCTTCGGGAGCCTCTCGCACCACACCGGCGACCTCACCGCCGACGACGAACGGCAGTCCCGGATCCATCTGGTACTTCCCGCGCGTCATCAGCACATCGGGAAAGGCCACCCCCGCCGCGTGCACGTCGATGACCACACCCCCCGGATATCCGGCGGGCTCCGCGATCTCGACGATCTCGATCGCTTCCGGTCCCTCCAACTTGCTGACCTGGGCTGCGCGCATGTGCCGACCTCTCTTCTGACTTCGGCGACACGGTCCGCCGCCGACGCTCGCACCAACATAACGGGCGCGTTCGGAGCAGCCCCGCCGAACCCATACCCCCTGTTCACATGCCCTCATTTTGCTATGCTGGCCGCGACTTCCAGGTCGGGGCGAAGGGGGATCTCATGGAGGGCGCGGATCAGTCGGCGGGCACAACGCTGCGGGTGAATCCGGAGGGATTACGCCGCTTCGCGGATAACTTGCGCACCGAATCCGGCGCGGTGACCGGATTGAATGCCGACGACGGTTTCCACCTCGCCCTCGCGGCACTACCCGGTACCGAATTCGGCGCGGCCACCCAGCAGGCCACCGACGTCGTCGACAGGTGTCTGCGGCGGATCGGTGAGCGGCTCACCAAGATCGCCGACAGCACCCAGAACGCGGCGAAGGCCTACGAAGTGGCCGAAGACGATTTCACCTCCAGGCTCGAGACGATCGGGCTGCGGCTGTCATGACCCTCACCATCGACGACGTCGCCGCCTGGCAGCCGGACCAGCTCACCACGGCGGGCACGAACGCGCAGACGATCTCGACCGGCCTGGACACCGCGATCCGCACAGCCACCGACGAGACGGCCGTACTGGGCACCGACAAGGTATGGTCCGGAGCCGCCGCCGAGGCCGCCGACACCCGCATGGGCACCGAGAAGACCCGCGCCTCCGAAGTGAGCCGCGCCCTTCTCGAACTCCACACCGCGTTCACCTCCCAGGTCGGCAACCTGAACGAAGCCAAATCCAAAGTACTGAGCCTGCGCGAGACAGCCCGATCCGGTGGACAGTGCTGGGCCGACCAGGGCAAACACGAACCCGGTTTCGAGGTCGCCGCCAACGGCGACGTCAACGCCGACGCCCGAATCCAGTGGTACCGCGACAATCTCAGCGAATACGAAGCCACCCGCCTGTCCGACCAAGCCCGCCTCGATGCCGCCAACTGGCATACCGACATCGTCAACGCCCTCGCCCAGGCCGAGAACGTCGCCAACGAGGCGAAAACCAACGTGCAGAACGCGGTCGCCGCCTTGCAGCGAGCCTACGACGGGCTCGGCGATCCGAATGCGGTCGCCACTCCGGCCCCGACCACCCCCGCTGCCGCCGCCCCCGTCGCGTCCTATTCGCCGTCATCCGGTTCGAGTAACAAACCCAACTACGCCATGGGCAATAACGGCGGCAACGGTTCCGGCTCACACTCGGGCGCACCATCGTCCAACGGCTCGACATACAACTCCACCGGGCCTATGCCGACCGGTGACGTGGCGGAATGGATCAAGCAGGCCAAGGCCAAACTGATCGAGATGGGCTACAGCCCCGACGAGATCGATGAACGTGCCCTCGCGATGATCATCCAGCACGAGTCCAGCGGTAACCCATTGATCGTGAACGGCTGGGACAGCAATGCCTCGGCGGGCCACCCGTCGAAGGGGTTGATGCAAACCATCGACAGCACCTTCGACGCCTACAAAGCACCTGGTCACGACAATATTTTCGACCCGGTCGACAACATCATCGCTGGCACGCGGTACGCCATCGACAGATACGGATCGTTGTCCAACGTGCCGGGTGTCGCCGCCGTCAACAGTGGCGGGGCCTACCAGGGTTACTGATTACCGCGTGTTCGCCAGCAGAGCGTATTGAGCCGCCGCGCGCTGTTGCGTCTCCCAGAGCCGACTACCCAGGACCAATACGCCGTAGCGGTCGTAGGCGACGAAACAGCGGAAACGCTGTGGGGTGCTGGTGAATCGGTCTTCCACACACGAACTGTCGGGCACATCGACCGGCGAATCGACCGCGCGTATGTCGGCGGGATCGCCCAGCCCCGCGGAATCTCGGACCCATCGGCGCGCCGCGGTGGCGTCACGTGTGCGGAACGCGAACGTCAGCGGTGCCACCGCGACCCGGTCCACCCCAGCATCGTTCAGTACCTTCGACCGGCCCGGTTGATCCAGAACATAGTTGAGGTAGCCGCGGGTGGTGTAGACGACTTCGCTGTTGCCGTCCGGTCGCCCGACAGCGCCGTTGTCGTGCAGCGTGCGTATCAGCAGCCGATCCGGATCCTGGTGCAGCTCCGACAGTTTTCCGAGGGGTGTCGGGGTGAAGGCGTCCAGAGCCGCAACTTCGGCATCCAGATATTTCTGGGTCATTTCGGTCAGGACTGCCAGGTCCGTCTTACGGGTGACGGCATAGACACTGACGACGAAAACACCGTGCGGGGTCGTGCTGCCCAGTGTCGGAGACGAGGGACGCCAATGGGCGACCGCGCGCGGATATTTCGGAAGCTGGACCCGAACATTGTCGGCGTTGGCCGCCGCGTCGACTGCATCGAGTTCGGTGGCAGCGGCCCGCGCAGAGGACTCATCGGGGAATCGAGTCACGGTGACGGTCAATCCCTCGCGCTGCTGTCCGGTCGTGTCGTACAGCGCCTTCTCCGGTGGCACGCGGGTATCCGCGGAGGCGGTGGAGAAAGCGACGATCATCCCGTATTTGCGCAGCACGGGAACGGTCGTATCGAACAGATACCTGACTACCGATTCCGGCGCGATATGCGCACTCGCGGTCGCCCCCAAGGCATAGTCGGAATCGACGAGATGCGGGCTCAACACAGCATCGGCCATTCGCGCGGCTTCGAGGCCGAGGTAGTCCGATCGGAAGAGTTGCGCCATGAACGTCGGGGATTCCGTCGGGAACCGTCCCGTATCCAGGGTTCGCACATCAACCTCACCGGCGACGCTCGTACCGTCGATGGTCGACGCGCAGCCGACCAGGACGAGCAGCACGGTGAGGACGAGCGCCGAGAGCACCCGGCCTGCGTTTCGCGGCATTCAGTTCACCTGTGGCAGATTGGCGACAATATGGTCGAGAACGGATTGCGCGGCAAGGCATTTGGTTTCCGGATGATCCATAGATGGATTCGTCGTCTGCACACGCACTGCCTCCACATTGTCGGCATCGATGGATCGGTAGGTGTATCGACGGACGCAGGTCGTCGCCGTCAACTCTTCGCCGTCGAGGTAGACCACCCTGCCCCCCGCGTCGAACGGAATGGACTTCGGCGCGTCGGTGAACTTCTTCGTCCGCTCCAGCGTCAAGGTCAACGCGTTGGTGCCGAACCATGTGCACGAATGCGACTGCTCGGGCGTTCCGGGAACTTTGGGCCCCACCGAGAGTTGAATCTCGATGGGTGCAACCAGTGCGCATGGATCGAGCCGTGCCAATGAGTTCCGAATATTCGGTAGTTTCGGCGGATTCTTCTTCATCCGCTGCGCCATCTGCGTTGTCGCTTCGTCGGCGATTGCACATAATCCGTCGGCGGACTCCGTGCCGGTGACCCGCACGACGAGTCCGAACTGCGGATCCATGGCGGCAGGCCGCAATGCGCGCGCACAGACGCCATTCGAGGCCGAGATCTCATCGAGGACAGGAACACCGGCGGATCTACGTCCGGCGTCCCGATACGCTTCCGTGCGCCCGACTTCCGCGACGTATCGGGACGAACCCGACGTCGCGGCGCATGTACCCCATTGGGGCGTAGCGGATTCCACCGTCCAATTTTCGGCCGATCGAACCAGCGGATCCCTCATCACCTCGCACAGATCGGTGGAGCGCAACGCCGTCAGGTCGAGGCCGCCGAGCGGATTCGTCTCGTTCGACACATCACCGTCACGGCTGATCACTACCGCGGCGCCGATAGCGGCGATCACCAGCGAAACCGCCCCCGCAAGGGCAGCGAGTCGCCATCGTTGTCGGCGCCGACGACGATAGGATTCGGCATGTGCCTGCGCCTCCAGCCGACGCAGTCGCTCATCGAAACTCGGCTCGGGCAGAGTCACCTCGTCCGCGCCGATGATCCGAGTGCTCTCGGGGTCGTTGGACAGGACGGACAGGTCTGCGGTCTGCGCGCGGATCGCCTCATGCACGGCAACCGACCACGGATATGCCTGCGGTGGAAGAGGTCCGAGAAAGTCGAGAATTTCGGCAGCGGTCGGCCGCGCGCCTGGATCTTTACGCAGACACGGTTCGACAAGATGCTGGACCTCAGCCGGCAGGCCATCCAGGTCCGGTTCGGTGTGAACGATGTTGTACAGCGTGTGCGGCATGGAGGAACCGGCGAAAATGCTTATGCCGCCCGCCGCCATCGCAAGCACGGCCCCGAAGGAGAACACATCGCTTGCCGGTGTGAGCGGCATCGATTGCGCCTGCTCCGGTGACATGAACGCGGGCGATCCGATGATCGAGCCGGTATGCGTCAGTTCGGAATGTTCCTCGGCCGCTCGGGCGATGCCGAAGTCGATCACTCGGGGACCGTCCTCGGCGAGTATCACGTTGGCGGGCTTGAGATCTCGGTGGATCAATCCGACGCCGTGTATCGCGTGCAGCGCCGAGGAAAGGCCGACCGCGAGTGTGCGCACCTGCTGTGTAGACAGCGGACCGAATTGTTCTACCGCCCGATCCAGTGGCACACCGGGGACGAACACCGAAGCAAGCCATGGCATCTCCGCATCGACATCGAAGTCGATGACCGCGGCGGTGTACGCCCCCGAAACCCGTGCGGAGGTCTGTACCTCGCGACGGAAGCGCGGGAGGAAGTCCTCCTCGTGCACCAGATGTGTATGGATCTGTTTGACCGCGACCAAACGCCCATCGGGTCCAATGCCGAGCAGCACCCGTCCCATACCGCCTGCGCCGAGCTGACCGAGGAGGCGGTAACGGCCGATGCGCACGGGGTCGCCTGGCTCGAGTTGTTTCACCATCATGAACTCCGGATGCGAGCGACGATCGAGATCACCAGTGACTCCGTTGCCGTGCAAGCGTTCTGCTCAGCTTCGGGCGAAGTCGGCCGGGCCGATACGACGATCAACTCACCCCGATCCGCCACGGTCGAGCGCAACAGATGGTAGGTCGAGCACGTTCCATCGGCAGCCGCCTGCCGTGAGATATCGAGAAAGCCGAGCTTGCCCCCGTCGACGGCCAGTCGCGCATAGGCAGGATCGGCGTCGACCCGGCGCTGCTCGATGGGTCGCACCGTCACTGTGAACGGGGCACCCTCCCACCTGCAGGTATGCCCGTCGACCGGCGCAGGCTGCGCGCCGGTGCCGACCACGGCGTCGAGCACCCCGCGATCGACCGCGGCGCACGGATCGACCCGGAGTACCGACTGCCTCGGCGGATTCGATAACGGTGGATCGGTGATCAACCGGGTGACGACGGCCTCCAGCGCTTCGGTGGCGAGCGCACAGGCGTCGCTCTCGGCGGCGATGGTCACTCCGACACCGAGCTTCGGCTGTTCCCGGATGATGGCCGCCCGACCACAGAATCCGGCTTCGGAGTGCCCGACGATCTGCCTACCCGCGACAACGGCGCCGACCTCCGGATCCGACGGCGCTACCGCAGTTCCCACCCCCACGCTCGCGCGCATTCTTCTCCCCTCCGATGTCGTCAGATCGACGGCGCATTCGGCCGAGTTCGAGAGTTCGGCCGTACCCGGCTGTCCCAGCGCACCGACGACGTCATCGCCGAGCAGTGCGCAGGTATTCATGAGCCGCAACTGATCGTCGCTCAAGTCGAGGGTGCGATTCCCGATCGGATCGGTAACCTCGGAACCCTTTCCGAGCAGCACCGCCGCGGCGATGCCCACGGCAAGAAGGGTCAGGATTGAGGCTGCGGCGAACCACCGCACGGTCCGGCGCGGACCGGGCTCGGTCGATGGTTGTCCATCAGAAGCGATCCACGTCTCGGCTGCCACTCGTTGCCGGGCGATCTCCCGCCGCAACCCCGCAGGCCAGCCCGCACCCGCTGTCGTGGCGTCCACAGATTCGAGGAGCTGGTTCGGGGTCGGACGGTGCGCGGGATTCTTGTCGAGACACGCCTCGACCACCGAGCGCAGCATGGGAGGCAGCCCGGCGGTGTCGGCTCGGTTGTGCACGACGTTGTACAACGTCTGCGGCGTCGAGGCGCCATGGAACGGGCTCTCCCCCGTCGCCGCCAGTACCAGCATCGCGCCGACAGAGAACACGTCGCTCGCAGCGCTGAGTGTCCGTCCTTGGGCCTGCTCGGGTGACATGAACGCCGGTGACCCGACCACCGATCCGGTGCTGGTCAACTGGAGATCGGCGGTCAGCGCTCGCGCGATACCGAAGTCGATGACCCGAGGACCGCCGTCGGCGAGCAGCACATTGCCGGGTTTGAGGTCACGGTGCACGATCCCAGCGCGATGAATTTCGATCAGCGCCGACGCCAACCCCGCGGTGAGCAGCCGCAGCCCACCGGGTGCCATCGGACCGAACCGGTCGATCGCGTCGCGCAGCGAGGGCCCGGGAACGAAAACCGAGGCGAGCCACGGTTCGGGCGCGTCCGGATCCGCGTCCATAACGGCGGCGGTGTACGCCCCGGTCACACGCCGGGATGCCTCGACTTCCCGGCGGAATCTGGCGCGGAATTCCGGGCTGCTCGCGAGGTGACGATGAATCATCTTGACCGCGACCGATCGGCCGTCCGGCGCTCGGCCGAGCAGAACCCTGCCCATCGCCCCCTGTCCGATTACCGCGACCAACCGGTGCCTGCCGACGGTCTGTGGATCGTTTCGCCCCAGCGGTTTCACACCCTCGCCCCTCCCCTCGGTGCTAGCCGGATAGTACCGGGTGGGCGGGGTATCGGGGCACCCCCCGATGGATGGTGTACCTGCGAGTACGGACGGCTCGACGCGTGGGTGTGACCCAGGCCCCGTAAAGTCGTCTCACAACAGCACCGCAAGAAAACGCGGCACACCGTGCAGCGCGAGGAGCACAAGTGTCACTCGATCAGCCACTCGCCCCGCTTCCCCAGGAGGGCATGGGCTTTGCTTCGGCGTGGCCCATCCGGGCTGGTGATGTGGATCCGTACGACCGACTGCGGTTCGACGGCGTCGCCCGCTACCTGCAGGATATCGCCTGGGAGCAGTTGCATCAGACCTCGTTGCACCGCACCGATCCGGTGTGGATCGTCCGGCGCACGGTCATCGATGTCATCCGGCCGATCCTGTGGCCTGACGAGGTGCGGTTGCTGCGGTGGTGCTCGAGTATGTCGACCCGCTGGACCAATATGCGAGTGCGGATCACCAGTGGAAACGGTGGATTGATCGAGACAGAGGGTTTCTGGATCAATATCAGCGAGTCGAGCAATATGCCCGCCAGGATCAGCGACGAGGGCCTGGCCTACATGGCGCAGACCACCAATGAGCACCGACTGCGGTGGCGGCCGTATCTCACCGATGCCACTCCCCCCGAATCGGATATCGACCTGCCGTTTCCGGTGCGGGCGACCGATATCGACCAGTACAACCACGTCAACAATGCCTGCTACTGGCAGGCGGTGGAACAGTTCCTGGTGGAGTATCCGAAATTGGTCGCCGGGCCGCACCGCGCGGTGATCGAGTATGTCGCGCCGGTGCTGGCGCGCCAGCATGTGTCGGTACGCAGCCGGTACGAGCCGGGCGATCGGTCGGGGCGGCCGGTCCTACGCCTGTGGTTCGTGGTCGGCGGGACGACGACGACGGTCGTCCGCATCATGCCGCTTCCTTAGCGCGAAGCGGATACGCGGACGCCGGCCGGAACGTGACGATCCGACCGGCGTCCGAACCCGTTCAGTCGCGTGCGGCCTTGAGCAGATCCTCGCGGGTGGTGAATTTGACGCGAGGGCGCCCGGCGGCCTTACCGGCCGTCTTCTCGGCTTGATCGATGGCTTTCCAGCCCGCCCGATCGACCAGATCTTGCTGCCGCGCGCCGATCAGCGCCTTCAACGCGGCTCGGTCGCCCTGCGGCGCGGCGAGTTTGCCCGCGGTGAAGTCGGCGATCAAGTGCTCGACCGTCTCCTCGGAGTCGATCCGGTTCGAGCCGATGACACCGCGCGGCCCGCGCTTGATCCACCCGCTGACATACACGCCGTCCAGCGGGGTGCCGTCGGCGCTGATGACCCGGCCGTGCTCGTTGGGCACCACGCCGCGGCGCTCGTCGAACGGCAGGTCAGCGACGGCCTCGCCCTTGTACCCGATCGAGCGCAGCACCAGGCCGGTCTCGATGGTCTCGGTGCGGTCGGTCGCCCGCGCCACCAGCTGGCCTTCCTCGTTGAACAATTCGTTGTGCACGAATTCGAGGGATTCGACCTTGTCGGAGCCGTGCACGGCGATCGGCGAGGCCAGGTAGCGGAAGACAATCCGCTTGTTCGCCGGATCGCGCCGCCCGCCCGCGTACTCCTGCGCGAGGGTGTACTTGAGTTTGAGCGAGGGTTCGATCATCGGGTCGTCCAGCAGTTCCTGGCTGGCGTGGTCGAGTTCCAGATCGGCCTCGTCGACGATGACGTCGACCCCCTTCAGGTGCACCAGCGCCAGGAATTCCGGGGAGGTGTAGGCCGCCTGCAACGGACCGCGCCTGCCGAGCACGACGACCTCGCGGATATTGCTCTCGCGCAGCGCGTCCAGGGCGTGATCGGCGATATCGGTTTTGGCCAGTTCGTCGGGGTTGACGGTCAGCACACGGGCGACGTCGAGGGCGACGTTGCCGTTGCCGACGATCACCGCGCGCTCGCCGGACAAATCGAATTGCCGATCGGCATAGTCGGGGTGACCGTTGTACCAGGCGACGAATTCGGTCGCCGAATGGCTGCCGGGCAGGTCCTCCCCCGGCACACCCATCTTCCGGTCGGCCGAGGCGCCGACGGCGTAGAGGACCGCGTGATGGTGCGCCAGCAGCTCCTCGTGCGAGATATGGGTGCCCACCTCGACATTGAGGTAGTACTGCAGGGTCTCGCGACGGAACGCGGACTCGAACAGACCGGACACCGTCTTGGTGCCGGGATGGTCGGGGGCGACGCCCGCGCGTACCAGGCCCCATGGCGTCGGTAGCCGGTCGAACATCTCGACTTCGACATCACACCGGCGCAGCAGTTCGTCGGCGGCGTAGCAGGCCGCTGGGCCCGCGCCGACGATCGCTACCCGCAGGGTGCCGAGTTCCTTCGGCGGGCGCGCGGGTGTCTTGATCGGATCGAAGTTCGATTCCAGCGGATGCCGTTCGAAATAGGCGGCATTGATTTCGCGGAACCGTTCCAGCGAGGCCGGGAGGTCGTCCTCGGAGTAGATGGCCTCCACCGGGCACGCGTCCACACAGGCACCGCAATCGATACAAGTGTCGGGGTCGATGTAGAGCATCTCGGTCGTCGCGAATTCCGGCTGGTCCGGTGTTGGACGAATGCAATCGACCGGGCACTCGGAGACGCAGCTGGCGTCGTTGCAACAACGCTGCGTGATTACGTAGGCCATATTTGCAGATCCTCGAAAATATGCGTGGGCAGTGTGCCACCCTGGGGTTGAGGTGGACGGCGGTGTCACGGTGTAGCGGATGAACGTATGTGACGCCGCTTTCAGTGTGCCTCGAGAGTGGCGTACGCCTCTCCCCGGAGTGCCTACGTACCTATCACAGCAGGCCGGGCGCGCGTCGATCCCCACCTCCACACCCCGACCGGGGCCGGTACGTCTTACTGTGTTCGCATGGTTCGGACCTTGATCCTCATGAGGCATGGCAAGTCCGGCTATCCGGATGGCGTCGGTGATCACGAACGTCCGTTGGCCCCGCGCGGGCAGCGGGAAGCGGGGCTCGCGGGCGACTGGCTGCGCGATACCCAGCCGCCGATCGACGCGGTGCGCTGTTCCACCGCCACCCGCACCCGCGAAACCCTGACCGCCACCGGCGTCACCGCGCCCGTCGTCTTCGAACGCGGCATCTACGAGGGGTCCCCGCGCTCGCTCATCGAATTGATCCAGCTCAGCGACGACGAAGTGTCCACGCTGCTGGTGATCGGCCACGCGCCGGGAATGCCGTGGACGGCTTGGGAGTTGGCGGGCAATCGCAACTCCGATCCGGCGATCGAACTGAGCAGGAAATTTCCCACCTCGGCCATGGCGATCCTCGAATTCGATCGACCCTGGGCACGGATCGACCCCGGTACCGGCGAATTGGTGCGCTTCCATATCCCGCGCTGAACGCCCCGGACGGGACGCGGCGCGCTGTTCAGCGCGTCAGCTTGCCGCCGACCACGACGACCACACCGAGGACGACAAGCAGCACGAAGGCGGCGAATCCGCCGACGAGCCACCACACGAGTCCGAGCGCGATGACGAACGGCGCGACCGCGATCGCGGTGATCATCGGGCTTTCCTTGACCGTGGCCCAGGCCGAACGGGCCCTGATCCGGTCGATATCCTTACCTGCCATAGCACCAGGGTAGGCCCGAATCGAGCGGGTGGTCGACGAGTTCGGGCCCGCGGAAGGTCGGGATGCGCGCGGGTGTCGGTGCCCGGTGCCATGCTGTGCCGATGGATTGGAAAATCGAGCTCATCGCCATCCCCGTCACCGACGTCGATCGGGCCAAGGATTTCTACACCAGCATCGGTTTCAATGCCGACCACGACCACAGCCCCACCGAGGACATCCGGTTCGTCCAATTGACGCCGCCCGGTTCGGCGTGCTCCATCTGCATCGGCCGTGGCATCACCGAGGCCGCCCCCGGCAGCGTCGAGGGCATGCAGGTCGTGGTCGCCAGCGCCGAACAGGCGTATCAGCGGTTGGTCGCGGCCGGGGTGGAGGCCACCCCCGTCAAAGACGAGGGCTGGGGCCTTTTCACCTACTTCAGCGATCCGGACGGCAATAAATGGGCTGTCCAGGAGTTGCCGAAATACAGCTGAGTCATCGATCCCTTCGCGCGGGTGTCCGCACTTGCTTGGAGCGCACTCCAGGTGGCTAGCGTGGGTCTTGTTCGACGGGAAGGGCGAGACAGTGGGCGAAACCGTAGTCGAGGAAAGGGAACTCCCCCGGTATTCGATCGGGGAGGTTTCCGATAGATCGGGACTCAGCCGCGACACCCTGCGGTGGTACGAGCGTATCGGGCTGATGGATTACATCGGCCGCGATCACACCGGCAGGCGACGCTTCAGCGACCGCGACCTGGAGTGGCTGACGCTGATCGGGCGGCTGCGCGCCACCGGCATGTCGGTGGCGAACATGGTCCGCTACGCGGAATTGGTGCGGGCAGGGAATTCCACCGTCCCGGAACGGCTGGAGATGTTCCGCAATACCCGCGCCGAGGTACTCGCCAAAATCGACGAACTTCGTCGGACCGTGGCCGTGCTGGATTACAAAATCGAGATCTACGAGGGTAAATCCGGCACGCCCGGCACGCAGCACAGCGAAGGGATCAAGGTATGACGACGAGCGGCACACTGCCGACCACAACGTTGGGCGCGAGCGGCATCGAGGTGGGCGTCCAGGGGCTCGGATGCATGGGCATGAGCGAGTTCTACGGCCCCTCCGACCTCACCGAATCGCGCGCGACCCTGGATTCGGCACTGGAATCGGGCGTCACCATGTTCGACACCGCCGACGTATACGGCGCGGGTCACAACGAGGAATTCCTCAGCGATTTCGTCCGGGCCAATCGGGACCGCCTGGTCCTCGCCACCAAATTCGCCATCGTCCGCAAAGCAGACGACCCCACGTTTCGCGGTATCGATAATTCGCCGGAATATATCCGCGCCAGCGTGGACGCCAGCCTGCGCCGCCTCGGCATCGACACCATCGATCTCTACTACATGCACCGGCGCGACCCACGGGTGCCGATCGAGGACACCGTCGGCGTGATGGCGGAACTCGTCGCGCAGGGCAAGGTTCGGGCGCTCGGCCTGTCCGAGGTGACCGGCGCCGAATTGCGGGCGGCGCACGCGGTGCATCCCATCGCGGCTGTGCAGTCGGAATGGTCGCTGTTCTCCCGCGATGTCGAGCGCACCGCCGTGCCCGCCGCCGCTGAACTCGGTGTCGCCTTCGTGCCGTACTCGCCGCTGGGGCGCGGATTCCTCACCGGATCCTTCGCTGCCGCAGGCGAATTGGCGGATGCGAAGGATTTCCGCAGGAATATGCCGCGCTTCTCCGGTGACAACGCCGCGCATAACGCCGAATTGCTCAATCCGTTGCGCGCCATCGCCGACGCCCGCGGCATCACGCTGGCGCAGGTGGCGTTGGCATGGGTCCATGCCCGGGCCGCCGTGCACGGACTCGCGACGGTCCCGATTCCAGGAACCCGCAGCCGGAGCAGGCTGGCCGAGAACCTGGCCGCGGCGACTCTCGCCTTGACCGCCGATGAACTGGCCGCTCTCGAACCGATCGCGAGCAAGGTCGCCGGCCCCCGCTACGCCGATATGTCGTTCACCTCGGCGGGTCGCGAATAGCCCGTCACGGTCCGGTTGATCCGTCGTGCTTCGCGCGACTACTACCATCGCGACTGTGGACACACAGCGGGTGATCATGAGCAAGCACCCCCGGTGCCGGCTCGGAAGGAGAACAGCACCGTGACTGAGCCGATTGTCGAGAACAAGGTCGTCAACAATTCCGATAAGAACCGCTACGAGGTCTTCCACAGTGGTGACCTCGCCGGGTTCGCCGAATACGTCGAGCGCGACGATGTCGTCGATTTCGTCCACACCGAAATCGATGACGCGTTCTCGGGTAAGGGCTTGGGCAAGGTGCTGGCCGAACGGGCACTCGATGACGTGATAGCGCGCGGGCGGGTCATCGAGGCGCACTGCCCGTTCATCCGCGCCTACATCGAGAAGAATCCGAAATACGACCCGCACGTTCTCGGCAAGGGCATCCAGCGGTGACGTCCGCGGCCAGTTTCGCGGTCGATGGGATGGGCCGGTGAGCGATCTGGAACCGCGTCCGGACGAAGCGCTGTGCGAACCCGCGCCCGGCCCGGGCCCCGTCGCCGAACTGTATCCGGCGCGCGAGGTGCCGCTGGGCGGGGTGCGCGGCGTCTTCGTCGAACGGGTGCTTCCGCAACGGGATCTGCCGACGGTCGGGGCCTGGTGCTTCTTCGACCATTTCGGCTCTCCCACCGTCACCAAGACCGACGCCCCGCCTGATATCGACCCGCATCCGCATATCGGCCTGCAGACGGTGACCTGGCCGTTCGTCGGTCGGATCCGGCATCGCGATTCGGTGGGCTCCGATGTCGACATCCATCCGGGACAGCTGAATCTGATGACCTCGGGCCGTGGTGTCGCGCATTCGGAGTACTACTCCCCGGACGCACCCGCTGGACACGGTCTCCAACTGTGGATCGCGCTGCCCGGCGATCGAACCCGGATCGACGCGCATTTCGAACAGCACCGCGACCTGCCGGTCCACGAAGCGCCCGGCGTGCGCGCCACGGTACTGATCGGCACCCTGGCTGGACACACGTCGCCCGCGCGGGCCTACACCCCGATCGTCGGCGCCGACGTCGTGATCGAACCGGACGCCGAGGTGACGCTGCCGTTGGAGCCCGCGTTCGAATACGCGCTCATGCTGATCGAGGGCGATGTGACGGCCGCGGGCACCGAACTCTCGCCGGGCCCGCTGCTATATCTCGGCAACGAGCGCACCGAACTGCGGCTGAACACCACCGCTGGCGCGCACTTCCTGTTGATCGGCGGGGAGCCGTTCGAGGAGGAATTGGTGATGTGGTGGAATTTCGTCGCGCGCAGCCACGAGGAGATCGTCGCGGCCCGAAATGATTGGGAGAACCACGATCTCGATCGGTTCCCGGATATCGCGGGCCATACGCCGGATCAGCGCATTCCCGCCCCGCCGCTGCCGGGTTTGCACCTCAAACCACGCAAACGCCGGGTGGGCACCGCCCACAACTGATTTGTCCAGGCCCCCCTTCACGAATACGAAGGGGGGCCTGGACTTTCACGGTTCAGGCGCTCCTGGAGAGCAGCGCGTCCAGCGCGCGATAGCTCCGGTTGAGCCCGGTTTCCATGCCTGACCGCAACATTCCGTCGCGCTCCTCCTCGGTGTGGTACTGACTGACGGTCACCACCTTGGTGCGGCCGTCGCCGAGGTCGATGAAGCTGGCGGCGTCGACAGCGACATGGCCGGGCATACCGTCCCATTCGAAAGTCTGCACGATGCGCTCCTGTGGGGTGATCTCGCGGAAACGCCCCTCGAAGCCGTGGGTCTCACCGTCGGAGGTTTCGACGAAGCGGTAGTGGCCCCCCTTGCGGAACTCCCACCGCTCGACATCGAATCCATTACCGCCCGACCACCATTGGACGAGTTGTTCGATACGGCTGTACGCGGCCCATACGCGTTCGCGAGGTGCGTCGAAAATTCGCTCGATATGTATTTCGCGTTCCACCGGGGTGGTGATCGTCGCGTCGGTCGTCGTCTCCGTTGTCATTGGCCCTGCTCCGTTCGCTCGAGGAATTCACCGAGACGGTCCATCCGGGCTTCCACCATGCGCCGATATCCCTGCATCCACGCCGCTTCACGGTCGAGGACATTCGCCCCGAGCCTGCAGTAGCGGGTCCGGCCGCGTTTCTCCGTCACGACCATGCCCGCCTCCTCCAGCAGCCGAATGTGCTTCTTGATGCCGGTGAGGGTCATCTCGAAACGTTCGGCCAATTCGCTGACGGTCGCCGGGCCGCGGCCGAGGTGCTCCAAGATCCCGCGCCGGGTGGGATCCGAGAGTGCGCCGAACGAGGCGTCCAGGAAGTCATACTGAACCATCAGGTTCAGTATTGCGCCGGAGGGGCGACGTGTCAATGGCTGTGGCGATGTTTCCCGAGACGTCATGGCCGCAAAGCAGGCACCGCGATGGCGCCCGCGAAGCGGCGGAACTGGACAGTTGTCTCGACCCGAACCCCTGCTACCCGCTACGAGAAACTCGCCGTCCGCCACCACCTGGCAAGCCCGCACATCGCCGCCCTCGATGAACGGCTCTGCCCCACTCCGAGAAGGCCGAGGCGGGGTCGACCCCTGCTTTCAGCCTGCAATCGGCAACGTCACTTGGGATGGCATCTCACCATGACTTCCATAGAGGGGGTTGAGCTGGTAGAGATCCGGCCCGAAAAGGATCGACCGTTGTGCGACTATGTGCTGATAGCGGTCCCATTGCGTGCGAGCCGACCACGTCACTTGCGAAGCTGCTGGCAAGGTAGGAGCCTCAGCGCCAGTGAGATTGGCGGCGGTGAGAACCGTTCTGGTGAAATCAGCGCCGGTGAGATCTGCCCAGGCCAGATCTGCGCGCAGTAGATTTGCTGTCGCAAGAAATGCATTCCGGAGGTTGGCCTGGCCGAGATAAGTGTCGGTGAGATCGGCGTGGTAAAGCGCAGCGCTCGTCAAAATGGCACCGGTCAAGTTCGCTCCGGTGAGCTTGGCCCAGGACAGGTTCGCGCCAGCAAGAATCGCGCCGGTCAGATCCGCACCAGTCAGATCCGCACCGCAGAGATTGGCACCCGTCAGGTTCGCACCAGACAAGGTTGCACCGGCAAGGTGGGCGCCCGACATGCGACTGCCGATCAAGAGGGCGCGAGTCAAGTCGGCACGCCTCAAGTTGGCGTTGGTGAGATTGGCGTAGGACAGCTCGGCGGCGAACAGGTGTGCGCTGCTCAGATCGGTGGCAAGCAGATTGGCACCTCGTAACGTCACTCCATCCAGATTCACCGCATGCAGGCGGGCACTGATCAAGTTGAGGCTGAACAGATCCTCGCCCCGCAGGTCTGCTCCTTCGAGTTCGAGAATCCTCATCGTCACGGTGTCCTTGTGCAACGGCACAAAGTCCGCGGCGAGCGTGAACTCGACACCCGAATCAGCACCCGCGCAATTGGATTCGTGATGATAGATTGCGACAGGACGTAGCCGTCGCTGGGCGAGTCGCAACGTGACCAACCCGCAAACCTCAGCCGTCGCGGTGATGACGAACCAAGCGAAACCTGCAACGAGCAGCGAGGCAACCGCTACCGCAACTCCACCCAGAGCAAGCGCCTTGACGTGGGTACGAATACTGAAGTCGGTCAGGATATTCGGACTATGCCGAATCGCGGCCGTCGCACGAATTGGTTCCTCCGCGAGTGGAGCACTGTCCTCGTTCAAAGCCCGCTGTAGATTCTCCCAGCCGGCATCGACGTCACCCTCGCCGTCTCGAGCGACAAAATATTTCCCCACCTCGGTGAAAACTTGGGCGATGGTGAGCGTTTCAACCTCGGCGCCATTGTTGTACTGTGGACTCATACCGCCACCTCTCCAATTCCAGAGCTGGGTATTTGATGCACGGTCTCGAGTCGGTCGAAGAATCGTATCTCGTACCCATCCCTGTTCACGCAGGCTTTCAATTTCTTTCGAGCCGACCACTTGTGCGTCCTCACCGTCGGAACGGTTGTTCGCAGGGTTTCGGCGATCTCATCGTCGGAGCAGTCCATCACCCAACTCATGAATGCCACTCGGTACTCACCAACAGTTAGTTTCTCCACCGCGACCTCGATGAACCCCTGCACGATACTGTCACCGATAATGGTGTCGACCCGGTCGTCTTCCGAGCCCCGCACACCCCCCAGCGGGATGTCAGACTCCTGATAGTCCTCGCAGAAGACGAGCCTGCCCTCCCTGCGCCACATATCGATCACAGCGTTCTTAGCCATCTTGAGCAGCAGCGCCTCCTGCTGATGCGAGGACTTATCGAAAATACTCTGACGATAGGTCCGTAATACCGCCATGAAAACCTCCTGCACCAAGTCATCAGCCCTCGACGTATCCCCACGAAGGGCGCCGAGTAGATATTGCCGCACGAGTTCGTAGTACTGACGGAACAGCTTCTCGAGCTGTGCATGGTCGGCGGATGACGATCGAGCCGCTGTCATATGGCATTCATTTCTTGAAAAGGGGATACAGCCAACATGCATGCCCATCGAGTAGGTGTATCCCCCACCTCGATGACGCAGAACGACAGCGACCCTCCACGACGGGACAGACGCATGACGCGAACACCTCCGCGTGCTTCCCGCAGGATCAAGCGAGTCTCGTAGCAGCTCAGGCACAGACGTACACAACGAACGATGCTCAGCCAGATCCCTGAGAACCCTGCGGCAAGCACGAACCATAGCGGAGTCGCGGTCCACACCGAGTGGATCCCGTAAAGCGCGTTCATACCAAGTAGACGAACCAGTCAGCTTCCGCATCAAGATTTGCAGGTCACCGCTATCCGAAGCCACGGCGAGCCAGCACATCTCGATGTTCGGCCCGATCCCTTCATCGACCGATCGCGCGGCGACAGCGACCTGCGAGGTCGAGAGCCCCGTCACGTGGAGCGGCCAGGATCGTCGGCGATTCGCCGGTCATCTACACCGACCGTGTGCTGACATGCGTCCGTGACCGGGCGTCAGGCCGATGCGGTGCCGTCCTCGGCAGGCGCCAGACGCTGGGTTCCGATGACGCGCAACAGATCCAACTTGTCGGCGGCATCGGTGCCGGGACGCGGCAGGTAGACCAGCAGGCGTTGCGCGGAATTCGGCGTGAGCAGGGTTTCGCACACGGTGTCGACGAGACCGACGGCTGGGTGCCGGATACGTTTGGTATCCGAAAGTCGCACCGCCACTTCGTGTTCGTTCCACAGCTGTTCGAATTCCGCGCTCCCCGCACGTAACGCGCCGATGAATTCGACCACGTCGGCGTCGTCGGCTCGGCGGGCAGCGGTGGCGCGCAGATCAGCGACGTGACTGCGCCCCAGTCGATCCCAGTCCTCCTCGGGGAAGATGGCGCGCGCGCCCGGATCGGTGAACCAGCGCCACGCGTAGTAGCGATCCAAGCCGCGACGCTCGCCGTGATCGCCGACCAACAGAGCGTGCATGCGGTTCTGCACCAGCACTTCGCCGAGGTCGGTGACCACGGTGGCGGGCGTATCGTCCAATTTGGTGAGCATATGCAGCAACCCGGGACCGACGTGTTTGTCACCGAGCGCGCGACCGGGCGAGGCATGACCGCACAGGTGATACAGGTGGTCGCGTTCGTCGCTGCTCAACCGCAGCGCGCGGGCCAGCGACGCCAGCACCTGGGTGGACGGCCTCGGCCCCCTGGACTGTTCGAGCCGTGTGTAGTAGTCGGTGGACATGCCGGCCAGCAGGGCCACCTCGTCGCGCCGCAGCCCAGGCGTGCGGCGGCGCACGCCTGGTGGCAGGCCGACCTCCGCGGGCGTCAACTGCTCGCGGCGACGGCGCAGGAAATCGGCCAATCCGGGTCGGTCCATCTCTCCACTGTCCCCGACGCGCGCCGCCCCAGCCAGGGATTGCCGCTCCCCCGATAGACGATCTCTGCCGCACTCTCGCCGCCGGGTACAGGCTCGAACCATGACCACATCGCAGATCACCGCAGTCCGACTCGGCGACACCGGCCCCACTGTGGGCCGCATCGGCCTCGGCGCCATGGGGATGTCCGGTATGTACGGCTCCTCCGACGACACCGAATCGATCGCCACCATCCACGCCGCACTCGATTCCGGCGCGAACCTCGTCGACACCGGCGATTTCTACGGCGCCGGGCATAACGAAACGCTGGTCGGCAAGGCCATCGCCGACCGTCCACGCGAGGACGTGGTGCTGAGCGTCAAATTCGGGGCGCTGCGCGGGCCGGGCGGCGCCTGGGGCGGGATCGACAACCGCCCTGTCGCCCTGCGCAATTTCCTCACCTACACCCTGCAACGGCTAGGGGTCGACTACATCGATATCTACCGGCCCGCACGGCTGGATCCGGCGGTGCCGATCGAGGACACCGTGGGCGCGATCGCCGAACTGGTCGACGCGGGCTACGTCCGCCACATCGGGCTCTCCGAAGTCGGCGCAGACACCATCCGCCGGGCGGCGGCCGTCGCGCCGATCGCCGACCTGCAGATCGAATATTCGCTGATCTCGCGGGGTATCGAAGCGGAAATCCTGCCGGTCACCCGCGAACTCGGGATCGGGATCACCGCCTACGGGGTGCTCTCACGCGGTCTGCTCAGCGAGACGGTGCGGGCGGGAGCGTCCTTCGACGCCGCGGATTTCCGCGCGCACAGCCCGCGTTTCCAGGGCGAGAACCTGACCAGGAATCTGGAATTGGTGGACGCGCTCGCGACAGTCGCGGCGCGGCACGATATGTCGGTGGCACAGTCAGCGATCGCCTGGGCGCTGAGCCGAGGAACGGATATCGTGCCGATCATCGGCGCGCGCCGACGCGATCGGTGGACCGAAACCGTTGGCGCGCTCGATATTCGGCTCACGGACGAGGATATCGCCGCCATCGAGGACGCGGCTCCGGCGGAGCGGGTCGCGGGCGGGCGATACGCCGACGCGCAGATGGCGATGCTCGACAGCGAGCGCTGACATATCCGTCGAGCAGCATCGAAACCACGGTTACGAAGCGCGCCGCGGCCGTATCACAGCGGTGAAATACGCGGAGGCGACCAGCTTTTCGGTGTTGTCGGTGATCCGCACCGGTACCTCCCACTCGATCGGGTCGCGCGCGGCGATATCGGCGCGGACCCGTTCGAGGGTTTCGGCGGGGAATTCCGAGGTCGCCAGAAAGGGCCCCGAATCCCCCTTGGCCCGTGCGTGATACTCGATCCGCCCGTCCTTGGCGACGATGAACGTCTCACCCATCAGATCCACGATTGCGGAGACGGCCGCACCCATCGCGGCCGTCTCCGCGAGACCGAACAGGACCGCCGCGTGCAGGTCGCCGTTGTGGTTGAGATGTTCCTGCCGCGGAGCGATGGATACGACATTGCGGCCAGCGGCGAAATCCACCCCGACGATCCCCGCGTACTGGATGAACCCGAGTTTCTGGAATCCGGCCATCACCAGATCTCCCATGGTCGCACTGTCCATCGCATCTCCCGTTCACCCGGAATTGAAACCTGTTCCAGTTAATACTCCCCGGCCGGAACTGTCCACAGCCGTCACGACACCAGCCCGCACCGGCCGCTCCGCACGCTTCCGAACAACGCGCCCTCGATCCGCGCGGAGCCGCGCGACAGGCCGGGTCGCGGCTGCTGCTGTGCGGCTCCGCTATATCTGTGATGGGTGGACTGCTGTCGGGCAACGCCCCACTGCGAGGGCGGGCGAGCATGGAATTGGTGCTCGAACCGCTGCGGTATCGCGAAGCTGCCACATGAGGACGCCCGACTGATCATCCGCGAGACGGATCCCTTCAGCCGGCGAAATCTGCCGCGACTGGGCGATGTCGGTGGGGCCCGCCGTATTCGGCGACCTGCCGGACAGGTCGGCGCCGCGACGGTCAAGGATCCGCGGCGCAAAAGCCAGATCCAAGTGGACGTGGCCGTCCTCGCCCCGGAGGAGCCGGGACATCCACGCCGCATCCTGTCCCTCGGCGAGACGACATAGGACCGAACAATGACCCCCGGTCACCTGGAACGCCTTCGGCGCGTCCGAGATCTGCTGTCCGACAAGGGATACGACACGCGCGAAACCATTCGCACCTGTTACTGCGGCGCCGGTTTCGACAGGAATCTGCGCGCGTCCGACGACGCCCTACTGATCGACCTGAACACTCTTTACGAGAGCTGACATTTCAGCACGCTTCCTCGGCGGCAACTCATCAGCCACGCTCCGCCTGGACGACACCGTGAGACGACGATCGCCCCGCTCCGGAACGGAGCGGGGCGATCGTCTGTCTACTACCGACTACCGGTAGTCGCTGAAACCGTAATCGTCCAGCGGGACGGCGGCACCGGTGGTGGCGCCGAAGCTGTCCGGGCTGTAGTAGGTGTCGTCGTAGGACGGCACCGCGTACGCGGCCTGACGAGCTTCCTCGGTGGGCTGAACCTGGATATTGCGGTAACGGTTGATACCGGTACCGGCCGGGATCAGCTTGCCGATGATCACGTTCTCCTTGAGGCCGATGAGCTTGTCGGAGCGGCAGTTGATGGCCGCGTCCGTCAGAACTCGGGTGGTCTCCTGGAAGGAGGCCGCCGACAGCCACGAATCGGTGGCGAGCGACGCCTTCGTGATACCCATCAGCACCGGACGACCCGACGCGGGCTCGCGACCCTCGGCGACCACGCGACGGTTGGAGCTCTCGAACTCGGCGCGCTCGGTGAGCGAACCGGGCAGAAATTCCGTCGCACCGGAGTCGATGATGGTGACGCGACGCAGCATCTGGCGAACGATGACCTCGATGTGCTTGTCGTGGATCGACACACCCTGCGAGCGGTAGACCTCCTGGACCTCGTGGACCAGGTGGACCTGCACCTGACGCGGGCCCATCACGCGCAGCACCTCGTGCGGATCCGCCGCGCCTTCCAGCAACTGCTGGCCGACCTCGACGTGGTCACCGTCGGAGAGCAGACGCTCGGTGCCGTCGTCGTGCTTGAACACACGCAGACGTTGACGCTTCGAGAGCTTGTCGTAGACGACTTCCTCACCACCGTCATCCGGGATGATGGTGATCTTGTAGAAGCGGTCGTCGTCCTCGAGACGGATGCGACCGGAGACCTCGGCGATAGGCGCCTTGCCCTTCGGCACGCGAGCCTCGAAGAGCTCCTGGACACGCGGCAGACCGCCGGTGATGTCATCACCCGCGACACCACCCTGGTGGAAGGTACGCATGGTCAGCTGGGTACCGGGCTCACCGATGGACTGCGCGGCGACGATGCCGACGGCCTCACCGATGTCGACCAGCTTGCCGGTCGCCATCGAGCGGCCGTAGCAGGTCGCGCACACGCCGGTGCCGGTGGTGCAGGTCAGCACGGAGCGGACCTTCACCTCGGTGATACCGGCCTCGAGCAGCGCCTCGAGTGCCGGGTCGCCGAGATCGGCGCCCTTGCCCACGATGACATTGCCCTTGGCGTCCAGCGCGTCCGACGCGAGCGTCCGGGCGTAGGTGGAGGTTTCCACATGCGCGTCCCGGATGATCGTGCCGTCGAGCAACTTCTCGGCGATCGGCACGACGATGCCGCGCTCGGTGCCACAGTCGTGCTCGCGCACGATGACGTCCTGCGAGACGTCGACCAGACGACGGGTCAGGTAACCCGAGTCGGCGGTACGAAGCGCGGTGTCGGCCAGACCCTTACGGGCACCGTGGGTGTTGATGAAGTACTCCAGAACCGTCAGGCCCTCGCGGAAGGAGGACTTGATCGGCCGCGGGATGAACTCACCCTTCGGATTGGTAACCAGGCCCTTCATACCCGCGAGGGTACGAGTCTGGGTGAAGTTACCCGTCGCGCCCGAGTCGACGATCGTGATGATCGGGTTGTCGGACGGGTAGTGCGCACGCAGCGCCCTACCGACCTCTTCGGTCGCTTCCTGCCAGATCTTGACCAGGGCGTTGTTGCGCTCCTGGTGATCGAGCGCACCACGCTGGTACTTCCGCTCGATCTGATCCGACTGCGCCTCGTAGCGCTCCATGATCTCGGCCTTCTCCGGCGGAACCAGAACGTCCGACATGGAGACCGTCACGCCGGAACGGGTGGCCCAGTAGAAGCCCGCGTCCTTCAGCTTGTCGACGGTCTGCGCGACCACGATCATCGGGTAACGCTCGGCGAGATCGTTGATGATCGTCGCCTGACGCTTCTTCGGCATCTGCTCGTTGATGTACGCGTAGTCCGCGGGCAGCAACTCGTTGAACAGCACCCGGCCCAGCGTGGTCTTGGTAGTCCACGCGTCGCCGCGGCTCCAGCCGTCCGGGAACAGCTCGGCCTCGACGTCCTTCGGGGGACGCTGATCGGTCAGCCGCACCTTGATGAGCGACCGCACGGTCAGCTCACCGCGGTCGACCGCCATCTGTGCCTCGGCGGGAGACGAGTACACGCCCCGCTCCGCACTGTCCCTGGTGGACGCTTGGTACTCGCCCTTGGCACCATCGACGAGACGGGTCAGGTAGTACAGGCCGGTCACCATGTCCAGACGCGGCATGGCCAGCGGTCGGCCGGACGCGGGCGACAGGATGTTGTTCGAGGACAGCATCAGGATGCGGGCCTCGGCCTGCGCCTCCGCGGACAGCGGAAGGTGCACGGCCATCTGGTCGCCGTCGAAGTCGGCGTTGAACGCCTCACAGACCAGCGGGTGCAGCTGGATGGCCTTACCCTCGACCAGCTGCGGTTCGAAGGCCTGGATACCCAGACGGTGCAGGGTGGGCGCGCGGTTCAGCAGCACCGGGTGCTCGGCGATGACCTCTTCGAGGACATCCCACACCTGGGGACGCTGACGCTCCACCATGCGCTTGGCGGACTTGATGTTCTGCGCGTGGTTCAGGTCGACCAGACGCTTCATCACGAACGGCTTGAACAGTTCCAGCGCCATCAACTTGGGCAGACCGCACTGGTGCAGTTTCAGCTGCGGGCCGACCACGATGACCGAGCGACCGGAATAATCGACGCGCTTGCCGAGCAGGTTCTGACGGAAACGACCCTGCTTGCCCTTGAGCAGATCGCTCAGGGACTTCAGCGGGCGGTTACCCGGCCCGGTGACCGGACGGCCACGACGGCCGTTGTCGAACAGCGCGTCGACGGACTCCTGCAGCATCCGCTTCTCGTTGTTGACGATGATCTCGGGCGCACCCAGATCGATCAGTCGCTTGAGGCGGTTGTTGCGGTTGATGACGCGGCGGTAGAGGTCGTTCAGGTCGGAGGTGGCGAAACGGCCACCGTCGAGCTGAACCATCGGGCGCAGCTCCGGCGGGATCACCGGAACGGCGTCGAGCACCATGCCCATCGGCGAGTTGCCGTTGGTCTGGAAGGCCGCGACGACCTTGAGCCGCTTGAGCGCGCGCAGCTTCTTCTGGCCCTTGCCGCTGCGGATGGTCTCCCGCAGATTCTCGGCCTCGGCGTGGATGTCGAAGTTCTCCATCAGCTTCTGGATGGACTCCGCGCCCATCGCGCCGGTGAAGTACTCGCCGTAGCGATCGACCAGCTCGCGGTAGAGAACCTCGTCCACGATGAGCTGCTTGACCGACAGCTTGGTGAAGGTCGTCCAGATCTCGTCGAGTCGGTCCAGCTCACGCTGGGCCCGATCGCGGAGCTGACGCATCTCACGCTCGCCGCCGTCCTTGACCTTGCGGCGCACGTCGGACTTGGCGCCTTCGGCCTCGAGTTCGGCGATATCGGCCTCGAGCTTCTGCGCGCGGGCCTCCAGATCGGCGTCGCGCTGATCGGCGACGGCCTTCTTCTCGACCTCCATCTCGGCTTCGAGCGTGGAGAGCTCGCTGTGACGCAGCTCCTCGTCGACGCCGACGATGACGTAGGCGGCGAAGTAGATGATCTTTTCCAGATCCTTCGGCGCCAGGTCGAGCAGGTACCCGAGGCGCGAGGGCACGCCCTTGAAGTACCAGATGTGGGTGACGGGAGCGGCCAGCTCGATATGGCCCATCCGCTCACGACGCACCTTGGCGCGAGTCACCTCGACGCCACAGCGCTCACAGATGATGCCCTTGAAGCGGACACGCTTGTACTTGCCGCAGTAGCACTCCCAGTCCCGGGTGGGACCGAAGATCTTCTCGCAGAACAAGCCGTCCTTCTCTGGCTTGAGCGTGCGGTAGTTGATGGTCTCCGGCTTCTTCACCTCGCCGAAAGACCACTGGCGGATGTCTTCGGCGCTGGCCAGACCGATCCGGAGTTCATCGAAGAAGTTGACGTCTAGCACGTAACTTCCTTTCCCCTATTCGGGTCGAATTCGAGCAAAAAAGTTCACTAGTGGGTCGAGCGCGGAGGCCGGATGTCGTCGGCGTGCACGACATCCGGCCCTGCCGCCTAGTTCGCCAAATCGTCGACGGTGGCCGCTTCGTTCCTGGACAGATTGATGCCCAGGTTGGCCGCCGCGCGCTCCAGATCCTCGTCGTCACCGTCGCGCATCTCGATCGCCGCGCCGTCCGAAGACAGCACCTCGACGTTGAGGCACAGCGACTGGAGCTCTTTCAGCAACACCTTGAACGACTCCGGAATGCCCGGCTCCGGAATGTTCTCGCCCTTGACGATGGCCTCGTAGACCTTCACGCGGCCCACGACATCGTCGGACTTGATCGTCAGCAGTTCCTGCAGCGTGTAAGCCGCGCCGTAGGCCTGCATCGCCCAGCACTCCATCTCACCGAAGCGCTGACCACCGAACTGGGCCTTACCGCCGAGCGGCTGCTGGGTGATCATCGAGTACGGGCCGGTCGAACGAGCGTGGATCTTGTCGTCGACCAGGTGGTGCAGTTTCAGGATGTACATGTAGCCGACAGCGACCGGGTACGGGAACGGTTCGCCGGAACGACCGTCGAACAGCGTCGCCTTGCCGTCGTCGTCGACCATGCGCTCACCATCGCGGTTCGGCAGGGTCGAGGCGAGCAGACCGGTCAACTCCTCCTCGCGGGCGCCGTCGAAGACGGGGGTCGCGATATTGGAGTCCGACGGTGCGCCGAGCATCTCCTCCGGCAGCGCCTGTGCCCAATCGGGACGGGTGCCGTCGGTGGCGACGTCGACCTGCCAGCCTGTTTTGCCGATCCACCCGAGGTGGGTCTCCAGGATCTGACCGATATTCATACGACGCGGCACACCATGGGTGTTCAGGATGATGTCGACCGGGGTGCCGTCCGGGAGGAACGGCATGTCCTCGGTGGCGAGGATCTTGCCGATGACACCCTTGTTGCCGTGGCGACCAGCGAGTTTGTCGCCGTCCTGGATCTTGCGCTTCTGCGCGACGTAGACGCGAACCAACTCGTTGACGCCGGGAGGCAGGTCGTCGTCGTCCTCGCGTGAGAACACGCGAATGCCGATGACCTTGCCCGACTCGCCGTGGGGCACCTTCAGCGAGGTGTCACGCACTTCGCGCGCCTTCTCACCGAAGATCGCGCGCAGCAGCCGCTCCTCCGGGGTCAGCTCGGTCTCGCCCTTCGGGGTGACCTTGCCGACCAGGATGTCGCCGTCACGGACCTCGGCGCCGATACGCACGATGCCGCGCTCGTCCAGATCGGCGAGCACCTCGTCGGAGACGTTCGGGATATCCCGGGTGATCTCCTCGGCGCCCAGCTTGGTGTCGCGGGCGTCGATCTCGTGCTCTTCGATGTGGATCGAGGTGAGAACGTCCTCTTCCACGAGACGCTGCGACAGGATGATCGCGTCCTCGTAGTTGTGGCCTTCCCACGGCATGATCGCCACGAGCAGGTTCTTACCGAGGGCCATCTCACCGTTCTCGGTGCAGGGACCATCGGCGAGAACTTGCCCGGCTTCCACCCGCTGCCCCTCGTCCACGATCGGACGCTGGTTGGAACAGGTGCCCTGGTTCGAGCGGTTGAACTTACGCATCCGGTAGGACTTGCGGCTGCCGTCGTCGGCCATCACGGTGACGTAGTCGGCGGAGACTTCCTCGACCACACCGGACTTCTCGTTGACGACAACGTCACCGGCGTCGACCGCGGCACGCAGTTCCATGCCGGTGCCAACGATCGGGGCCTCCGAACGGATCAGCGGAACCGCCTGACGCTGCATGTTCGCACCCATCAGGGCGCGGTTGGCATCGTCGTGCTCGAGGAACGGGATCATCGCGGTCGCGACCGACACCATCTGACGCGGCGACACGTCCATGTAGTCGACGTCGATGGCGGCGACGAGTTCGTTCTCCTCGTTGCCGCGGCGGCACAGCACCCGATCCTCGAGGAAGTTGCCCTCCGCGTCCACCGGCGAGTTGGCCTGGGCACGTACGTGCCTGTCCTCTTCGTCGGCGGTGAGGTACTTGACCTCATCGGTGACCTTGCCGTCGACCACCTTGCGGTACGGGGTCTCGATGAAGCCGAACGGGTTGACCCGCGCGTACACCGACAGCGAGCCGATCAGGCCGATGTTCGGGCCTTCCGGGGTCTCGATCGGGCACATGCGACCGTAGTGCGACGGGTGGACGTCACGGACTTCCAGGCCGGCGCGCTCACGGGACAGACCACCCGGGCCGAGCGCCGACAGGCGGCGCTTGTGGGTCAGCCCCGACAGCGGGTTGTTCTGGTCCATGAACTGCGACAACTGGGAGGTTCCGAAGAACTCCTTGATCGCGGCGACGACCGGGCGGATGTTGATCAGGGTCTGCGGCGTGATCGCCTCGACGTCCTGGGTGGTCATCCGCTCGCGGACCACGCGCTCCATCCGGGAAAGACCGACCCGGATCTGGTTCTGGATCAGCTCGCCGACGGTGCGAAGGCGACGGTTGCCGAAGTGGTCGATGTCGTCGACCTCGACGGGAACTTCCTCGCCGCCGGGGGCGGTCATGTTCCGGTCACCCGCGTGCAGACGCACCAGGTACTCGATGGTGCTGACGATGTCTTCCTTCGTCAGCACCGAAGCCGTGATCGGCTCACCCAGGTGGATGCCGAGCTTCTTGTTGATCTTGTAGCGACCGACGCGCGCCAGGTCGTAGCGCTTCTCCTTGAAGAACAGGTTCTCCAGCAGGGTCTGCGCGGACTCCTTGGTCGGCGGCTCGCCCGGACGCAGCTTGCGGTAGATATCGAGCAGCGCCTCGTCCTGGCCCGCCGTGTTGTCCTTCTCCAGGGTGGACATCATGATCTCGGAGAAGCCGAAACGCTCGACGATCTCCTCGTTCGTCCAACCCAGCGCCTTCAGCAGCACGGTGACCGGCTGACGACGCTTGCGGTCGATGCGGACACCGACGGTGTCGCGCTTGTCGATGTCGAATTCCAGCCACGCGCCACGCGACGGGATGACGCGCACGCTGTGCAGGTCCTTCTCCGTGGCCTTGTCGACGCTGTGGTCGAAGTAGACGCCGGGAGAACGCACCAGCTGCGACACGACGACGCGCTCGGTGCCGTTGATGATGAACGTGCCCTTGTCGGTCATCATCGGGAAATCACCCATGAAGACCGTCTGGCTCTTGATCTCACCGGTGTTGTTGTTGATGAACTCGGCGGTCACGAATAGTGGCGCCGCGTACGTCATGTCCTTGTCTTTGCACTCGTCGATCGAGGCCTTGACCTCTTCGAAACGAGGGTCGGAGAAAGACAGGGACATGGAGCCGGAGAAGTCTTCGATCGGCGAGAGCTCCTCGAGCACCTCCTCGAGTCCGCCCGAGAGCCCGACGTCGCCGCGAGCGGCGGCTTTCTCTCGCCATGACGGCGAGCCGATCAACCATGCAAAAGAGTCCGTTTGTAGATCGAGAAGTCCGGGCACCTCCAAGGGTTCACGGATCTTCGCGAAAGACACCCGCAACGGGGCTCCGGGGATTCCGGCAACTGCCTTGGTCTGGGTGGAGACTGCCAAGATGCGTCCTTCCAGCACCTCACGCGCGTCGCGTGGTGGTCCGCGACCGTCGCTTGTCTGCTACGAATTCCGCTGGTTACAACCCGAACGAAAACCCGAACAGGCAACAGCGGAAGTAACACCGGAAGGGTGGAACTCACGTGTGCGAATCGAGGAATGGACAGGAGGCAGCCAGCGCAACGTCCAAACCTACACCTATCGGCACGGAGGTGTCAAAGTACCACCCGTGCGAACGTTCACCTGGCTGGCGCGCCGGACCCCGAAGGGGTCGACACCCGGCCCTCACGGACCGGCGCCCTGACCCGAAACGCTGGCTGCGTCGAGGGCGGCGGGGCGGGTGAAGCCACTGTGACAGCTGCCGCTGTTGTGAATAGCGTGACGGTTCGGGCGAAACTCGTCAAGTGGCGGCCCGACCTGGATGTCGGTGAGATCGGCTGCCACAGTTCAAGATCACCCGCGCAACTCACTGATCGACGATGTCACTGGCCAACCAGTGACCGTCCACCTTCCGCATGCGCAGAACGACCGGACCCGCCACGCTCTGCTGGGCCACTCCGCCCTTGGTCGCACTCACCACCAGATTCACCAGCAACTCGGCCCGATCGTCGGTGAGCAAAGTCACACCAATGGGATCGGCCTTGGCATCGGCGCTGGTCTGGGCCTGTTTTATGGCGTCGATCGTGGTCGCGGAGAACTTGTCGAGATCGGTGAGCATGTCGCCGGTCACCACCGAGCGCACCGCCGCCTCGTAGCCGTCGATGTGCTCGATGTCGTACCCGTAGATGGTGCGCAGCGCATGCTCGGCGGCGGCGCGTACCTCCTCGGTTCCCGACGTGTCGACGAAGGCCAGATTCGAATCGTTCACACCGGGGCGCAATGCGGCGACCACCGCGAAACCGGCGAGCGCGAGCGCCGCGACCACGCATCCGGCGACGACCGCCCACGACGATCCCGACCTGGAGAACCGGCGCGGACGCGGGTCGGCGCTCACACGGCCGGCGTCGCCTGTACCGGCACGGGAACGGCCTACGTCCGGCGCGCGCCCTCCCGTCGTCGCCGCGGGGCGCGTGGCGCGGGTTCCCGCGACCGCGCGGGCGCTCGGACGGGCGGTGGACCCAGTGGCCGGACGCCGCTTGGAGGTGACCCGGTTGATCGGCTTACGAGAATTCATCGGGTGTCCTCCTACGATCCGGGCCGCGGCGAGGCGGGCGTGTTCGCTGGGGCCCGCGACGGCTCCGCGCCGGACTGCTTGGTCGGTTGACCGAGTCCGCTCGGTCCCGGCCCGGCCAGCAGTACCGGTTGCGCCAGCGACGCGACCTGCTCGGCCTTCCAGACCTCGCCGTCCTTGGTCATCTCCAGGCTCCAGGTGTAGCGGTAGTCGGAGACGGATTTGTCCGGCTTGGATTCGGTCACCTGCAGCACGACGAGCGCCGTCGCCTTGTCACGCTCGCTGTTGAGCGCGGTCAGCGAGGCCCCGAGCACCTTCGCCTGCATGCCGACACCGGCCTGCGCGGCCAACTGCTCGGACTGCTGCTGATTCTTCTGCGCCGATTCCAGGATCGCGCCGGTCATCGAGGAACGCGCGAGCGCGAGCGAACCGGGTACGTCGTCGAGTTTCATCGACGTCATATTGATCGCCGCCTGGCGCGCGGAGTCGAGGGCGCTGTCGCGGGCGGCGGCGCGCGGCCCGTCGGTGAACCAGGCGGACCTGGCCCAGCCCGCGCCGAACCACACCGCGGCAATCAGGGCGACGACCAGCACTCCGGCCGAGAAGACGGTCGAGGCAAAGGGCGCGCGACGCGGGGACGCCGGCGTCTCCGAATCCTTTCGGGCCGCATCCGACTCGGTGTCCGGCGATTCGGCACCCCCACTCACGGCGGCGCCGGTGTCGGACGCGCGCGAATCCGATGCCGACGACTCGGCCGCCGTGGCATCGGATTCCTCGGTCCCCGGTTCGCTGGCCCCCGGCTGTTCCTTGGAGATGTCGATGTTCACGACAGGCACCCTAACTGTGTCGGTCCTGGTCACCGCTTCGGCGTGACGCCCAGCAGGGTGGCCATCTGTACGGCGATCGGGTTCAGGTTGAGCTTTTCCGGATCGGTCTTCGGCACGTCGTCCCACGGCTGCGGAACAGCCGGATCCGCCAGATCAGCGCGCGCGCCGCCGCGTACATCGGTCGGATTACCCTGCGGAACCGTGCATTTCGCGTTCTTGTTGAACGGGAACTCGTCACGCGAATCATCGAAGTCGGGATTCTGCGCCTTCATCTGCTTCAGAATCTCGTAGGTCCCCTCGTAGCCGACCGTACAGGTGGGCGGATTGTTCACCTCGAGCACCAGACCGAAGTGGCTGGTGCCGTCGCCGGGCGCGGTGGCCGACGCGCCGACCGAAAGTCCCGGCAACATGGTGAGCAATGGTTGCAGCGCGTAGAACTTCGGCGAGATGGCCTTCAGCAGCATCCGCAGATTGACCAGATCCTCGGTGAGCGCCCCGCCGCTCTCGCGCAGCAGCGCACCGATCTGCCTGCCCGCGTCGGCGCCGGTACCGATCAAGCGGCGCACGGCCGGATCGCTGGAACGCAACTGGGCGGTCACCTGGTCGAGCCCATCGCTGAACTGGCGGATCGCCGCCGACTGTTCGGCCTGGGTGCCGAGCGCGATCTTGCCGTCGCGGATCAATTGGATGGTCTGCGGCAGCGTCGCGTCGAACGTCTCGGTGAACGTGTTCAGCGATTCGATGAAGACCTTGAGGTCATCGCCCTTGCCGTTCAACGCTTTACCGAGTTCGGTGACGGTCGTATGCAGCGCGGCGAGGTCGACCGAGCTGGTGAAATGATCCACGCTGGAGACCAATTCCTCGACCGAAATCGGGGTGCTCGCCCCGAGGATCACCGAATCGTTCCGCAGATACGGGCCGCTGTCGGTGTCGGGTTGCAGATCCACGTATTGCTCGCCGATCGCGGACCTGTTGGCGACGACGGCCTTCGCCGAGGCCGGAATACTCGGCCCGCTCGTTTCGAGATCGAGGATCATGACCACACCGTCGGGACTGAGCTGGAGATCGCCCACCCGTCCCACCGGAACGCCCCGATAGGTGACCTCCGCGCCCTTGTAGATGCCGCCGGTCTGCTCGGCTTCCACCTTCACGCGGTAGAGCCCGAAGCCGAACATCTCGTCCAGCCGGACGTAGCGAGCGCCGACATAGACGACGCCGAGCACGGCGATCAGCGCGAAGGCGATCAACTGGTAGCGCACGAGGCGTGTCATCGCGGACCCTCCTGCTGGTCGACGCCGAACTGCTCGAGCAGCGGACCGAGCGGATTCGGCGCCCCTGGCACGCCGAGCGCCGGAACCTGCGCCATGGTCGGCGGCAACGGCACCAGCGAAACGGTCGGCCAGCCGGGACGCGGACCGTTGCCGTTGTAATAGGGATTAGTCGGATTCACCGGAACCGGGCGGCCGAGCGGCGGAATGTAGACCGGATCCCCTTTGCCGACACCGAGATTGCTCAATGTCACGCCGATCTGCTGATCCACCGAGAGCCAGGTGTTGACCGAACCGCCGAAGGTACCCTCCAGCGTCGAATCCGGGAACGGATAGGTCGGAATCAGAGGCAGCGCGGTCACCAGATCCGGGGTGGCGCGGCCGAGTTCCTGCAATGTCGGCCGCAGTGAGATCAGGTCGGTGATGAGATCGTCCTTCGAGGTATTCAATACGTCGAAACCCGCCTCACCCACCCGATCCAGCTGGGCCAGCAATGAAATCAGTTGGGGCCGTTGCTCATTGAGGATCTTGATACCCGTGGGCAATTCATCGAGGATCTTGCCGATCTGGAAGGTCTGCGTACTCACCCTCGCGCTCAACGTGTCGAGTCCGTCGAGGGCGCGGGTGATGTCGTCCACCTGTTCGTTCAGCCCGCTGATCAGGGTTTCGGCCTGTTCCAGCAGCGAACGCACCCTGCCCTCGCGCCCACCGAGGGTTTTGTTCAACTCGGTGACGATCGGCTGCAATTGCGCGACCCCGCCGCCATTGAGCAGCAACGACAACGCGCCCAGCACCTGTTCGATCTCGGTGGCGTGTCTGGTGCGACTGACCGGGATGACCGCACCGTCCGCGAGCCTGTCCGGCTCGGGATCGGCGACCGGCCGCGACAGTTCGATGAACTTCTCGCCGAGCAGATTCGTCTGCCGTACCTCGGCCCGCGCGTTGGCGGGCAGATCGACCGACGCGTTGACCAGAGTGCGCACGCTCGCGGTCCACTGATCCTTGCCGAGGGTGATCTCCTCGACCCGGCCCACCGGTACGCCCTCGACCTTCACCGAGGATTGCGGCACCAGATCGAGGACATCGTCGAACTGGATCTCGACGGTCATCGGATGTTCTCCGACATCGGCGCCGCCGGGCAGCGGGATACTGTAGATGCCGTCGGAGGAACACGAGGTGACCAGCGCCGCGGAGACGACGAGTGCCACCGCGCCGCCGAAACCACGTGCGGCACTACGGATCTTGTTCATCGCCCACCTCCTTCGGATGGCGGCAGCCGATCGGACGGGGTACCCGGCACGGTGCCGGGAACCGGATCACGCTGCTGATTCTCGCCGCTGAGAATGCCGAACGGCAGGATCAGCGTCGGGGTCTGCACCCCCGCCGTGATCTGGTCGGTGATCTCCTTGCAGTGTTCGATGATCGGGCGCAGCTGCCTGCCGAGCGCCTCGAACCGCGGATCACCTGGCATCAGTTTGGACAGATCCAGCATCTTGCAGACCACGCCGAACGGATCCTGCAATTCCGGGAAATTGGCCCGCATATCGAGGGTGCCGGATTCTCCGTTGTGGATATTGATCAGATTGCTCAATGCCACGGGAAGCACCGGAAGCGCCGCGGCCAGATCATCGCGCTGGTCGGCGAGAGTTTTGGTCAATGTGGTCAGGGCGGCGGCATTGTCGGCCACCAGTTCACGGTTGTCGTCGATGAACCGCGCGACATCGCCGAGCGCCACCGACAGCAGTTCCAGCGCTTCCCCGAGATTCTGGCGCTCACCGGCGAGGAAACCCGCCAGATCGGCGAGCTGGGTGTTGAACTCGCGCACCTGCTGATCGTTGACGGCCAGCATGCTCACGAAACTCTGTAGATTCTTGACCGTTTCGAAGATATCGCCGCGCGCGTCGGACAGATATCGCGCGGCCTTGCTGAGCTGAGTGATGCTGTTCGCCAGCGCCTCGCCGTTACCTGCCAGGTTCGCCGCCGAGGTGCGCACCAACTCGTTCACCGCGCCCTCTTTGTTGGCGCCGTTGGGGCCGAGCGCGTCGGAGAGTTCGGCGATGCTCTTGTACAGCTGGTCGACCTCGACCGGAGTGACGGTCCGCGCGCGCGGAATGGTCGCCTCGCGCTCCATTTTCGGACCACCCCGATACACCGGTGTGAGCTGGATGAACCGGTCGGAGACGACCGACGGCGTGATCTGCGCGGCCTGCGCGTCGGCGGGGATGTCGTATTTCCTGTCGACACTCATCACCACCCTCACCTGGTCGCCCATCGGTTCCACCGAATCGACCGAACCCACGGCGACACCGAGGATTCGCACATCCGAACCTTCGTAGATGCCGACCGAACGATCGAAATACGCGGTGATCCTGGTGGTACTCGCACGATCGAAGATCCACCACAGGAATCCGACCACCACCAGTATCGCGACCAGTCCGATCACGATGGCCGCCTTGGCGCCACGGCTGGTACCGCGCAGCGCGGTCAGTGGCTCGTTACTCGCGGCCACGTCAGTTACCTCCCAGAGTGCGCACCGGCGGCCGGTCACCCGGAATTTCGGGCAGGGCGGGCGGAATCACATTGGTGATCACCGCGTCGAACCAGCGTCCGGTGCCGAGCACGTTCGCGTACAGCCCGTAGAACGGCGCGGCGAGTTCCAGGGTCTTGGAGATGTTCTGCTGGTTGTCGTTCAGCAATTCGATGGAGGCGCGCAGATTCTTCAGCGCGGGCCCTATCTGTTCCTCGTTGTCGTGCACCAACGCGCTCAATTCCGCGGACACCGTTTTCGCGCCGGTGAGCAACTGGTGGATGGCCTGCTGGCGGATATTCAGCTCGGCCAGCAACTGTCCGCCCGAGGCGAGTAGTCGCTCGAATTCGGCATTGCGATCAGCGAGTACCCGGGTGGTCTGATTCGTCGCACGGAACAGACGCTTCAATTCCTCGTCGCGTTTGGCCAGCGTTTCCGAGAGCCGGGCGATGCCGTCGATGGAACCCCTGATCTCCGGCGGCGTGGTCTCGAACGCCTCCGCCAGCACCTGCATACTCGTCGCCAACTGGCCGGTATCGATATTGTCGAGGCTGTTCGCCGCGTCGGTGAAGGCATCAATGACGTCATACGGTGCGACGGTGCGCGACAACGGAATCGGCTTACTCGGATCGGCCGGATTCGAACCGCGCGGATCGAGCGCCAGGTATTTCTGGCCGAGGACGGTCTTGATCTGGATGGAGGCGGTGGTCTCGTCGCCGATCCAGGCGTCCTTGGTGCGGAAATCCACCAGCACCCGGTCACCGTCGAGGCGCACGTCGGCGACCTGACCGACTTTCACCCCGGCGATGCGGACCTCGTTGCCCTTCTTCAGGCCGGCCGCCTCGGAGAACTCGGCCGTGTACTCGATCCCCGCGCCGATGATCGGCAGCCGGTCGAGGAAGAACGCCGACATCGCCACCAGTAACACCATCGCCAGTCCGAGCGCACCGAGGAAGGCGGGGCTGCGTTTACCGAGCAACATTCGGTCGTCCATCAGCGAGCCCTCCCCGCGCACCGCGGCGCGGCGTTCGTATACAGCGGCTGATTGATCGTCGGCATCCCGGCGGGCAGGTTGAGCTGCGGCGCGTCCACCGCGCCCGGCCCGACCACGAGGTCGATACCGCACAGATAGAACTGGAACCAGGAGCCGTAACTACCGACACGGCCGAGCTTTTCCATCTTCACCGGCAGGGTCGCCAGCGCCTGGTTCACCTCGTCGGAACGTTCGTCGAGGGTGCCGGTGATCTGGCTCAGACCCGCGATCGAACCCTGCAGCGTCGGGCGGACCGGAACCAGCAGGTCGGAGGTCGCCGAGGCGAGATTGCCCAGTGACGACACCGACCGCCCGATCACATCGCGCTCGGCCGCCAGTCCGCTGACCAACGCCTCGGTATTCACGATGAGCTGATCGAACTGGTCCTCGCGCTGATTCACCGTCTCCAGCACCAGCGTCAGATTCTTGACCAGCTGACCGATCACCGCGTCCTTGTCCGCGATCTTGTTGGTCAAGTTCGCCGTCGAGGCGACCAGATCTCGGATCGTGCCCTGCTCCCCCTGGAAGACCTGGATGATCTCGAAGGACAGCTTGTTCACGTCCTCGGCGGTCAAGGTGCGGAACAGCGGGCGGAAACCGTTGAACAGCGTCGTCAGATTGAGCGCCGGCCGCGTCTTGTCCAAACCGATGGTCGCGCCCTTGTTCAGCTTCCTGCCCTGTTCGCCCGCCCCCTGCTCGAGCGCGATATAGCGCTGGCCGACCAGGTTCCGGTACCGGATGGTGGCCGTCGTCGAGGCAGGCAGCCACTCGCGGTCCTGCACTTCGAAGACGACCTCGGCCTGACGTCGGTCCACGATCCGCACGTCGGTGACCTTGCCGACCCGCACACCGGCGATACGCACTTCGTCGCCCTTGTTGAGCGAGGTGACATCGGTGAATCTGGCCTTGAACTCGGTGCCGCCGCCGGTGTAGTTGGCGATCGACAGGCCGAGCATCACGGTGGCGAACAACGTCACCACCACGAAGACGATCAATTTCGTCAGCGGTCCGCCGAGGCCGCGCAATTTCGCCTTCATCGCACACTCACCTCGCTGCCACGGAATGCCGGCGCACCCGCTCTCGTCATCCAGCCAGGCACTTCCTCCGGTGAGACCCCCTGCGCCGCACCGTAGATCGCGCCGAGCGAATGCTGCTCGGCGGGCGAACCCGCGACCGTCGGAACCTGCCCGGCCGGGAAGACTCCCAGCTGGGGCTCCGGCAGATAACCGGTGGTCTGGTCGCCGGGGTTGCGACTGGGCACCGCGTACGAGCCGTCGTTGGACGGGCCGCCGATGTACTGGCCGACGTCGACGCCGAGCGGATATTCGGCGACGCACCACGCGGGCCTGGTATCGAACCAACGCGGTTCGTCCTGGTTCGGCAGATATTTGCCACGCGTGTTGACCAGTTCGATCGTCACCCGCGAACCGGGTCTATCGGTGCCCATACCCATGATCTGGTCGATGCGTGGCTTCATCTTCGCGAAATTCGCCATCGTGCAGGCATAGGTCGGCGAATACTTGGCCAGCAATTCCAGCGCCGGGCGTGAATCCGCGGCGATGTCGACGATATTGTCCCGGTTCGCCACCAGGAAATCCGCGGTGCTGGACGAGGTCGGAGTCAATACCGCGTAGAGCGTGTCGATATCCGAACGGCGCTGCACGATGGTCGCGTTCGTGGTGCGCAGATTGTTCAGCGCGTCGATCAACAGCGGGGCGGCGTCGGAATAGGTGGCCGCCACCGTCGCGAAACTGCGCAGATCCTCCTGCAACTCCGGCATAACCCCGTTGACCTCGCGGAAGATATCGTCCAACTTGTCCACGGTGGTGCCGAGTGCCGTGCCCTGACCGGCCAGCGCCTGCGACAGCGCACCGAGGGTGGCGGCGAGATCCTGCGGAGGAATCGCCTGTAGCAGCGGCATCAGATCATCGAGCAGTTTGCTGATCTCGATCGCGTTGCCACTGCGATCCTGATACAGGATGAGCCCGTCGGTCAGATGTTTCGGACTCCGATCCTCCGGAATCACCAGATCCACGTACCGCTCACCGAAGAGAGTCTTCGGCAGCAGGCGGGCAGTGGCATTGGCCGGGATCTGCTCGGCCTTGGCCGGGTCGATCGCGAGATCCAACGTCACCTTGCCGCCTTCGGACCGGCTCGACCGCACCTCGCCGACATTGACGCCGCGGACTTTCACGTCCGCGTTGCGGGTCAACGCGTTTCCGACGCTGTCGGTGATCAGGTCGACGTCGACCGTTTTCACGAACTGCTTGTTGTAGATCGCGACGGTTGTCCACAGGAACAGCGCTACCAGGGCGAAGAACGCGATACCGAGCACCCGGACGCGTAACTTCTCCGTTTTGCGCCAGGTATGCACGCCGCGCCCACCCGTCGCCCGACCGCCGCCGCTCATCGAATCTCGACGCGATGTGGCGCTCATCCGGCGACCCGCACGGTCGTCGTCGTTCCCCAGATCGCCAGACTCAGGAAGAAGTCGAGCACATTGACCAGCACGATCGCGGCCCGCACCGCCCTACCGACGGCGACGCCGACACCGGCGGGTCCGCCGGAGGCGTTGAAGCCGTAGTAGCAGTGCACCAGGATGATCACGAACGCGAATACCAGCACCTTGAGGAACGAATACAGCACGTCCTCCGGCGGCAGGAACAGACTGAAATAGTGGTCGTAGGATCCGCTCGACTGCCCGTTGAACCAGATACTGATCGTGCGCGACGCGATGAAGGTGCCGAGCAGACCGACCACGTAGAGCGGGATGACCGCGAGGAAGCCCGCGATCACGCGGGTGGTGACCAAGAACGGCACGCCGGGCACCGCCATCACCTCCAGCGCGTCGATCTCCTCGGAGATGCGCATGGCGCCCAATTGCGCGGTGAACCCACAGCCCACCGTGGCCGATAGCGCCAAAGCCGCCACCAGCGGCGCGATTTCACGGGTATTGATATAGGCCGTCAGGAAGCCGGTGAGCACCGAGCTGCCGAGCGAGTCGAGCGCCTTGAAGCCCTGCAGGCCGACGACGACGCCGACGGAACCGGACATGAAGACGATGACGCCGATGGTGCCTCCGATGACCGCGAGCGCACCGGATCCGAAGGTCACCTCGGCCAGCAGCCGCATGACCTCCTTGCGGTAGTGCACGGCGGTGCGTGGAATCCAGGCGATGGCACGGGTGTAGAACGACATCTGATCGCCCGCGCGATCGATGACATTCAGTGGCGCGCGCGCGATCTCGCCCACCCGGCGAGTCGTTTTGGCGATGACCGGGTTGCGGTAGGGGGTCGCCATGGGTCAGGCGCCCTTGGCGGGGACGACCTGGAGGTACACCAACGTCAAAATCAGATTGACGAAGAAGAGCACCAGGAATGTGATCACCACGGACTGGTTCACCGCGTCACCGACTCCTTTCGGGCCACCTGTGGGATGCAGCCCCTTGTACGCGGCGATGACACCGGCGAGCAGACCGAAGACCAGCGCCTTGAATTCACCGATCCAGAGATCGGGTAACTGTGCCAGCGCGGAGAAGGACGCGAGATACGCGCCGGGAGTGCCGCCTTGGAGCAGCACATTGAAGAAATAGCCGCCCGCGATGCCGACGACCGAGACCAGGCCGTTGAGCAGCAGGGCCACCAGCATCATGCCGAGCACACGCGGTACGACCAAGCGCTGGATCGGGTCGATGCCGAGCACTTCCATCGCGTCGATCTCTTCACGGATGGTGCGCGCGCCGAGATCGGCGGCTACAGCGGAACCGGCCGCGCCCGCGATGATCAACGCGGTCACGACCGGTGCGGCCTGCTGCACCGTGGCCAGCACGCTGGTTGCGCCGGTGAAGGATTCGGCGCCCAGCTGTTTGATGAGCGAACCCGTCTGCAACGCCACGACGGCGCCGAACGGAATAGCTACCAACGCACTCGGCAGGATCGAGACACTCGCGATGAACCACGACTGCTCGATGAACTCCCGCCACTGGAACGGCTTCTTGAAAGTCTTGCGGACGACATCGATGAACAGCGCAAAAATGTTGCCCGCCTGCGCAAACGCCGACTCGAGTGGAGTCCGCACACGCGCGAGGGTCCGATTCACGGACCGTATGTTACCCGCTAGTTGTGTTGTGTCGAACCGTTGTGTCGAACGCGCCGCCCTGGTATTTATCAAGATCATTGGTGTTGTACGCCATGACCTGTGTGTCGTCGTTCTCCGCGAGCGAATCGCGAATGGCGACCTGCGCCGCGTGCGGCAGCGTATGGAGGATTTCCTGCACACGCTGCTTACGGCGGTGCACCGCCTGACGCACCGGCATACCCGGCTGCGCCTTCATCTGCGGGATGATGCCCTCGACCTCTTCGGCGCCGCCGTGGTGGTGACCGGCGTCGACCATGGCCTGTTCGCGGGCCATCTGGGTCTCGTCCTTCTCCTCCGACATACCGATCGGGCCGATCATGCGGCCGTTGAGGAACTGCTTGACCACCGGCTCCTCCGAGGTCAGCAACACCTCACGCGGACCGAACATCACCAGCTGCCGACGGAACAGCATCCCGATATTGTCCGGGACGGTTCGGGCCAGGTTGATGTTGTGCGTGACGATCAGAATGGTGGCGTCGATTTGCGCGTTGATATCGATCAGCAACTGCGACAGATACGAGGTACGCACCGGGTCCAGACCGGAGTCCGGCTCGTCGACGAGGATGATCTGCGGATCGAGCACCAGCGCCCGCGCCAAACCCGCGCGTTTACGCATACCACCGGAGATCTCACCCGGCAGCTTGGTCTCCGCACCGAGCAGACCCGTCAGCTCGAGCTTCTCCATCACGATCTTCTTGATCTCGGACTCGTTCTTCTTCGTATGCTCACGCAGCGGGAACGCGATGTTGTCATACAGATTCATCGAGCCGAACAGCGCACCGTCCTGGAACAGCACGCCGAAGAGTTTGCGGATCTCGTAGAGTTCCTTGTTGGAACATGTCGTGATGTCGGTGCCGTCGATGAAGATCGACCCGCGCTCCGGGCGCAACAGCCCGATCAGCGACTTGAGGAACACCGACTTACCGGTACCCGACGGACCGAGCAGTGCGCTGACCTCGCCCGTGGGCAGGGTCAAAGAGACATCCTGCCAAATACGCTGGGAACCGAAGGATTTTGTTACACCCTCGGTCCTGACCTCGACGCCCACGCCTACCTCCACTTGTTCTCAGCGAGCACCCCACCGCGAACCGCGCGCTCGGTCATCGCGGTGTGCGTGTGATAGTGGGTTCGGTCACTCTATCCCAAGACCGAGACACGGCACACCCCAACCTGACCGAAGAGTAACGCAGAAACCTTCTCAAGTTCGCAATTTCCGCCGCACCCGTGGCGGAATGCGAAACGGGCGGTTCCCCAGTGGGGAACCGCCCGTTCGGCGTAATTCGTTCGAATTACTTGACCGAAACCTTGGCGCCGGCCTCTTCCAGCTTCGCCTTGGCGGCCTCGGCGGCATCCTTGCCGACCTTCTCCAGGATCGACTTCGGAGCGCTCTCGACGAGGTCCTTGGCTTCCTTCAGGCCCAGGCCCGAGACGATCTCACGGACCACCTTGATGACCTGGATCTTCTTGTCGCCCGCACCCTCGAGCACGACGTCGAACTCGTCCTGCTCTTCGGCGGCCTCGGCCGGAGCGGCAGCGCCACCCACGGCGGCGATGGCGACCGGAGCAGCCGCGGTGACCTCGAACTTCTCTTCGAACTTCTTGACGAAGTCCGACAGCTCGAGCAGGGTCATGTTGCCGAAGGTCTCGAGCAGTTCGTCAACGTTTGCCATTGTTGTTGTCCTTTCGTAGATGTTGTCTAGGAGGGCGAACCGCTATTCGGCGGCTGCGCCGCCTTCTTCGGCCTGCTTCTTCTCCTGCAGCGCGGCGGCCAGGCGGGCCACCTGCGAAGCGGGAGCGTTGAACAGACCGGCGGCTTTCGCCAGATTGCCCTTCATGGCGCCTGCCAGCTTCGCCAGCAGCACCTCACGGGTCTCCAGGTCGGCGATGCGCTCGACCTCGGACACGGACAGCGGCGCGCCGTCCATGTACCCGCCCTTGATGATGAGCGCCTTGTTGTCCTTGGCGAAGGTCTTGAGGGCCTTCGCCGCGTTGACCGGCTCACCGGTGATGAAGGTGATCGCGGTCGGTCCGACGAACAGCTCGTCGAGGCCTTCCACGCCCGCCTCGGCGGCGGCACGCTTGACCAGGGTGTTCTTGGCGACGGAGTACGTGGCCTCCTCGCCGAGCGCGCGACGCAGCTCGGTGAGCTTGCCGACCGACAGACCACGATATTCCGTGACTACGGTGGCAGTGGAGCTCTTGAACTGCTCAGCGATCTCCTCGACCGCGGTGACCTTCTCGGGTTTTGCCATACTTCGCCTCCTCTCTGGATGTCGGTTCGTCAACGAACTTTCGAAAACCAGGGACCGGCGACACAACAAACGCCCCGGACGCAGAGCGTTCCGGGGCGTACAGGACATCCGATTCGGCGGTGCCGACTCGAGATCCCGACCTCGGCTCTCCCTGCGTGGGCCGCCGGCAATGTCGCCGGACCTTCGACCGAACCCATACGGGATCGGCGACCAACGGTCTTCGGTAGAACGGATTGGGTAGTAATCGAACTCGTCGATGACTGAAGTCCAATGTACCTGCTAGGGCCGCCATCTGCCAAAACGGGGCCTGCGCGGTCGCCGACACCAGCGCACCGCTACATCAATCGGCCGATTCAAATGGCCCGGGTTCGACTCGATTGATGCTCTTCACCTTGTCGATGCCCTTATCGAACGAGACGACGGCCGAGCCTGGATCGGCTTCGGCGAGGGCAATCAGGTAGGCATCGGCAAACGACAATGCGGCGACCTGCGGCCTCGCCACCCGATAGACACTCCGCAGTACGTAGACCGTTTCCATTGGCTGCGGTCGAGACCGGCCAACGAAAGCGCCGAGGGCGGGAACGCGAATCCGCGTTCCCCCCCACGGCCGTGGTACTGGGTGCTACATAACCATACACCTACAGGAGGTTTCGGGTGCGGTTCGGGTCCACCCGGATGACCAAAAAGGAATAGAACACCTCTTTAAAC